>JAMBEQ010000127.1 GCA_024506175.1 Methylocystis sp.
TCGCAGCCCAACTCATTGGCGCTCCACTGGAGACGCAGGCGCAGGAAAAGACGAGGACGCGTCCCTTGCCGGGAATCTCGAAAGCAGCCGGCGCCCACGCCTCCAAGAGACAGCGGCCGGCCCCGGCCGCCTTTATTTTCAGGCGTTTGAGGGTCTCGAGCGTATCCAACAGACCCCCACGGCCCCAGTCGAGGACATGATTATTGGCCAGCGCGCAGCAGTCCACGCCCGCGGAACTCAGGCAGGCGGCGTTCTCCGGACTCATTTTGTAATTAATGCCTTTGGGAAAATAGCTTTCGCTTCGCGTGACGCTCGTTTCAAGGTTGATGATGCGCAGGTCGGGTTCGGCGCGCTCGAATTCCTGGAGCGCATCGCCCCAAATATAGGAAAGCTGCGACGGTCTCGGGATAACGCCGTGCGCGTCCTCGGCGAGTTTCACATAACCTTCCGCGGAACCCATGCATTCCTCGTAAATACGCGGGTTGCAGGGGTGCGGCAAAATCTGATCGACGCCACGCCCGGTCATCACATCCCCGCAAAGAAATAGCTTGATGGAGGAGGAGCGCATTCATCTTGGTCCTGAATGTTGCAACGGGCGGCAAGGGCGCAACGCCTCCCTGATTTCAGGCGCGCCGCCAGCTCTTTCGCGAGTCGGCAATGTGGCTGTCCACCATGTCCCCGGCGTTGAAGCAAGCTGGCGCGCGCCTTTATTCCTCGAAGTTCGGCGGCTCCGTTTCGTCGGTTTCGACCTGTTCGACCGGTTCGTTCCCCGTCTCGGCAATCTCCCTCTCCACATCGACCATTTCAGTTTCGATGAGTTTCGGAACCTCGTCTTCGCCTTCGGAATAGGCGGCGGGCCGTTTGGGCTTTCTGGGCCCGCTGAAGTTTCGTATCGTTTCGCGCCACATGGGAGAACCTCCCCGTTTCTTCATTGCCGCGTTTGCGCTGCTGGTGGAAAGAGGTCGCTTCGCCATTCAATGGCGCTTCGCCTAATTTAGCCCCACGGTCAATTTCGGCGCCGCAAACAGATGAGGGTGAGGTTTGTGTGATAGCGCGGAATTTCAAGAGGTTGAAGGTCGCGGTCGGCCAATGCCAGCTCAACGGCGAGTTGTGAGGATGCTCGAGCTCGATCGCGACGCCGTCGCTGCGAAACGCGTCTCGACGTCGTCCCAAGCGCCCCCCATCTCTTTGAGTAGCCGGGAACGCGCAGCGAAAGCCCGGCCGCCTAAATCGGGACGCCCCGCGAAGTGAATGCATGAGCGTCGCGAAAAAGCGGAGCCGGTCATGAATGCGCAAGCGGCTACCAGCTCTCCCTCAGCTCGCTGGGAACATTTCTCGCACGAGGCCGACATGGGCGTCCGCGGCTTCGGAGCGACGCCGGCCGAGGCTTTCGCGCAAACGGCTTTGGCCATGTGTGCGGCCATCGTCGACCCCGCGGGGGTTCGCCTCGAGCAAGCGATCGATATTGAACAACAGGCGCAGAGTCTTGATCTGCTGCTTCTCGACTGGCTCAACGCCCTCGTCTACGAAATGGCTGCACGGCGAATGATCTTCGCGGCCTTCGATGTGTCGATCGTGGGCGAAAGGCTGAGGGCGCGCGCCTTCGGCGAAAAAATATCGCGCGACCGTCACGCTCCGGCCGTCGAGGTTAAGGGCGCCACATTCACCGAACTCGCCGTATGCGAGGATCGGCCGGGACTGTGGCGCGCGCAATGCGTGATCGATGTGTAACCCAGCGATTACACAAAGAAGGATTCCGCGCCATGGACAGCTCCCGTTTCCAAAAGCTCTCCGACAACGCTTGGCAGATCAAACCGTTCGGCGCGATGCGCGTGCCTGCGATCATCTACGCCAGTGAAAGCCTGCTTGCCGAAATGGACGATAAAGTCTTCGAGCAGGTGACCAATGTGGCGATGCTGCCGGGGATCGTGCAGGCTTCCTACGCGATGCCGGATGCACATTGGGGCTATGGCTTCCCCATCGGCGGGGTCGCCGCCTTCGATCCCGCAGCCGGCGGCGTCGTGTCTGCGGGCGGCGTCGGCTTCGACGTGTCCTGCGGCGTTCGCACGCATCTCACGTCGCTGACGCGTGAAGAAGTCGTTTCGGTGCAAGAAGAGCTGGCCGACGCTCTCTACGCGCATGTGCCCGTCGGCGTCGGCTCGGAGGGTGCGATCACGCTCGACGAGCCGGATATGATCGCTATGCTGAACGGCGGCGCGAAATGGGCGGTCGAGCAAGGATTCGGTCTCGCCGAGGATCTCGACCGCATTGAAGAGCATGGGTGCGTCGAAGGCGCCGACCCCGCCGCCGTCTCGGATCACGCCAAAGGGCGCCAGCGCCGCGAGATGGGGACGCTCGGCTCTGGCAATCATTATCTCGAGGTGCAGACAGTCGAGCGGATATTCGATCACGCGACGGCCGCCGCCTTCGGTCTCGAACGAGACAAATGCGTCGTCACGATCCACTGCGGCTCGCGCGGCCTCGGACACCAGATCGGCACGGAATTCCTGCGCGAGATGGCGGTATCCGCCGCCGAGCACGGCATAGTTTTGCCTGATCGCGAACTCGCCTGCGCGCCGATTAACTCGGAACTCGGCCGCCGATATCTCGGCGCCATGCGCGCGGCGATCAATTGCGCCTTGGCCAATCGTGAGATCATCGGCCATCTCACGCGCCAAGTCTTCGCGCGCTTCTTCATCAACGGCGAGCTACCGCTGATGTTCGATGTCTCGCACAACACCTGCAAGCTCGAGACTCACGAGGTGGATGACCAAGCGCGCAAACTTTTCGTGCATCGCAAGGGGGCGACGCGCGCTTTTGGTCCGGGCGCTCCCGGCCTACCGGCCGCCTTTGCGCGCCATGGGCAACCGGTTCTCATCGGCGGCAGCATGGGCGCTGGCTCCTATGTTTTGGCGGGAACGACGGAAAGCGAAGCACGCGCTTTTTCCTCGGCCTGCCACGGCGCCGGCCGGCGCATGAGCCGTCACGAGGCGACGCGCGCTTGGGGCGGACGCCAAGTCGTCGACGACCTCCGCGCGCGCGGGATCATCATTAGAAGCCCGTCGATGCGCGGCGTCGCCGAAGAAGCGCCGGGAGCTTATAAGGACGTCGAGGCGGTCGTCGACTGCGCCGAGGCCGCAGGACTCGCGAAGAAGGTCGCCTTTCTCGCGCCGCTGATCTGCATCAAGGGGTGAGCGGGCGTAACATGCGCCCGCCGCACCAAACGTCGCACGACCCCCGCCTCGACGTATCGTCATCACCGAAGCCACGAAAAGAGGCCAGGTAGTGGGTTCCAGGCGGCGGCCTGTTAAGCTTTTAGTGACGAGCTCGGCTGCGTGAAGGAAGCAGAACTGCGTGACCATGAGGCCTTCTAGAAATTCACGATGCGCGCGTCCGCCTGCTTCGCCGCGGCATGAAACTCGCCCATCCCGGCGAGCTTGATCCGTTGATCGACGCTTGCTGCACTAAGTCCGCGCGCCTCGAGGCAGGGCTTACAAGCGAGCACCGTCGCCTTCGGATGCCCGACGACATCCTCGAACTTATTGGGCGGCCCAACCGGGATGAGCTTCGACGCAGCCCCCTCGACTGCGGAAAACACCGCATCGGCGAAGAGCATCATGGTCACCTGATCCCCATCTTGCAGCGCTGTAGCGGCAAAGATGAAAGGCAACATCGCTCTCGTTGGATCCGTTGGGCCATAGGTGGCGGAGATGACGAAATGCATGATGCTTCTCCTTCATGCGCAGCGCTAGGGACGGATTTCGAACAGCTGCAGAGGCGGGCGAGGGTTCGAGGGAGCGATCGTCAAGGACGAACAGCCCGCATCAGAATGGACGAACCTGCTCCGCTTGGTCGAGCGAAAAAAAGCGGCTCGCGCGAGAATCGCGTTTGCGTCTTAGCTCTTTGGGTATCCCACGGTTTGCGATAGTAGCACCTGCTGATCATGGCTCAGTCCCAGAGCGTCAGCGATCGCCTCGCGATTGATCCATGCGCGGATCACAGTTGCAAGGTCATTGCTCGCGCAAAAAAGGTAGACATTTTGAGAGATGACGCCGGCTGCGGCCGAAGCGTAGCTTTCGCGTTGCCCTGCGGGAACTAGCGACATGCGGCTGTGGTCGGCTACGAACACAAGATCCAACGGCGCCTCGTCGACGAAATCCTGATAGCCGGTGACGCTCCGCACGTCGTGCCCAGCCACGAGATGGAGCATGTTGGCGGCGGCGGCGTAGAGATAGGCGCCCGAAGGGAGGGCTGCATAGACGTCGATTTCCTGCGCGTTCAGCGCAGAGGGCGCCGTTCGGCCGCCATCAGGCCGGTTCACGCCATAGGCGGCCCAAAGGAGGTCGGAGAGAGTTTGAAGCGACAGCTCGCGGGGTGCAAATTCCCGATCCGAACGCCGCTGAGATAACGCAACCATCAGCGGCGCGCCGCCTTCCTTTCTGGACGGCGGCAACTTGATCGTCGGTGCGCCTTCGCCTTTCGCAGGCTTCGGGCGCAACCGCCCCATCATCCCGAGCGCAAGCTTCGTAAGAGTGCTCATTGCTGCGATCTCCGCCGCACCATCGATAACATACCGCAGGAGCGGCAAATTCAAAGCAGAAGGAGCGGCAGGACTTTGCCCTGGGTTGCCGCGTCCTAAATCCCCCCTAGCCGACTATTTGCATTGAGGAGGCTCTGCATTGACGGGTCGGGGGATTCCGTCGTTTCGGGAACGGGCGCCCTGGCTTGGGGCGGACCTGCAGACCACTCGCAACTTCCTTTGTGGCGGCCAGCCGGATCTCGCTAGCGGGCAAAGGCTGCTGCTCGCTATGCCCGATGGCGACCGGCTGGCGGCCCGACTCGATCTTCCGCAGCAATCAGGGGCGCGGCCGCTCGTCGTGCTCATCCATGGTCTCACCGGCTCCGAGCGAAGCATCGCCATCGTCGCGACCATGCGCCATCTCGTGCATGAGGGATGGCCCGTGCTTCGCCTGAACCTGCGAGGGACTTTGCTATCGAGAGCGACCTCGACCGGACGCTACCACGCGGGCAAGACCGAGGATCTCGCAGCAGCTTTGCAACAATTGCCGGCCGAGTTCTGGCGTCACGGGGTCGTCCTGCTGGGCCATTCCCTGGGCGGCAATCTCGTTTTGAAATTTATGGGCGAAGGCTGCCATGGCTTGCCGGTGCTCGCGGCTATGGCGGTGTCCACTCCGCTTGATCTCGCCGCAAGTTGCGCGCGCATGTTGCGCCGGCGCAACCTTGCCTATCACGCCTTTTTGCTTCGCGAGGCGAAACGCGAGGCGCTGGCGAGGGGCGCCGCGCTCACAACGAGCGAATGCAGCGCCATCGCCGGGGCGCGCAACTTCTACGAATTTGACGACCGCTTCGTCGCGCCGCGTTTCGGGTATAGGGATGCCGCGGATTATTACGAGAGCAATTCAGCTAAAAACTTCCTCGCGACAATCACGCGACCGACGCTCATTCTACATTCGCTGGACGATCCATGGATACCGCCTGAAGCATACACTGGCCTCGACTGGCCCCGCCTGCAGGCGATCGAGACGGTGCTGAGCCCGCGAGGCGGACATCTGGGGTTTCACGCCCGCGATAGTCGAGTTCCCTGGCACGACCGGGTAACGGCATGGTGGCTTGAACAGAGATGCGGCGCGAACTTTGATAGATTTGCGCGCCAAGAGCGAAAGGTCGGCCGAGCCGATTATGGCCAGCAGGATTTGGCGGCTTAGTGCAAAGCGTGTCCTTCAAAGCTGTCGCCGCGCCCCTGAAGTGCTTTAACATGCCGCTCGCAGCGGAGGTGATGAAGCACGGCGTCGGCGCATCACAGTCGATCCAAAAACGCCTCTTGCGCCCCTCGGGCAAGGCGAGGGCCCTGCCCTTTGTAACGCGGTGAATAATGCAACGTCACGAGACGCTTGGCCGAGGCGAAGCGCGCGAGCGTCCCCGCTTGGCGCGCCGTCAAATGGCGCCGTTTTTCGGCCACCAGGGCGTCGGCGTGGAGGAACATCGCTTCAATGAAGAGGATGTCGGCGCCTTGCGCAAGCCGAACGATCTTTTCGATGTTTGCGTTCGTGAAGGCGCAATCGACGACGTAGGAGATTTTGCGTCCCGCAGTGACTTGCATGATCTCCTGCTTTAGCTGGCCGAGAGGAAGAACCGCTGGCGCCCCCCTTTGTCCGTCCGCCCATATGACCTCGATAGGAACCTCATCCGATGCGCCACGAAGTATCGCCTCCTTAAATTCGCGCAGCCAGGGACCGACAGCAAGCCCCATGGCTTCGACCTTATTGCGCCACACATTGATTTGCGCCCGTTCTTCGAGGGCAAAGGCGAGCACGTCGACGCCATGGTCGAGCGTTGCCGCGCGGACCTGGAGACCCGCCTCCCTCAGTATGACGCCATCGTTGTATTGCACCGTCATACCCTCGGAGCGTAGAAACCTGCGTCGCCCGGAAAACTCGCCAGTCGTCTGGCGGCCAGTTGGGTCGACCTCTGTTATGCGAAACACCGGGCTGCCGCCGTATCCGTCGAGGAGGTTCCAAGTGTAGGCTGAGAGCTTGCCTTCGACCGCATCGATTGTGCCCGACGGACCGTAAAGGCGGACCATTTTCTCTCGGCCCAGAAAACGTCGGAGCAATTGATCGAATCCGGCAAAATGATCCATGTGCCGATGAGACACGAATACGTCGCTGATCCGCAAAAGCTTGCGCGGCGCCAACCGTGCGACGTCTCCGAGATCGAAAAGCAACGCACGCCGTTCGAAAACCAAATCAATATAGACTCCCGGATCATCGAAAGGATCATTGACCAGAGAAGGATCGAAGTGGCGCGTCATGCTTTGTCGCTGCACTGTAAGCTTCGTCGAGTCAGCGCCCGAATTTCAGCGCGCCGGCTTTGTGCGGATGGGCTGGCGCCGGGAGTGATTTGCGCCCCGTGGTTCCGCTCATACGCGCTAAGTGGTAGCCGTGACTGTTTGGATCAAGAGAGCATGTCAGGCGGCGAATTTCCGGTTTTGAGCTCGCCTGGCGTTCCGGGTCATCGCGCCCTTGGCAGGCTTGACGAAGGGCGGGCCATCTCACGCGAGCTTCCCTGCTTTCTGATAAGCCTTGCAGTAGTTAAAACACCCGCAGTGCAGAACGGGGATTGATCTGCGCCGGTCCATTAGACAATTTCCCGGGCGTATTGGGCTCAAACAAGAGCTGCCGCAAATGCCGCATGTTCCAGAAGACGTCTATGCAAAGCGGACGAAAAGCATCGCCGATAATCTCAAGAAAGAACTCAAGCGTGTCGCTGCAGAGGCGCCATGGTGCGAGGCTCAGGAATTCATCGACTTACTAGACGTCGCACAAGTGGTTTACACGATCGACGAGGCGCCGCCGACCGAGAGTAGAGAGACGGGAATGTTGCGCGCGGCGGCGCTGCGTTTCGAGCGGTTGCTCCGCCGCAAGCGCGATAGGCTCGCCAGGGAAGCCCGCTTCGACGAAGATATCGAAGTTGTGCATCGCTATACCCATGCCCTCAACGCTGAGGCGCGGGTTGCGCTGGCGCTGCGCGACGCTTTCGATCGCGCGAATGTAGCGTATCCGGGAAATAATAAGATTCCCACGGGCCTCACTCCCAACGGGCCGCTCATAATGCTGACATGCGCCGCGTTGGAATTTACGCCTGTGAGAGACAGAACGCCGCAAGCGCTCTCTAAATCGCTGGAGAAATGGCCCGTGCTACGGCGGCAAGACAAAGAGACGTGAGAGCCCCGCCCCGCTGGTGAGGCGATCGCTCATGGCGATCAGTCCGCGCCAGTTAATCCGGATCGCCGTCAGAGGCCGGAGAAGCGCGCTCTGCAAGCGGCGAGGAGGCGAGAATTTGGTAGCCCGTCGCGCCGGGAGGCGGCGATCGGAAAAGCTCAACGGAGTTAACCCGTTGAGTAAATGACACCTCTCTGCCGATGGGATGTCGGCGAGCAATGGCCGCGCCATTTCCGCGAAGGCGGGCAAGCGTGACATGCGGGAGAAACGGCCGTTCGTCTTTTTGATTGAATAGGTGAAGGAGCGCGCCCCGCAAGGATGTGATTTCATTCGAGGCCGCGCCCTCCGCCCATAATAAGCGGGGCCGTTTCAGCTCCGGGCCATAATTCAGATGTTGCAGCTCGAGTACAAAAGGATTGAACTTCGAAACAATCTGGCCAACCTTTTCGATCGCCTCGGGGCACGATGTCTCGTTCCAAGGCGGAACAAGGGTCAGATGGATATCTCCAGGCGCGACGAGCCTGACGTGTTCTTCCCGCAGCTCTTTCGCCAGACTGGCCAGTTGATCTGAGATGTCGGGAGCGATCTTGACGCCAAGAAAGACGCGCACCCCCGCGGGGGGCTTCGCGGCGTCGTATGAAGACGAGTTCAAGATGCCCCCCTTGGATCGCCGAGGCTCGGAATGCATATAGTGAGTGAGCGCCGCTTTTTAATGTTTCTCGCCCCCTATCGAGGTTCGGCGACTGCATAGGAGCGTATCGCCATGATGCGAGTTCCACACGCGCCGACTGACGAGTTTTCGACGGATGCGTCGACGATTGAGCAACTTTCAAAAACAGACCACCAATTTGGGAAGCTTGCCGCGAGCTACGCCGAAATCAATGAGGAAATCTACCGCATCGAATCGGAGGAAGAGCCAACTACTGACGAAGTGCTAGAGACGCTCAAGAAACGGCGTCTCCTGCTCAAGGATGAAATCGCCCGGTTCCTTAAAAGCTGCAAGCAATAATTATCCTGTTTTTCTGAAGCGCAACCCTCGGCGCCCACGCCATCAGAAGCCGGCTCTGATTCTGCGGCGTCGGCGACAGGCGCAGTGTCGAAAGTCTCCTCTTCACGGGCGAGTTCAGGTCATGTTACCGCGCCCAATCCGAGATAAGCTTACGTTGCAAACGTTCTGGCTTATCGATTGACGCAAAATTTCTTGGGAGCGGTTGCTCTCCTTGATACAACGCCCACGTGTTCACCTTTGAGCCTTGCCGGCCGGCTATCGCTGAAACGCTCTCAAGAAGGTCGAAACGCCGGCTTCCATCGCTTTTTGGGCCTCTTCCTCATTTGGCAGGTCCAGGCCGAGGGCGACCCGCATCGGCAAATCGGCCAAAACAAGATTCAGAAACTGATTCGCAGCGAGATGGCCATCGTCGAAGGATACCAGCCCCTTCTCCCTGCACTCTTCGAGAAAGGCGGCGACTAGGTCGATCACCTTCTTTTGCCCCGTGTTGAAAAAGAGCCGGCAGAGTTCCGGAAAACGCGCGCGTTCGCCGGACATGGCCTGGAAGAAGGTCGTCTCGTTCTTAGCGAGAAAATGGGAGACGAATTTGGCCCCCAAGGCGCGTAAGGCCGTCTCGATTCCCGCCTCGAGCGAGGGCGGCGTGAAGAGAATGCGCTTTTGGTCGCATTCATTCTCGATCAAATGGCTGAATAAAGCTTCCTTGCTAGGGAAATAGGCGTAGAGCGTAGCTTTCGACACATTGGCGGCGCGCGCGATCGCGTCCATGCTGGTTTCCGCGAAGCCTTGCTCAAGAAATGCGCTTCGCGCCGCATTGACGATCTGGGCCTCTTTACGGCCCGCGGAATGCTGCGGCCCGTTCGCAGGCATGAGCGTTGGTTCGTTCATTGCGATTGATCCGAATCCAAGTGTCGCTGGTTTCCCATCGGCAAGATTCCCTCCCGGCATGCGCCCGTCGCCCCCGCCAAGGCGGTCGGCCGACCGTTTCTTGATCCTCTTCAATATGATGAGCGCGGCGAATTTGCATTCCTCAACCGATGTTCGCCAGGGATATAATTGAACTGCACGGTTCAGTATAGCATTGACTTGGCGGTTGCATCGCGGCATATTTTCCGAACTAAACGGTTCAGTTTATCGCTTGAGCGAGGACAATGGCGCGCGTATTTAGCTGTTTTATCGCCATTTTTTGGCTACCTGCCGGTTGTCGTCGGCGAAAGCTTCGCCGGGATGAGCCAGCGTCGCAGGCCGCAGTAGCGGCCGGGCTCTTGTTCGTCGCCTGCGCGATCGCCGCCTCCCTCGGGGGATGCGCGGTGGGGCCGGATTTCGCCGAATCCGCCGCGCCCACCGACGCCGGTTATGCTCGAAAAATGCCGACAAGCACCCCTTCGGCGCCGACTCCGGGAGGCGCGGCGCAGCGCCTCTATCTAGGGCGCGACACGCCGGGCGAATGGTGGAGGCTCTTTCACTCCAAGCAGATATCCGCCCTTGTCGCGGAGGCGGTCGGGACTCATCCCACCATCGCTTCGGCCGAGGCGGCGTTGCGCCAGGCGCGTGAAACGCTGGAGGCCGACGAGGCCTCCTTCCTGCCCTCCGCGACCGGGACTGATTCCGTCTTCCGTCAGCAGCTTTCCCCGGCACAATATGGCAGTTCGTCCAGCTCGGGCTCTTCCTTCTCGACGCTCTATACGCTGTTCAACTCGAATGTCGCCGTTTCCTTCACGCCCGACGTCTTCGGCAAGACGGCGCGAACCGTCGAGGGCGACGCGGCTGCGGCCGAGTATCAGCGTTTCCAGTTGGAGGCCGCCTATCTCGCCCTGACGGCGAATGTCGTCTCGGCCGCGATAACCGACGCTTCCTACGCCCAGCAGATCAAGGTCACGCAGGACCTCGTCGCAGACTATCGCGCCCAGCTCGATATTCTCGAAAAGCGGTTCGAGCTCGGCGCCGTAAGTCTCGCCGACGTCGTCTCCGAGCGCTCCCTGCTGGCGCAGGCGGAGGCGACATTGCCGCCTTTGCAAAAAGCGCGCGCGCAGACGCGCAATCAGCTTATGGCCTATCTCGGCCGCTTCCCCAACGCCGACAAAGGCGAGGCGGTCGATCTCGAAAAGCTGCATCTGCCGGCGGAGCTACCGCTCAGCCTTCCCTCGGCTCTTGTGCGACAAAGACCCGATATTCTCGCAGCGGAAAGCCAGCTTCATCAGGCGAGCGCCAACGTCGGAGTCGCCACGGCGAATATGCTGCCGCAATTGACGCTTTCCGCAGCGGGCGGCAGCCAGGCCCTGACCGCGGCGCAACTCTTTTCGCCACACACCATGGCTTATAATCTCGGCGCCTCGGTCGCCAGCCAGGCCTTCGACGGCGGCGGACTGTTCCATAAGCGGGAGGCGAAGGTCGCCGCTTTCGAACAGGCGACCGCCCAATACCAAGGCACGGTTCTCTCGGCCTTCCAGAACGTCGCCGACGCGCTTCAGGCGATCAAGCATGACGCGGCCACGCTGCGTGCGCAGGCGGCCGCCGAAAAGGCCGCGGCGGAAAGCTTCCGCATCGCTCAAATCCAATATCGCGCCGGCTCGACCACCTATCCGACCGTCATCAATGCGGAGCAGAGCCTGCTCAACGCCCGCCTCAACCGCGTGAGGGCGCAAGCCGCGCGCTTCTCCGACACGGTCGCGTTGCTTCAGGCCTTGGGCGGCGGCTGGTGGAATCGCGACGACGAGTCTCCCGCTTCCCGCCCCAAACCCACCGATCCCATTTCCATGTCGCCGATCGCCGCCGCCTTGCGCGCGCAGGCCGAGGATTCAGCCCATGCTTACTAGGACGATTTCGAAGGACCGCTTGGGGCCGTCGCCGATGCTTATCATGCTGGCGAGCGTCGGCGTCGTGTTCGCTGGCCTCTACGGCTTCAGCGCGTTTCGCTCGATCATGATCGGGCGCTTTCTCGCCTCCATGGCCAATCCGCCGCAGACCGTGTCTGTAACGGCGGCGAAACTCGATGAATGGCGGCAGTCGCTCGCGGCGATCGGCACCTTTCGGGCGGTCAGCGGCGCCGACCTCGCGCTGGAAGCCTCCGGCGTCGTCGAAAAAATTTCGTTTCAGTCGGGCGAGGACGTCGCGGCGGGCCAGATTCTTCTGGAGCTGCGCAAAGACACCGACAAATCGCGGTTGGAATCCCTGAAGGCGACCGCGGAGCTCAACGAGATCAACCTGCGTCGCGATCAGGCGCAATTGAAGCTTAAGGCCGTCAGCCAGGCGACGGTCGACTCGGATCTCGCAAATTTGCGGAGCGCCAAGGCGGAGGTCGCGCAGCAGGAAGCAGTGATCGCGCAAAAGACGCTGCGCGCGCCTTTCGCCGGACGGCTCGGCATCCGCTCGGTCGACATCGGGCAATATCTGAGCGCCGGCACGGTAATCGTGACCTTGCAGGCGATCGACATCCTTTATCTCGACTTCGTATTGCCGCAGCAAACGCTCAACGGCCTCGATGTCGGGCAGCGCGTTTCCGCTGCGGTCGACGCCTATCCCGGCCAGAGCTTCGAGGGGCAGATCACGGCGATCAACTCGAAGATCGATCAGGCGAGCCGGAACGTTCAAGTTCGCGCGACTTTCGCCAACCCCGATCGCAAGCTGAGGCCCGGCATGTTCGCCTCCGTCACGATCGCCGTCGGCAAGTCCGAGCGCTTTGTTACCGTGCCGCAGACCGCGATCGTCCACGCCCCCTACGGAGCCTCGGTCTTCCTGGCGGAAAACGACGCGTCGAGAGGGCAGAGCGGCAATGTCGGGGCAGGAGGGCGCGT
>JAMBEQ010000128.1 GCA_024506175.1 Methylocystis sp.
CCGCCCTTGGTCTTCTCTTCGCCTTCGATGCGCTTGATCACCACGCGGTCGTGCAGGGGACGGAACGCCATATGGCTTCCTCCTTGTTTCCGAGGCCGACAGATGTTTTAGAAATTATCCGACGGCATAAGGACGTGACCGACCCCGGCACTCACATAATGAGAGTGCCAGGGTCGTGGCTGGGAGTTAATACGAGCTTGGATGCTGTCAAGGCGTCATAATAGATTGCATGAAGGACGGCTTCATCGCAGCGCCGCAACCGTCCAGTTTCCCCTCTTACTGTCTGGCTGGGCTTCTTCCGCCCTACAAAGCGGGCGAGAGCCCCCTATCGTCGAAATCTGACGCTCTATAATTCACCGCCAGCCCGGCGTTGCGACAAAATCATGCTTCGGATTTCGGTCAGGCACGAGCCACAGTTCGTTCCGGCTCTCAGGCGTTCGCCGATCGCGTTTGTCGTTCCGCATCCCTCTTGGATCGCTGCTTGAATTTTTTTGGCGCCGACGCCGAAGCAGACGCACACCTCCGGGCCATCATCACTCGTTGCTTCAGACCGCCCCGATAAGAGAGCGCGGCGCTGCGATCCTGCGAGGCCGTTCTCAGCAAAGATCGCAAGAGAAGCATCCCAAGGCTGGGCGGTTTGTCCCAGAGACAAGAAAAGCTCCGGGCGGTCGCCATCGAATCTCGCGACCCGAAGCGCTCTCGTCTGCTCGTCTCGAAACTCGACCATATCATCGGTGGAGCTTTCTTCCGCCAGGAAGGCGAGCCATTCTTGGTCGGTCCTATCGGAGGCTATCCGATAACCCACGGCGCCGGCCAATGCGACGCGCGTCCACCATTCCCCTCTCGGAAACGCGACCGGCTTCCTCGCCAGCAGGAAACCTTCTCTAGCGTAGGCTTGCGGCGCAATAGCCGCCGGAGTCGCTTTGGCTTCAGGCTGGCCGGATATCGGATCGACGTAAGGCGCGACGAGAGCGCCAATTCGCGCCTGCCGAGCTGTTTCATCGGTCCAGTGAATTGGAGCAAAGATATGCCCCCGCGGTTGGGCCTCGGTGACGTGCGCGCGAAGAACGCATTCGCCCCATCGCGTGCTGACCCGAGCGAGGCCTTGGTGCGTCACCCCGAATTCGGCCGCATCGGCTGGATTGATATCAACGAAGGGCTCAGGCAGGTGGCGCCCGAGACGAGGACTTGCGCCGGTGCGAGTCATCGTGTGCCACTGGTCTCTGATGCGCCCCGTGTTTAGCCGTAGCGGGAATGGTTTTGAGACCTGCGTCGCCATCGACGGCGTTTTGGGCGAGACAAATCGGGCGCGCCCGTCGGGCGTGAAGAAACCTCCGTCCCCGAAAAATCGGAGACGTCCTTTCGCCTCGCCGGCGCGATGTGGCCACTGGGTCGGTGATAACTCCTCGTAATCGGCGTCGGTGAGCTGCGCCAACGCCCCTATGTCGAAATCGCGCGCGTCGTCGTTCTCGAAGGCCGAAAGCCCCGCATGTTCGCGAAAGACGTCGGCAGCAGAGCGGAAGTCGAAGCCGGCGTAGCCCATGCGACGCGCCACCGCCGAGAAGATCGACCAATCGGGCCGCGCCTCTCCGGGCGACGGCAGGAAGGCGCGCTGGCGTGAGATGCGGCGCTCCGAGTTTGTCACCGTGCCGCTCTTCTCGCCCCAGGCCTGCGCCGGCAGCAGGAGATGCGCGCCGCTGTTGATCGTATCGTTCGACCGCGTGTTGTCGGATACGACGAAGAAATCGAGCTTGCGCATGGCGGCGCGCGCTCTGTCGGCGTCTGGCAAAGAGGCGGCCGGATTGGTGCCGACGACCCACAACGCCTTTATTTTCCCCTGTGCAATCGCCTCGAACATGGCGACGGCTTTCAGCCCCTCATGTTCGACCACGCTCGGCGCGCTCCAGAATCGACGAACCCGATCGATGCTTGCGGGATCGAAACCCATGTGTGCGGCGAGACTATTGGCGAGCCCCCCCACCTCACGCCCGCCCATTGCGTTGGGCTGTCCGGTGAGAGAGAGCGGAGACGCGCCCGGTTTGCCGATCCGGCCCGTTGCGAGGTGGCAGTTGATGATGGCGTTGACTTTGTCCGATCCCTGCGCCGATTGATTGACCCCCTGAGAAAACGCCGTCACGACCCGCTCTGTGGACGCAAAGAGCTCGAAAAATCTACCGACGTCCGCTTCGCGCAGCCCCGTCAATGCGGTTGTCGCGGCGATGTTAGGGGTTAATTCCTTTGCGCTCCTGATCGCAGCGTCAAATCCGCTCGTGAAGCGGTCGATATAGGCGGCGTCGACAGCGGCGGTTCTTGCCAGGTAAATGAGCAGGCCGGCAAACAGCGCCTGATCCATCCCGGGCGCGATTTGCAGGAAAAGATCCGCGCCTTCCGCCGTCGCCGTGCGTCGCGTGTCGATGACGATAAGCCGGGCGCCGCGTTCCTCCTTGTTGCGCATGATGCGCTGAAAGAGAATGGGATGGCACCATGCGGCGTTCGAGCCGACAAGCACGACAAGATCGGCCACATCGAGATCTTCATAGCAGCCGGGCACCGTATCTGCGCCAAAGGCGCGCTTCTGTCCTGCAACGGTCGAAGCCATGCACAGGCGGGAATTGGTGTCGACATTCGCCGAGCCAATGAAGCCTTTCATCAGCTTGTTGGCGACATAATAATCTTCCGTCAGCAGCTGACCCGAAAGATAGACAGCAACGGCGTCGGGACCATGTTCGCTGATAATCTGCTTGAAACGCTGCGCCGTCCTTTCGAGCGCGCGATCCCAGCTGATGCGCGCCAGAGCGCCGTCGCTTCTCCGTTCCATCGGATAGAGAAGCCGCCCCTTGAGTTCAAGCGTTTCGCCGAGCGCGGAGCCCTTGGAGCACAGCCGCCCAAAATTTGCGGGGTGATCTGGATCGCCGACGATGCGGGCGCCGTTGTCATCGAAAGAAGCAAGAACGCCGCAGCCAACCCCGCAGTACGGGCATGTTGTGCGCGTCGCCATTCCAGTCGAGCCTGTTGCGCTGGTCTGCGATTCTTCCACGAGCGTCTTCGTCATGTCGTCGAGCATCCGCACCCTCAATAGACGTCTTGCTGGTATCGGCCGGATTTCTTGAGCGTTGCGACGAAGGAGATCGCCTCGTCGATGCTGCGGGCGCCAAATTCCGCGACGACATCGACGAGGGCGCGTTCAACGTCCTTCGCCATTCGTTTTGCATCCCCACAAACGTAAAAATGCGCGCCTTCCGCGAGCCACGCCCACAGCTCGCGGCCGGACTGCCGCATCCGGTCCTGCACGTAGAACTTATCGGCGCCGTCGCGGGACCAGGCGAGCGATAGCCGAGTGAGCACACCCGCCGTCTTCATCGCTTCGAATTCCTCTGCGTAGAAGAAATCGCAGGCTGCGCGTTGATGGCCGAAGAACAGCCAGTTTCGGCCTTCCGCGCCCATCGCGGCGCGTTCTTGCAGAAAAGCGCGGAAGGGCGCGACGCCCGTGCCCGGCCCCACCATGACAATCGGAGTGGCTGGGTCCTGCGGCAGTGCGAAGCCATGCGCAGGCTGCACATAGGCGCGCAGCGTCTCGCCGGGGGCGACGCGCTCGGCAAGGTAGGTGGATGCAACGCCGAGGCGCTTGCGTTTGCCGACGACGTAGCGCACGGCGTCGACGGTGAGGGACAGGCGCCCCGGCGCGACCTTGGGGGAAGAGGAGATGGAATAGAGCCTCGGTTGCAAAGGATCGAGCGCTTCGATGAAAGCCTCTGGATGCGGCCGCGCGTTCGGGAATTTTTGCAAGACGGCGAGGACGTCGAGCGTCGCCGCGTCGCCGTCCGGATCCTCACCATGCGCAAGGCGCCGAGCTTTATCGCGCACCGCGCCGCCGCTGATGAAGGAGATGAGATCGAATAGCGCATCGGGCGCGGGCGAGAGCGAAACATCGCATTGCAAGGCGTCGCGCAGGGTCTTGCCCTTTACCGGCGTCAGATGCGACGCGCCGAGCATGGCGACGATCTGGTCGACGAGACCAAGATCGTTCTTCACGAAGACGCCGAAGCTGTCGCCCGCCCGGTAGTCGAGACCGCTTTGGGCGAGCTCGAATTCGATATGCCAGGTTTCCTTTTCGGAGCCCTCCTTGTTGAGACGGCGCCGCGACTGGAAGGCGACGATCGCAGGATTGTCACGGGAATGTCCCGGATGGGTTTCCTTCGTGTCGGCGGTCTCTGGCGCCGCCTCGGCTGCAGCGCCGGAGGCGCTATCGAGCTCGGCGGCGAGCGCCTTGAGCATGCGCGCCGTCTCCTTGCCGCCGGGGGCGCAGAGATTGAGCCGCTCCTCCTTGCGGGCAGCCAGCTCGTCTGCATAGATCTCGCACGTATAGCCGCATTGGCCGCAGTCCTGCTGCGCCATTGCCGCCATCATGCGCCGGCGTAGCGGACGGCCCTCTGCAAGCGCCATGCGCGCGTCGAGCGCGAGGGTCTGGTCGTGCCAGGGCGCCTCGCCATCGTCCGCGTCTCCGGCGGGCGCCAATAACGCCGCATTGGCCTCCGGCGGCAGCGGCGTAACGACGCCGCTCTCGGGAGCGAGATAGCCGGCAAAGAAACCATTCAGCCATGACCTCTGCTCGGGCGAGAACGGCGCGGACTCGGGGATGAGGCTCTGCGGGGGCGTAGCGTGATTCATGAGCAGGTCTCCGGCGCAAGCTCCGCCTCGACGAGACGGCCGATCGTCTCGATGTCGTTGCGCCGCGCAAAGGCCACGAAGGTTTCCGTCTCATCGAGGCGATGGCGGCGATAGGCGTTCAGGATCGCGGCGACGGTTTGGGGCGCCTCTGTCGCCTTGACGTTCTGAAAAAGTTCGCGGCCGATTGCGGCGTCCTCGGCAAAGCCGCCGCCGACAAGGATATGGTAACCATCGACGGCGTCGCCCTCGTCATTCACCCGAACGCGGGCGCCGATGAGGCCGATGTCTCCGATGTAATGCTGTGCGCAGGAGTGATGACAGCCTGTCAGATGAATGTTGATCGGCGTATCCATCGGCGCCGCCGTCTCGCAGTGATCGACGATCTCCGCTGCGTGGCGCTTGGTGTCGGCTGCCGCGAAACGGCAACCGAAGGAGCCCGTGCAGGCGATGAGTCCCGCGCGGGTCGGCGTGGCCTGCGTCGAGAGGCCAAGCGCCTCGATCGCCGCAACGGCTGCGGGCGCTTGCCCATCCGGCACACCGGTGACGAGAACATTCTGCCAGACGGTGAGCCGTAGCCCGCCGTCGCCGAATTGGCGCGAAACATCGGCGAGCCCCCGTATCTGATCAGGAGTCAATCGGCCGAGCGGCAAAACAACGCCGATCCAGTTCAACCCCGGCTCTCCTTGGCAATGAACGCCTATGTGCGCATGACGATTCTGACGCGGCCGCGGCATTATCGCCTCCGCTGGAACGCGCGACAGCTTGCGACCAAGCTTTTCTTCGACGGCAGAGAGGAACTTCTCGATCCCCCAGGCGTCGAGGACGTATTTTAGCCGCGCCCGCGCGCGGTTGGTTCGGTCCCCATGGTCGATGAAGACGCGCAGAATCTTGTCCGCGACTTCCACCGCGTCTTGCGGCGAAACGATCACCCCCGTGTCTCGCGCGAAATCCTTGTGTCCGGTAATCCCGCCGAGTGAGAGGCGAAAATAGACGCCGGGCGCGAGGCCGTGTCCGGCGCCGACCTCGACCGCCTGAAAGCCAATATCGTTCGTATCTTCCAGGGCGCCTATGAGGCCAGCGCCGTCGAAGGCGATGTTGAATTTACGCGGCAGCCCGTAGAGCGAACGATCAGCAAGAATGTGGTGGTGCATCGCGCGCGCATAAGGGCGCGTGTCGATGAGCTCTTGCGGATCCACGCCAGCCGTCGGCGTGCCGGTGATGTTGCGGATATTATCGGCGCCCGCGCCCTTGCTCCAAAGGCCCAGATCTTGCACCGTTTCTATGATGTCTACCGCGTGTGCTGGCGCGATCTCGCGGATCTGGATGTTCGCGCGCGTCGTAATGTGCAAATAACCGCCGCCGAAACGTTCGGCGAGATCGGCAAGGCCAGCGAATTGCCAGTGGCTAAGAACGCCATTGGGAATGCGCAGCCGCAGCATATAGACATCTTGCGCGGGCGCGACATAGAAGAGGCCGTAGTAGCGCCAGCGGAAATTATCGGCCGGTTTCGGCGCCGCATTTTCCCTCGCCTGCGCAACGAGGCGCGGATAGGCGTCGAAAGGATGTTCGTCGCGCTTCCATTTTTCCTGATCGACGAGCTTGCCGCCGGAGGCAATCGTGCGATCCTGCGCTTGCAGATGCGCGGCGTCCGGCCCCATGGGTTTCGCCGGCGCTAGGATTGGCGCGCCGCTGGGCGCGCGAGCAGAAAGTCCTGCGGCGAAGCCTTCGAGATAGCGCTTTTGATCGAGCGTGAAATCAGCCGACATCTCAGGCCGCCTCCTTCAAGCTGGGAAGGTCGAACATCAGCGCGTTACGCATGGCGGAGACATCCGCGCCGGTTCGGATAAGTTCGAGATAATCCTGGGCGCCGCTGGTGTCGCCGACGAGAATGGCCCCCGTCAGCCGGTCGCCCTCGATCACCAGCTTGCGATAGACGCCCATGCGCGAATCGCTGCAGATGATGCGCGACGCCCCGGCGCCGCCGAGATAGTCTCCCGCGGAGAAGACTCGGACGCCCGATACTTTCAGATTGGTCGAGACGACGCTTCCTTCATACCCGGCCGCCCCGCCCGCGAGCCTCGTCGCCAGCACGCGCGCTTGCTCATAGGCCGGCGCCACGAGCCCGTAACATTGGCTGCGATGCTCGGCGCATTCGCCAATAGCGAAAATGTTCGGATCGCTCGACATGAGGCCGTCGTCCACGACGACGCCCCGCTCCACTTTGAGCCCCGCTTCGGCCGCCAGCTCGGCATTCGGGCGAATACCCACCGCAAAAACGACGGCGTCGGCTTGGATAAGCTGCCCATCGGCGAGTTCAACGCCCTCGACCCGGTCGCGGCCGATGATGCGTGTGGTCTGCGCGCCAAGCCGCACGCGCACGCCTTTCTCCTCGACGAGACGACCCAGCAACGCGGCGCCCTCGGCGTCGAGCTGGCGCTCCATCAGCCGGTCGACGACATGAAGCAGCGTCGATTCCGCGCCGAGCTTTGCGAGTCCATATGCCGCTTCGAGGCCGAGAAGGCCGCCGCCGATTGTCACGACCCGGCGGCGTGCGGCCCCGAGCGCGCCAAGCGCCCGCACGTCGTCGAGATCGCGGAAGGCGTGGACTCCGGGGAGATCGGCTCCCTCCACCGGAAGCCGCACGGCGCGCGACCCCGTCGCCAGCACGAGCTTGGAGTAGGAAAGGGCTTCGCCGCCGTCGAGAGTGACGCGCTGCGTTCCGGGCTCGATACACAGCGCCTTGCGGCCGACGATGCGCGTCACCCCGGCGTCCTGCCACCACCGCGCGGGCTTCAGCACGACGTCGTCGAGAGCGGCTTCCCTGGCGAGGACGGATGACAGCAGCACGCGATTATAGGGGAGAGCGTGCTCCTCGCCGATGAGCGTTATCTCGTAGCGTCCCGGCGCGCGGGCGACGAGCTCCTCCACGAGTCGCGTGGCCGCCATGCCGGCGCCGATGATGACGAGGCGTTCCTTGTTCATCGCCCATTGCTCACGCGGCTTCGACATAACGGTGCCTCTCGTAGAGGAACTGCAGCACGCGCTGACGGCAGTCGAGGTAGACCGGGTCCGCGGCGAGAGCGATGCGGTCGCGCGGACGGCGCAAAGGCACATCCAGAACCGCGCCGATCGTCGCCTGCGGCCCGTTCGTCATCATGACAATGCGGTCGGAAAGCAGCACGGCCTCGTCGACGTCGTGCGTAATCATCATCACCGTATT
>JAMBEQ010000129.1 GCA_024506175.1 Methylocystis sp.
CATGCTTGCTGCCTGAGATCGATATAGGCGTGTTGCGGAAAGTTCCCGCAAGCGGATGTATGCCGCGAAGAGCGATTTCCTGCAGGCGAGTGATAGTAGCTAACCTAAGCTTGAAAGGCTCCACCCGCTCCAATCCTGCAAGGGCGGCCTTTGCGGTGTCTACTAAAAGTTCGAATTGAAGGAGGCCATTTTGCGCCTCTTGTCTTGCACGTTCGTCGGGATCTTCAATTAAGTTCTTTTGTTCGGCATGGCTGTGCCGGTCGGTGCTCATTTGGACTCCGTTTGCGCCTGCACCCGAATTTCCAGTTGCTCGTCGACCTGGTCAACCATCTCCCTCGTGATGCGTTCGTTCTCAATGTGAGTGTTTCCATAGACGAAGCTGCGTCTCTGCTCCCTCCGCTCGTAAGGTGTCATCTCCAGTTTTTGAGCACGGGTCACCAGTTCCTGGATTGACTGTGACATAGGTATCCTCCTCATCGCCTTGGGAACGACCCATCTTTCGTGGGCTCTGTGTCGGTTGTGCCTAACGCTCTAAGAGCGGCCTCAGCTGGCCAAAAGCGCAACTTTTTGGCTCCTGCTCTAACTAACTATGATTCTAGGCGGTGGGGGAAGATTCGAGGGGGGCACTGACGAAAAAATTGGGTTCTTGCCGGACTCGCCGGTCGGATTGCACCAGATTAGCTGTTCTTCCGCTCCTCCGTCAGAAGCCGGAGCATACCGTCGGCAAGCCTTGCGAAGCGATACCCGCGCAAGGAAGAACGCCCTTTGCCGGAACCGCACGAGCGTTGGACCGTCTAAGCAAGCGGCAAAATGCTACCTATTTGCTACCTAGGACAAAAACTCTAGGGAGGCTCGCTTATCCATCTTTTTGATTTTGTTGGTGAGCGCGCCGGGGCTCGAACCCGGGACCCCCTGATTAAAAGTCAGATGCTCTACCGACTGAGCTACGCGCTCCAACAGAGCTGCCTCCATGGCAGCGGCACTGGCGAGCGGGTCGGTCCGCTCGCCTTTGTCGCTTGCACGACTGACGTTCAACTACCGGGCGACGTCGGGCGGGTCAACCCCGCGCGACCCCCTATCAGATGGAAACGTCACTGAGCGACGTAATTCGCGCCTAAAGCGACAAGAACGAAGACGATGGCCGCGACGACAGTTGTGATCACGGCCTTCTTGACGAGCTGGGGCGCGACCGGCGCGCCGGGGTCGGAGCCCTCCGGCAGCTCCTCGCCCGCTTCCTCCGCCGAGCGAACGCCGAGCGGCAATACGGCGAACAAGACGATCCACCAGATCGTGACATAGATCGCAAGCGCGAGGGGAAGCGGAAAGGGCATGGTTTCAGGCCTGCTCCAGTTCGACCAGCGTGCCGCAAAAATCTTTGGGATGCAAGAACAGCACGGGCTTTCCGTGCGCGCCGATTTTCGGTTCTCCGTCGCCCAGCACCCGCGCGCCCGCGGCCTTCAGCTGATCGCGCGCCGCGAGGATGTCCGCCACCTCGTAGCAGACATGATGAATTCCGCCGGTTGGGTTCTTGGCGACGAAGCCGGCGATGGGGGAATTCTCGCCGTAGGGCTCGAGAAGCTCGATCTTTGTGTTCGGCAATTCGACGAAAACAACTGTGACGCCATGCTCCGCGAGGGTTTCGGGGGCCGACACCTTTGCGCCAAGCGCGCCGCGATAAACCGCCGACGCCTTTTCCACGCTCTCGACGGCGATGGCGACGTGATTAAGACGACCGATCATTCTTATCGTTCCTCGGAATTGCGCCGCGACGACGCCACGGCCCTGGCCGCGGCATTAAGGGCACGTCGGGGAAGATTTCAACCGTCCTCGGGAATTCAGCGCTCGGCGGCCGTCAAACCACCTCTTAGCGAAGCGAGGCGCGCATCATAAGGAGCGAAGACGAACCATGGGCAGCCCGCATCGCGGGCCCGCAGCAACGCCAACCTCGCTTCCGCGTCACGGCCCAGCGCCAATATCGCGGCGGCCCGGAATAGGCAGGGCGTCGCCGTTTTATCGTCGGGCGCCGCGGCGGCGAGCGCGGCCTCGGACTCCTCGGTCCTACCCGCTCTCGCGAGAACATAGGCGAGCGTGGCGAGGAGCGGCGGATCGTCGGGGATCATTTCCAGAGCGCGTCGCGCTGCCTTCTGGGCCTCGTCGTCCTTTCCCGACAGGCTGGCGACAATGGCGATTACGATCAGCAGCCAGCCGCCGTTCGGCTGCAGCTCCAAACCACGGCGGGCCAGCTCGACGCTCGCTTGGAGATCGCCGGCGCAGAACGCCAGCCACGCCCGCAAGCTCAGCAGAGCCTCGTCGTGAGGCGAAAGCCTCAGGCCAGCTTCGGCGTCGGCGATGGCATCCGGCAGCCGATCCTTGCTTGCGAGCGCCCAGCTGCGATAGACGCGCGCCTTGCCATAGCTCGCGTCGCGCGCGACCGCTTCGTCGAGCAGGTCCAAACCTTCATCGGGCCGGCCAGAGAGCGTGGCGCGCGCCCAGCCGAGCGCCGCCAGAGCCGGCGCGAAATGCGGCGACAGCTCAAGCGCGCGAGCTGTCGCCTCCTCGATCATCGCCGCCGCTTGCGCAGGCCGCAAATGCCCGCGAACAACGCGGCTCGCCGCGATATCGGCCGAGAGCGACCAGATCGCCGGCGCGGCGCCATCCAATTCGGCGGCAGTCGAGACGGCCGTTTGCGCCCGCGCATAGCTGTCCCGGGTGCGCTTTCCAGCAAGTTCATAGGCCGTCTGCCAAAGATCGAGGATACGCCCTTCGATGATTGCAGTTGGCGCAGGCGTGGGTTCGGCTTTCGAATCGAGCCGCTCGACCTTCGCCCGCAAGGAAAGGCCGCGTCCATAGGCCGTGGCGATGAGGTCGCCGAAACCAGCATCCCTCAGGGGTTTGCGCAAAAGATAGGCGCAGCGGTCGATCGAGTCGTCCGAGGGCGGTCGCTCGGGCCAAAGCCGAGATGCAATTTCCGCCTTGGAGACGATGCCGCCACTCGACTCGAGAAGCAGCTCGAGAAGCTGGCGCGCTTGGGGGCCGAGATGGATCTGGGCGCCATCTCGCTGTAAGCCGGCCCGTGAACTGTAAACAAAACCGGCGAACCTGACAGAACCGTCCATCGTCTCCCTCTCCGGGGATAGAATGTCCGATTCAGGCCGCCTGGTGCAAGGCTTTAAAAATACAAATCTTTTTGGCCTTCGGCCTTGTAAGAATCTTGCAGCGAAAAAAACGCCGGGCGTACCTCCGGCCCGGCGCTTCTGAACCTGCCGGGCTGTCGCTCAGCGGGTTCAAGGTACGTCTAAGCGGGGCGGGTGACGGTGCAATGACACGCGCGATTTTCAGTCGAGCCGCCGGGCTTCGGCTTTTTCGCCTTTCCACAGGAGCAGCAGCAACGCGAGGGCGGCGGCCGCCGCCAGCAGGTAATAGGGCGTTTTCGCTGAATAGACCCGACCCACGGAGAAGGGAAACCGAGAGACCCAAAGCTCGCCATGGGTCCCCGTTGCGGTGACGACGCCAACGAAATTTCCTGGTTCAGCAAAAACATGCTCGAGACCGAGCGTGCCGTTCGGATAGCGTTTGGCGGGGAGATAGGCGACCATCTCCGCGTCTGATTGGTCATTGATTGCGTCAACGCGCATTATGCGGAAATCTATCGACATCTCGCGCATCTCAACTTCCGGGAAATCCAGCACGAATATGGCTTTGCCGGTCGTCGGAACATCCTCGCAAAATTTCCTGCGGGTGGTGGCCGGCTGGTAGCCGGAAAAATACATCAGGTCGGGGCCTACTTTGACAATGCAGGTGTTTTGCATCTGAAACATACTCCCATGCGCGGAAGCTGCCTGCGAACCGAATAAGGCCAATAGCATGAGGGCGCATAAAGCGTAACGAAGGCGGAACATCTGCGCGGTCCTGACAAGTCATGCGAGCGCCTCATAGCGCGATACCTGCGTCAAATTGGTCGGCGAGGGTTTCTGGGAAGGGAGGGCCGGTTCACGCGGCGCGGGGGAAGCGATAGACTGCGCGAAGCGCTTGTCCAGACAGGAAATCCGATGCGCCGTCGCCTTGCCTTTCTCTTTCTCTTGCTCGTCTCCGCTCCGGCCGCCCCCGCCGATATCAACGACTATCCCACCTCGGCGCGCGCCGATTACGTTTTCGGCTGCATGAAAGCCAACGGCGACACACGGCTGTCGCTGGAGCAGTGTTCCTGCTCCGTAGACGTGATCGCAAGCATTCTTCCTTATGACAGCTACGTCGCCGCCGAGACCGTGGCGAGCGTAAGCCAACAGGCGGGACAAATCGGCGGCATGATGCGCAATACGGGCGCGGCGCGCGATACGCTCGAGACTCTGCGCCGGGCGCAGGCCGAAGCGCAGATTCGGTGTTTTTGAGCGCGCCAGCTCATCTCAGCTTGATACCGCAACTCAGCCAAAGGCTTCTGAAGTATGGCTATTCTTATTCTCGGCATCGCGCTTTTCGTCGGCGTCCATATCTTCTCGACCCAGCGTGAGATGCGGGCCGGACTCATCGAGAGATACGGCCTGCAAGCCTATAAGGGCGCTTACGCGCTTATCGCCCTTGCCGGCCTCCTGCTCATCATCTGGGGCTTCTCACGCTACCGCGCGGACGGCATCATCCAAATTTGGGAGCCGCCGACCTGGACGCGCCATGTCGCCATGCCCCTTGTCTGGTTCGCCTTCGTCGCGCTGGCCAGCCGCCGCGCGCCGCCGTCGCGCATCAGGGGCTGGCTGCGTCATCCGACGCTCGTCGCTCTCAAGAGCTGGGCGACGGCGCACCTTCTCGCCAATGGCGACCTTGGCGGCATGGTGTTGTTCGGCTCGCTGCTGGGATTCGCAGTCTATGACCGGATTGCGGTGAAGCGGCGCGGCGATGCTGGCGCGCCTAGGGTTGACGCCTTCACCAAGGGCGACGCAATCGCGGTCGGCGCCGGCACGGCGCTTTACGCGCTGTTCCTGCTGCTGCATCCCTATCTCTTCGGCGTCGCCGTGCTGCGTTGATCGGAGGGATCTAACGCGCAGCGAGCCACGCTCAGCCAGCAAGCCGCGCCAGCGCCTTCACCCGCCCGATCAGCGGCAAGAGCGCCGCGAGCTCCGGCCCGCTCTCCTCGCCCGTGAGCGCGAGGCGCAGCGGGCGGAACAGCGCCTTGCCCTTTCGTCCCGTTGCGGTTTTCACATCGCCGACCCAGGCCGACCACGTCTGCTCGTCCCAGGGCTCGAGCGGCAGAAGTTCTGCGGCCTGCGAGAGGAAGTCAGGGTCCTCGCAAATCGGCTCGATCTCGCCCTCGACGACGCGGCGCCATTTCAGAATATCGTCGAAGGTTGAAAGATTGCCGCGCGCAGCGCGCCATAGCGGCTCGGCCTTGTAACCGACCACATCGAGCGCGGCGAGGCGCTCGCGCACATCATCGAACTCGAACAGCGCGAGAGTGCGATGCGACAGCGCCAAGAGATCGTCGGGGTCGAAGCGCGCAGGATTGCGCGAGACGTGAGCGAGATCGAAATGGCTGGCGAGCTCAGCAAGCGAGCGCACGGCGTGGACATTGCCCGA
>JAMBEQ010000130.1 GCA_024506175.1 Methylocystis sp.
CGCGTGGTGGCGTCCTATGCGGCGCTGGGCTCGATCGGCCGCCTCTCGGCGCAGACGCTCGACCTCGACGTCGCCTTCTACGACCCCGACGTCCATTACGAGCAGGTCAAAACCAAGTGGATCGGGACCGACACGCCCGACGGGAGATAGGAAAGCCGGCGCGCGAGGATCGAAACATGGCGTTTGATTGGATCGAGGATGTTCCGCTGCTGCGCGCGCTCGACGAGCAGACAAAAGCGCAATTGCGCGAATCCGCGATTCGAAAGCAATTGCCGCGCGGCGCCGTGCTGTTCCGACCCGGCGACCGATGCGTCTTATTCCCCCTTATCGTCTCTGGCACCGTGCGCGTTCAACGCGTGACGGAATCGGGCCGCGAGATCGTGCTCTACAGGGTTTCGACCAACGAGACGTGTATTTTGACGACCGCCTCGCTCCTTTCCGACGACGCCTATGCGGCCGAAGGCGTCGCTGAGACAGACGTTGTCGCCTATATCGTGCCCGCCGAGCGTTTCGCCGCCTTGATGAACGCCTCCGAGACGTTTCGCGCGCTGGTTTTCGACGGCTATAGCCGCCGCATCGCGACATTGATGTCGCGCATCGAGGAAATTGTCTGCACGCGCATCAATGTGCGCCTTGCGGAGCGACTGCTCGCCTTGCGCGGCCCTGATAATCGCATCTCGGTCACCCAGCAGTCGCTTGCTGCCGATCTCGGCACCGCGCGGGAGGTGATCGGCCGCACACTGAAGAATTTCGAACGTTCCGGCTGGGTCAAATTATCGCGGGGCGGCACGGAAATCACCGATGCAACCGCCTTGCGCGCGCTTTGCGACGCCGAACGTGACTAAGTCGCTGTGAGAGTCTTCTAATTTAGATATTTCGAATATAACGGGCGCGCGGCGGTTTCGCCGCGACAGTGGGAGGACGTCAAATGGCTCACGTGGTGATTCTCGGCGGCGGCATCGGCGGCGTCGCGGCGGCGATCGAAGTGCGCGAATCCTTGAAGAAGGAGCACAGCGTCACCGTCATCTCGGATCTGCCGAATTTCCAGTTCACGCCCTCCAATCCATGGCTCGCCGTCAACTGGCGCAAGCCAGAGGAATTGAAGGTGCCGTTGGCGCCGGTCTTCAAGAGGAAGAATATCGGCTTCACCGACGCTGGCGCCAAGCGTGTGCACCCGAACGAGAATCGGGTCGAACTGAACAACGGCGAAAGCATCTCCTATGACTATCTCGTCATAGCCACTGGGCCCAAGCTCGCTTTCGGCGAGATACCGGGGCTCGGTCCGCATGGCGGCCACACCCATTCGATCTGCACGCTGCAGCACGCCGAACTTGCCTCCAAGGCCTGGGAGGAATTCTGCAAGGACCCGGGTCCGATCGTGATCGGCGCGTCGCCGGCAGTCTCCTGCTTCGGTCCCGCCTATGAATATGCGATGATCGTCGTCTCCGATCTGCGCAAGCGCGGCATCCGGCACAAGGTGCCGATCACCTTCGTGACCTCCGAGCCCTATATCGGCCACCTGGGTCTTGGCGGGGTCGGCGACACCAAGGGCATGCTGGAATCCGCCTTTCGTGATCGCGACGTCAAATGGATCACCAACGCCAAGACCACTTCGGTGGAGCCGGGTCTGCTGAAATGCCAGGAGCTAAACGAGGACGGCTCGCTCAAGAAGGAACATGAGATCCCCTTCAAATTCGCGATGATGATGCCCGCCTTCACCGGCGTCGATGCGCTGATGGGAATCGAAGGCCTGGTCAATCCGCGCGGCTTCGTCCTCATCGACAAGAAGCAGCGCAATCCGACCTTCAAAAATATTTACAGCGTCGGCGTCTGCATCGCCATTCCACCCGCGGAGCCGACGCCGGTTCCCACCGGCATGCCCAAGACCGGCTATATGATCGAATCCATGGTGACGGCGACCGCCCATAACATCGCGGCCGAGATCGCCGGCAAGGAGCCGAAGGAAGAAGGCACCTGGAACGCCGTCTGTCTCGCCGACTTCGGCGATCGCGGCGTCGCCTTCGTCGCCCAACCGCAAATACCGCCGCGCAACGTCAACTGGTCGAGCCAGGGCCGCTGGGTGCATTGGGCGAAAGTCGCATATGAGAAATACTTCCTGCGTAAGGTGCGCAGCGGCCAGAGCGAGCCAGTCTACGAGCGCTACATCATGAAGCTGCTCGGAATCGAGCGCCTTCGCCGCGTTCTCTGAACCGCTGGAGCGCATTCTGCAAAAGTCAGTAATAAGAATACGCTCCCGATTTCTTGCCGCTCGCATGTCCGTGCAAGCGGAAAGCGCGCGAGCCCGGCGCGACGATGTCTGCGCCGGGCGCGCACAGCAAGGGTTGAAGCGAAAATGCGCGGCGGTCTTCGACGTGAGTTGACCCTGGCGGTCGTGTTCAAGATCGCTGCGATCTTCTTGCTCTATTTTCTGTTCTTCAGCCCGTCGCATCGCATGCATGTGACGCCTGCCGACATGGCCGCGGCGCTCTCGGCGCGCGCTCAGACGCACTGAGGGCATACTTACGATGTCCCACTTGCGCGATGGGACGTCAGGAAGGGCCGCCGAGCAGACTTTGATTAGCAGGGCTTCGCGGATTTCTCTGCGAGCCTGCGCCAACCCAGGGCAGTTGCAATGGACTTCGACGTCGTCACGCTTTCCCGGCTGCAGTTCGCCCTCACGGCGCTCTATCATTTCCTCTTCGTGCCGCTCACCTTGGGGCTCGCCCTTCTGCTCGCCATCATGGAGAGCGTCTATGTAATGACAGGGCGCGAGGTCTGGCGCGACGCGGTAAAATTCTGGGGCGCGCTCTTTGGCATCAATTTCGTCATGGGCGTCGCCACCGGCATCACCATGGAATTCCAGTTCGGCACGAATTGGGCCTACTACTCTCATTATGTCGGCGACATTTTTGGCGCGCCGCTCGCCATCGAAGGGCTGATGGCCTTCTTTCTGGAGGCCACATTCGTCGGCCTTTTCTTCTTTGGCTGGAAGCGGCTCACCAAGGTTCAGCACCTCGCCGTCACCTGGCTCGTCGCGCTCGGCTCGAATTTCTCAGCGCTTTGGATTCTCGTCGCCAACGCCTGGATGTCCAATCCAGTCGGCGCCGCCTTCAATCCGCAGACGATGCGCATGGAGCTCACCTCCTTCATGCAGGTGCTGTTCAATCCCGTCGCGCAGTCCAAATTCGTGCACACCGTCAGCGCAGGCTATGTCACCGGCTCCATGTTCGTCATGTCGATCGGCGCCTATTACATCCTGCACAAGAAGCACGTCGACATTGCGCGCCGTTCGCTGACCGTGGCGGCAAGCTTCGGCCTCGCCTCGGCGCTGTCGGTTGTCGTGCTGGGCGACGAGAGCGGCTATACGGCGGGCGAGAACCAGAAGATGAAGATCGCCGCCATCGAGGCGATGTGGGAGACGGAGCCGGCGCCGGCCTCCTTCACCCTCTTCGGCTTCCCCGATCCCGCGACCCAGACGACCAGCCACGCGGTGGAAATTCCCTATGTGCTCGGCCTTATCGCGACGCGCTCGTTAGACAAGCCCGTCGAAGGCATCAAGCCACTGGTCGAGCGCAACGCCGAGCGCATTCGCAACGGGCTCGCGGGCTATAAGTGGATGACGGAGCAGGGCGGGCGGCCCGGCGCTTCGGTTCCCCGCCAGCTCGAAGGCTCCATGCGCGACGTCGGCTATGCGCTGCTGCTCAAGCGCATCCGCCCCGACATCGAGAACGCTACTGACGACGAAATTGCGCAGGCCGCGCGTTCGACCGTCCCGGATGTGCCGGTGCTTTTCTGGTGCTTCCGCATCATGGTGGCGCTCGGCTTCTATTTCATCGCGCTGTTTAGCGTCGCCTTCTATCTGTCGAGCCGGCGGCGCTGCGGCAAACCGTGGTTCCTGCGGCTCACCATGTTCAGCCTGCCCCTGCCTTGGATCGCGGCCGAGCTCGGCTGGATTGTCGCCGAATACGGGCGCCAGCCCTGGATCATCGACGGCGTGATGCCGACCTTCGTCGGCGTCTCCAGCGTCCCCGCCTCCAACGTGGCGGCGAGTCTTGCGGCCTTCGTCATCTTCTATACGGCGCTCGCCGTCGTCGATGTGGCGTTGCTGGCAAAATATATCCGCAAAGGGCCGCTTCCAGCGCCAGCATCCCCGCCGCTGGCCCGCGCGCTGCCCGAAGCGCAACCCGCCTACGACGCCTCGCGCTAAAAGGAGCGGCTTATGTTCGACTATGCGACCCTGCGCCTCATCTGGTGGGCGATCCTCGGCGTGCTCCTGGTAGGGTTCGCGATCTTCGACGGTTTCGACCTCGGCGTCGCCATGCTGCATCCTTTTGTGGCGAAGAAGGACGTTGAGCGCCGGGTGCTGATCAATGCCATCGGGCCGGTGTGGGAAGGCAATCAGGTCTGGTTCATTCTCGGCGGCGGCGCGGCTTTCGCCGCCTGGCCGCCGCTCTACGCCGCCTCCTTCTCCGGCTTCTATCTCGCGATGCTGTTGGTGCTGATCGGATTCATCCTTCGACCGGTCGCGATCACCTTTCGCAGCAAGCGGGAGGAGCCGGGCTGGCGCCAAACATGGGACTGGCTCTTCTTCGTCTCGGGCGCCTTGCCGTCGCTGCTCTTCGGCGTCGCCTTCGGCAATCTGCTCCTTGGCGTTCCCTTCCATTTCGATGCGTCGCTGCGCTTCGAATATGAAGGCGGGCTTCTCGGTCTGCTGCGCCCCTTCCCGGTTCTTTGCGGCGTTGTCAGCGTGGCGATGATCCTCATGCAAGGCGCAGCCTGGCTTTCGGGCAAAAGCGAAGGCGAGATCGCCGCGCGCGCGAGACGGATGGGCGCCAGCGCCGCGCTGACGCTCGTGCTGCTCCTTCTTTTCGCGGGGATTTGGGTCGCGGTCGCGATCGAAGGATATCGCATCGAATCGCCGGTCGATTTCTACGGGCCTTCCAACCCGCTCGGTAAGCAAGTGGCGCTCGGCGCCGGGGGATGGCTCCTGAATTATGCGCGCTTGCCGCTCGTTGCACTCGCGCCTGTCACGGCCCTCCTCGGCGCGCTGGGCGCCGCGATCCTGCTGGCGATCGGGTCACGCCTCGCGATCCTGGTCTCGAGCCTTTCTGTCGCCGGCGTCGTGACGACGGCGGGCTTCAGCCTGTTTCCTTTCCTGCTGCCTTCTTCCTCGAATCCGGACCAGAGCCTGACCGTTTGGGATTCGTCCTCGAGCCAGACGACGCTCGGCCTCATGCTCGTCGCGGTGGTCTTCTTCCTGCCAATTGTGCTCGCATATACGTCTTGGGTCTATTGGGTGCTGCGCGGCGCGGTGAGCGAAGCGGCGATCGAAAAGGGCGACGATCACTACTACTGAGGAGGAAAGGGCATGTGGTATTTTTCCTGGATCCTTGGCTTGGGGCTGGCCTGCGCTTTCGGCATCCTGAACGCGATGTGGCTAGAGCTCGACGATGACGACGAGCGCCGCAAGTAGCGCGGCGATCGACGCAGCCCCGGAATGCATTTCTCACGCTCTCGGCCGAACGGGGCCGGGGCGTCCCTCGCCCCGGCTCTCTTCGCGTCTGAAACGAGCCAATTTTGCGCGCGAGCCGCGTAAAAGGCCCGCCGACTTGCTCCTTTCCCCACGCCCGCGCATATAGTGACGCATGCCGCCCGCGCCTACGAACCGCCGTCCCGCCTCTCCCAAGGAAGCCCCGCAGGAACCCTTCAAAAGGGCCGTCGCCGGCGCCATGCGCGCCATGGCGAAAACGCCCAAGCTCGACGTGGCCTTCGCGCCCGAGCGCCCGTCGCTCTTCGCTTCGCCGGAGGGCGCCAAGGCGCGGCTGACCGAGCCGCCGCGAAAGCTTTCCCCAAAAGACGCGGCGATCCTGCGCGGCCAGGCCGATTCGATCGCTCTGCGCCTCGCCTGCCACGATGACGCGCTGCACCGTCGCCATGCCCCCGAGACCATGGAGGCGCGCGCCGCCTTCGACGCCATGGAGCAGGCGCGGGTCGAATCGATTGGCGCGCGGCGCATGGCCGGCGTCGCGGCCAATATCGGCGCGATGCTGGAAGACCGCTATGCGCGCTGCCATTCGGAAAAAATTCTAAGCCGCGAGGACGCGCCGCTCGAGGATGCGCTGGCGCTGATGGCGCGTGAGCGCCTCACGGGGCTCGAGCCGCCGGCGCACGGCGCGAAAATCGTCGAGTTCTGGCGGGATATCGTGGAGAAGTGCGGCGGCGGCGATCTCGACCGGCTCGTCGGCGCCATCGACGACCAGAAGCGCTTCGCGCAGATCGTGCGCGAGCTCCTCTCCCATCTCGATATGGCGGGCGCCGAGACCCCGGAAGAAATCGAGGCCGCCGACGAAAGCAGCGAGGCTCCGCAAAACCCTGAGGAAAGCGGAGAGCCCGAGCAGGAAGACGACAAGGCCAAGAGCGCCGCCGAGATGGAGACCGCGCTCGCGGCCGAAGACTCCGAGCAGGAGGGCGAAAGCGAATCCGCCGAGGCGCCTTACGGGGAATCGCCGGAGGAGTCCGACTCGGGCGATCTCGAGGAGGCCGCCGACGCGCGCCGTCCCTCGACGACCGCCGCCGAGCGCTCCGGCGCCGATTACCACGCCTACACCACGCGTTTCGACGAGACCGTGCGGGCTGAGGAGCTGTGCGATACGGAGGAGCTCGACCGGCTGCGCGCCTATCTCGACAAGCAGCTTCTGCATTTGTCCTCGGTGGTGGGCCGTCTGGCCAACCGCCTTCAGCGCCGCCTGATGGCGCAGCAGAGCCGCTCCTGGGAGTTCGACATCGAGGAGGGCATGCTCGACCCGGCCCGCCTGCCGCGCGTCATCATCGACCCCCAGCAGCCCTTGTCCTTCAAGCGCGAGAAGGACACGGACTTCCGCGACACGGTCGTGACCCTTCTGCTCGACAATTCCGGCTCGATGCGCGGCCGCCCGATCACAGTCGCCGCGACCTGCGCCGATATTCTCGCCCGCACGCTCGAGCGCTGCGGCGTGAAGGTCGAGATCTTGGGCTTCACCACCCGCGCCTGGAAGGGCGGCCAGTCGCGCGAGCTCTGGATCAATGAAGGCAAGAAGCCCAATCCGGGGCGCCTCAACGACATCCGCCACATCATCTACAAGGCGGCCGACGCGCCCTGGCGGCGGGCGCGGCGCAATCTCGGCCTGATGATGCGCGAGGGGCTTCTGAAAGAGAATATCGACGGCGAGGCGCTTGATTGGGCGCATCGTCGCCTTCTGGCGCGCGGCGAGCAGCGCCGCATCCTGATGATGATTTCCGACGGAGCGCCGGTCGACGATTCCACCCTTTCCGTCAATCCGGGAAACTATCTCGAGCGCCACCTGCGCCAGGTCATTCACGACATCGAGACCAAATCGCCCGTGGAGCTGATCGCCATCGGCATCGGTCACGACGTCACGCGCTATTACCGCCGTGCTGTGACGATCGTCGACGCCGAGGAGCTCGGCGGCGCAATGACCGAGAAGCTCGCCGAGCTGTTCAGCGAGAATGCGCCGATGAACGCCCGCCCCACGGTCCGTGTTAACTGACCCCTAACGGTGTTTTTGCTAGGAATTAACGAGCCGAAAATTGCCGCTCCACGGATTGCAACGATTTCGCGCCCAAGCGCGTTAAGAGAGGCGCGCCAACGTCCGTGAGCGTGTAAAAAAGCGTGGCTTGGGAGCGAGTAAGATGGCGTTAGTAAGAAAAATGCGCGGCGAGGCGCCCGAATTCGAGAAAGTCGCCTGCGTGACGGCGCTCTGCGCGCTCGCGACGCTTCCGCTGGCCTTCTGCGCCGCGATGACCATTCTCGGCTGAGTCCTAAATCGGCAATAGATGAGGGAGCGGCGCCCGCTCCCTTACCCGTTGGCCGAGCCGTCAGGAAGCTTCGCCGATCGGCCACTCCGCCGCGAATTTCCCGCCCTTGTTGTCATGCGCGACAACGCGGATCGTCTTCTCGCCATTGGGCGCATAGGTGAATCGGAAGTTCGGGTCTTCTGAAAGCGAAATCCCGCCTTCCATCTTGAAGATCAGCTCGTCGCCCTGCCAGACCTCCACGGCGTCGATGAAATGCGCCGGCGTATAGGCCCGCGTGAGCTGATCCATCTGCATGCCAGAATTATTCGGGTGGCGGATCATGATCTGCGCCTCGCGCCTGCCGGCGATCGCGCTTTTGAACTCGCGATACTTCATCTTGCCCATAGTGGCGCGGGCCTCGTCCGGGTCCTTGCCGGCCGGCGCCGAGCAGCCCCCCGAGGCCTTCACGAATTTCACTTCGGAGTGGAGCTTGCCATCGCGCGTCTCAGCCACGGCGTGGACATTGGTGTAGCTGTTCACCCGCACCCGCGTCTCGATCGAATCGACGCCGGACTTTTCGCCGAAAGCGAAGCTTGCCGCCATGGGCATGGGATTCTGGTCAATGACGAGCGTCGCCGTTTTTACTTGCGCGGGGTCGGGGAAGCGCAGCGTCATCGGCACGATGGCCGCGTCCTCGGCGCGCTTGGGCGCGTCGAGCGCGACGGTCCCGTCGGCCATGGCGATCTCGCGACCCTGGAAAATGTCCGCGACGAGTCCCGGCCAGGGATCGGGGGCGCTGGATTGGGCCAGGGCCGAAGAGGCGAGGGCGGCTGCGAGCATAACGGCGCCGAGCAACGTGCGGGCGATCGACATGGATTTTCTCCCGGGCTTTGGCGCGAGATTAGCGCAGCTTGGCGCGGAAGGGCGAGACAAAGTCACGGCCCCTCCCACTCCAGCTCAGCAAATCCGGCCGTCGCGTTGCGGGCGTTGTAATCATCGAAGAGCTTCCACTTCGCCCGCTCTTCTTCCCCGGCCGTCTTGGCCGCCTCCTTCACGCTCTCGCCCTTCCTGATCGCGGCGCGCAGATCGGCGGTCAGGCGCATAAGATAGGCGCGCTCGTCCTCGAGCGCCTTGGGCCAGGGCGCGACCGCGGGGCCATGTCCCGGCACGACGCGTTCCGCCTTGATTTCCGCGAGCCGGTCGACGACGTCGAGAAAGCCTAGCAGGCTTCCGTCGACGACCGGCACATGCCGCAGAAAAAGCAGATCGCCGGCGAAGAGCGTCGCGCTCTTTTTGTCGAGCACGGTAAGGTCCGCCTCGCTATGCGCCGTCTTCCACGCCTGCAGAACGATCTCGCGGTCGCCGAGGTCGATCGTCGTCGAATCGGCGACGAGCATGGTGGGCGCGACGATCGTCACGCCGTCGAGCGCGTCTCCCATGGTCTGGCGGAATGCGGAGAGATAATGCTCCCCTCGCGCGGCGAGGGCGCGGGGCAAATTCTTGTGGCCGACGAATGTCACGCCCGGCCCGGCGAAGGCGCCGTTGCCAAAGATATGGTCGGGATGCGCGTGCGTGTTGACGACATAGCGGATAGGTTTGTCGGTCTTCTGACGCAACGCAGCAAGAAAAGCTTTTCCTTCGATGAGGCTCCCGCCCGTGTCGATCACCGCCACCGCTCGGTCGCCGACGATCGCGCCGAGATTGGCGATGCCGCCGAAATTTTCCCGGGTCATCAGGGACGTTTCGCCCTGATGGACATAGACGCCCGGCGCCATCTCCTCGAGTTGAAAATGCGGCTGCGCCGTGGCGGGCGAGGGACCCACAATTGAGACGAGAAGTGGCGCGAGCAGAACGAGGAAACAGCGCAACATATTGATTTCCCTCGGAGCTTCAGCGCTGCGGCGGCTTACGCCGACGCCTCCGTTTTTTGCGATTGCGATTCAACTAGGCGCGACATATTATCCCGCCGTTTCCGAGTTAAAAGATGTCTTCCGGACGGGAACCGGAAGCGGCCTGCCGCCATAGGGTTTTTTCACGACCGGCGCGGGAGCAAGACGGAAAACGCCTTCCCAATGTCGAGGCGCCCTTAAGAGGCGCGACGTCGGCGGCGGCGCAACGATAAGGCGCGCCTCGGCGTCGTCAGGAGGAAATGCTCATGCATAAGCTGTTGTTGTCGACTTCAGTTGGTGTTCTTGCGCTGTTTGCCGCCGGCGCTGCGAGCGCCGACGACGAGTTGCTGACGCTCTCGAAGGATCCCAAGCAGTGGGTTTCTCCGACGGGCGACTACGCCAATCTCCGCCACTCGGCCCTCAAGCAGATCACGGCTGACAACGTGGGCAAGCTCGCTCCGGCCTGGCAGTTTTCGACCGGCGTTCTGCGCG
>JAMBEQ010000131.1 GCA_024506175.1 Methylocystis sp.
GTATGACTACGCACTGACGGAGAAAGGTGCGGAATTGCTGCCTGTGCTGCAAGCGGTTTGCAAATGGGCGAATAAACATCTTCCCGAGACATGGAAAACGCCCGAAAAATTTCTCTCGCTGAAACCGTCAGACCTCAGCGTGAAAAAATCCAAATCCAATAAATAGGCCGATCGGTGGGTATGCGAAAATCAAGAACTTTGCGCCGCGCTACGTCTGCAAATGATAAGTGCGAAAGGTGAGTATCTCGAGCGGAGACCGCAGCCTTAGTGAGTGCTCGCTTCGGTCCGAAAGCTGCCCGACGACATCGATTCCATCCGCTCCTCGGGTGCAGAACCATGCGTTAGATTCAGATCGCCAGCTCCGGCGTGAAAATCACAAAGTCTCACAGCCTGGCGCCCACGCGCGCCAATTCGACCTGTGGGGGCCGCGTTTCCGTGTCGCCGAATTTCGCGCGGTAGACCACGAAATTCTCCATCACGCGCTGCACGTAATTGCGCGTCTCGGAGATGGGGATGCGCTCGACCCAGTCGACGGGATCGACGCCCGCCTTGCGCGGATCGCCATAGGCGTCGATCCATTGCTTCACGCGGCCGCCGCCGGCGTTATAGGCCGCGAAAGTCAGGAGATAGGCGCCTCTGTATTCGCCGAGCAGAATGCCGAGATGCGCCGCGCCCAATTTGGCGTTGAAGGCCGGCTCGCTCAGCATGCGCGGGAGGTCGAAGGCGACGCGGTGCTGATAGGCGGTGTGGCGCGCAGTGGAGGCGATCATCTGCATCAACCCCATGGCGCCGGCGGAGGAAACCGCTTTCGGATCGAAGGCGCTTTCCTGCCGCGCAATGGCGTAGACGACCGAGCGCGGCGCAGAGTTCGGCAGCGCGTCGAATTCGGGCACGCCATAGGACGGGAACGCCACGTCGTCGAGCGGTATGCCGCGGTAGGAGGCGCTCTTGCCGAAGACGAGAGAGAGCTTGGCGTCGCGCTGCCGGGCGATGACGTGGGCGAGGGCCGCAACCTGCGCCGGGTCGTTCATATTCTTTGCTGCGTCGAATGCGAGCGGCGCGGCGACGTCCTTGTCGCCCGTCGCGAGCAAAAGCTCCACGACCCGCACGACTTCATGACGATCGGCGTCCTTCGCCGGCGCAGGGGCAGGACGCAACGGGCGGTCCTCGGCGCCGAGCTTGGCGCTCGCGAGCTGCCCGTAAAAGGTCGTCGAATGGGCGGCCGCCTGGCGGTAGAAGTCGCGCGCCATCGCGTCGTCGTCCGGCGTGCGATAGGCCTCGGCGGCGCGGCCGCGCCAATAAAGGGCGCGCGATTTCTGCAGCGGCGTCTCCGCGACCTCGTCGAGCTTCGCAAAATGCCGGGCCGCGCGCGAGGCGTCGTCCAGAAAGCGGAGCGCGATCCAGCCCGCCTGGAATTCCGCCTCGACCTTGTTGCTGGTCGAGCGGGCGTTGTGCTGCGCCGCGATGATATAGGCCGTGCCGGCGTCTCCCTGATCGAGAAGCTTGCGCGAGGTCATGCGCCGCTCCGCCCACCACGCGTCGCCGTCTATGACCTTAACGGGGTCGGTCGGCGCCTTGATCAACAGCGCGCCGGCTTCCGCAAATTTCTTTGCGCCGTTGAGCGCATGCACGCGCGAATAGAGAAGCCCCGGATCGTTCTGCAGCGCGGGCGGCACGGCGGCGAAAGTCTTCTCTCCCGCGGCGCCGGCGTTGGCGGCCATGCGGGCGCGAGCGAGCAGGGTGACGTCCTTGCCGGCAAGCTCCGCAGCGCGCAGCGCTTGCGCATTCTTGCCGGCGTAGAGAAGCCGGTCGGCGCGGTATTTGTGGTCGGCGGGGGAGAGAAGCTCTCCGAGCTCCCTGAGGAATTGATTGTCAAAGCCGCCGAGATCGTCTTCGCGCCAAGCGTCGCGGGCGTAAAAGGCGGCCGTGTCGAAATCGCCGTCTCGGGCGACAGCCTTGGCGAGCGCATATTTGCCATAGGCTGAAAGCGGCGGCTTGTCCTCGAACCAGGCCTTAACGACCTTGTCTGGCTGATGCTCGGCCACGAGCGCCTCTTCCGCGCGCTTGCGCAGCCAGTCGCCGGCGGACCAGTCAGGATGCGCCTCCATGAAGGCGGCGATGCGTTTGAACCCCGCCTCGCGCGGGTGGAGCTTGAGCGCCGCCCAATGGACAGCGGTATGGGCGAGACCCGCCTTAAGATTGGCTGCGGCCGCGTCGCCTGCGGCGAAGTCGCCGCTCTTGAAGGCGGCAAGCGCCTGATAAAAGGCTTCAGCTTCATCGCCCAGGATCTTCGCGGGGTCGAGGGCGGGCGCAGATCCGCGGAGCCAGCCGTCCGGGGGGGCGTAATTGGCGAGCGGCGTCAGGCCGGGGTCTTCGGGCCCGAAAAGCGAAAGTTGCGGCGGATGCGCCGCCTCCGTATGGGGGGGCTCGCCTGTGACGAATCCGCGCACCATTTCTTCGAGGTTGCCGACGCGCATGCGCCAGGCGCCGAGGCTGAAAGGGACGTGCGGAACCCAATGGGCCGCCTTTGTCGTCGCGTCCGTCTCGCGCAGGTCGTCGAAGCCCGTGAAGGCAGGAAGGATAATGCCGGTGGCCGTCGCCGTCGCCAGGATCTTCAGGCGGATCGAAACGCGTGGAGGCAACATCATGGGCATCGTCCTCGTTACGCGGAGGCTGCTCTCTAATTGTTTACGAAGCGTCAACCAAAGGCCCGTCGCCGTGCTCGGTTGTCCCCGAGGCATGTAGGGCGCAGGTAGGGCTTTTCTCCCAAGCGCCTAGCAGCTATGAAGGGCGCTTCCATGATACGGACGCGAATGCGGCGGCTGTGAGGCGCAGGGAAGATCCTGATTCAATGAGAAAAAAGCCAATTTTTCACGGGTCGAACACGGCGCTCGTCACGCCATTCGCCAATGGAGAGGTCGATTTCGAAGCGCTCTGGGCGCTGGTCGACTGGCAGATCGAGCAGGGGACTCATGGCCTCGTGCCTGTCGGCACCACTGGCGAAAGCCCCACGCTCTCGCACGAGGAGCACGGCCGCGTCATCACCGAGACGGTCCGCGCCGCGCGCGGGCGCGTGCCTGTCATCGCCGGCGCGGGCTCCAACAACACGCGTGAAGCCATCGCCATCGCCGGCCATGCCGAGCGCGCCGGGGCCGACGGCCTGCTGATCGTCACGCCCTACTATAACAAGCCGAACCAGGAAGGGCTTTATCAGCACTTCAAGGCGATCAACGACGCGGTCTCGATTCCCATCCTCATCTACAATATCCCGCCGCGCTCAGTGGTCGACATGAGCGTCGAGACGATGAAGCGGCTTTCGGAGTTGAAGAACATCGTCGGGGTCAAGGACGCGACCGGCAACATCGGCCGCATCTCTTTGCAACGCGAGGCCATGGGTCCCGATTTCATCCAGCTCTCGGGCGACGATCTGACTGCGCTTTCCTGCATGGCCGCTGGCGCGCATGGCTGCATTTCCGTCGTCTCCAATATTGCGCCGCGACTCTGCGCCGATCTGCAGAACGCGTGCCTTGCGGGCGATTACACGAAGGCGTTGGAAATTCAGGACAGGCTAACGCCGCTCCATGTCGCGGCTTTTCTGGAAGCGGGCGTGACGGGCGCGAAATATGGCCTGTCGCTCCTGGGGAAGGTTCGAGAGGACGTGCGCCTGCCGCTCGTGCCGTCGACGCAGGCGACAAAGGACCGCATCCGCGCCGCGATGATCCACGCCGGCGTGCTGCCGGCTTAAAGGTAATCCGTGGCCGCGAAGCAGGAGTCAAACCAGAAGGTCGTCGCCGACAATCGCAAGGCCCGCTTCCATTACGAGGTGGGCGAAACCTTCGAGGCCGGGCTCGCGTTGACCGGCACCGAGGTGAAGTCGCTGCGAACGGGCAAGGCGACCATCGCCGAGAGCTACGCCCATGTCGATCGGCATGGCGAGGCCTGGCTGGTCAACGCCAATATTCCAGAATATCTCTCGGGCAATCGTTTCAACCACGAGCCCAAGCGCCCGCGTAAGCTGCTGCTGAAAAGCCGGGAGCTCGCCAAGCTCTCGCAGGCGGTGGAGCGCGAGGGCATGACCATCGTTCCCCTCAAGCTCTATTTCAACGCCAAGGGGCGGGCGAAGATGCAGATCGCGCTGGCGCGCGGCAAAAAGATTCACGACAAGCGCGAAGTCGAGAAAAAACGCGATTGGAGCCGCGAAAAGGGCCGACTCATGCGCGAGAAGGGTTGAAGGTCGACAAAAAAGCCCGGCGCGGGCCGGGCTTTCTGGAACATTTCGACGGAAGCGAGGAGTTATTCCTCTTCGTCCTCGTGGCCCGCCGGCGCCGGGGCGGGCATGGGGCGGCGCTCCTGGTAGCGCTGCATGCGCTCGGCGCGCTCGCCGGGGTCGCGGCCGATCTTGCCGACCAGATGGATGAGGTCGATGAACTCGTCGGCCTGGCGGCGAAGCTCGTCGGCGATCATTGGCGGCTGAGTGGTGATCGTCGAGATTACGGAGACGCGCACGCCCTTGCGCTGCACGGCCTCCACCAGCGAACGGAAGTCGCCGTCACCCGAGAAGAGCACCATGTGGTCGATGTGCTCGGCCATCTCCATCGCGTCGACCGCGAGCTCGATATCCATATTGCCTTTGACCTTGCGACGGCCCAGCGAGTCGACAAATTCCTTCGTCGGCTTGGTCACGACGGCGTATCCGTTATAGTCGAGCCAGTCGATCAAGGGGCGGATAGAGGAATATTCCTGGTCTTCGATCAGCGCTGTATAATAAAAGGCGCGGATGAGACGGCCCTTGCCCTGGAATTCGCGTAACAGACGTTTGTAGTCGATATCGAATCCCAACGATTTGGCGGTCGCATACAGATTGGCGCCGTCAATAAATAATGCAATTCGTTCGATATCAGCCATTTCTTTCTCGCGTCTGGTTTGTTGTTTTGGCGTTGCTCGTTATTTTTCGCCGTCGTCTTGCCCTTGCGACAGGCCTAGTCCTCATCAATACCGGCGTAAAATTACCCGCAACTTGCCGGACACCTCGCCGGCCTCAAATCTTTAAGGTTTGAAGGCTGGTGACTGCGACGACGCCGCCAAAAGCGATTACGTTTTGTCGAAGTCGAGACGCCCGGGCGTCATGTCGGATAAATTGCCTCTTCTATGCGCTAGGTCAAGGGGAATAGCGTAAATTTTACTCGTAAATCGTCTTGAGGTATGACTGAAGTGTGACGCAATTCTAACGACGCTCCCTAGGAGAGCGAACATAAGCGCTGTCGACGCCACGCTAACGCCGTGTCGACGATTGATTAATTCCTGCGCTTGTTGTAGCAGCGCAACTTCCCCTCTTCAAGCAGGAGCCAGAGAAAAATGGCGCGCGTAACCGTCGAAGATTGCATAGACAAGATCGAAAACCGCTTCGATCTGGTTCTGCTTGCCGCTCATCGGGCGCGGCTCATCTCTTCTGGCCAGCCGATCCTCGTCGATCGCGACCGCGATAAAAACCCGGTGGTCGCCCTGCGCGAAATCGCCGAGACGGCGCTCTCGCCGGAGGATCTGTCGGAGGATTTCATCCACTCGCTGCAACGCCATGTCGAGGTCGACGAGCCCGAGGCGGAGGCGGCTCCCGCCCTGACGCCCGCCGCCGCCGGCGGCGCGGACATCGACAGCGACGCGCAGTTCGACCGCATGACCGAGGAAGATCTGCTGCGCGGCCTCGAAGGTCTTGTCCCCCCGGCCGAAGTCGAAGAGGACGGCGAGTAAAACCCGCCTCAGTTCAAAAATCAAAGGCGGCCTTATCCTTCAGGACGCGAGCGTCGCTCGCTCCTGGGATGAGGCCCAAGCGATGGGGCAGACGGAGAAGCGACTGCGCCGCCTGGCCCGCGGATACTTCGACCGAAGATGCGCTGGCGAAGCTTCTGGAGCTGAATTTGGCGAGAGCGGCCGGCGCGTGAGCGCGCGTCGCGGCTCGCGCCTAGGCGCGATGCGCGAGAAACCGCTCAGCGGAACATGTGTTGCAGCGCCTCGTAGAAGCCGAGATCGACCGCGATCAGCATGAAACCGATCAGCGCCGCCTGGGCTATGTATCTGTAGTCTCGCCGGAACTGCATATTGCGCTCCTGCCTCTGCGAAGACGGGAGGTAGCGGGTGAATGCAGTGCGGCAAGAGATGGCGGCTTCACCCGCGGCCTCTATTCAATTCGCCGTTGTCACGGCCGGGCTTGTGACACAGCGCCTCGCCCCATCATTCGATGAAGCTGAGCGCATCATTGACGGTGATCAGGATTTCGCCTGAGGCCGACACGCGCCCGCGATTATATTTCTCGGTTGCAAGCGACTCTAACTCGGGGCGATCATGCTCCAGTTGAGCCTGCAGCTCCTCTTCGTTGGAGACAGACGCCCGCGAAACCAATGCGTCGTCGCTGACGACGACGCGCACGGTCTGCGCCGACCCTGAAATGCGCATGGGAAACGAGAACCCATACTCTTCCCTCACGACGGCCTCGTCTATCCGTTCGAGAGTCATGTCCGCATCCTTTTGATTTTTCTTTGAAATTCGTTTCGCTCAGGTTTGTTCCCGAGGAGGGTGCGCAATTTGGCTTTATGGTTCGCCCGATGCCGAAAGTGTTTCGCGTGAGATGACCTTCGGAAACAACGTTTTCTACAGTATTGCGTGCAAGGAGCCGCCCGCGAGTTTGCGGGGCCGCCTGAAAGACCTCATAGAGCGCATTCCGCAAAAGTTGACAGGCTTTTGCGACAAGAATGCGCTCTAAGCTTTTGTTCTGCGCGATTCCTGTCGCTCGCATGATTCCATGCGAGCGGAAAGCGCGCTTGCCGCCAATTTTTTCCGTGGGCCGGAAGTGGCGTAGCTTACGTCCTTGACCGGCTCTCTACTGATTTGGCGGAAATCCTGCCGTCTCAACAACGATCCCGACAGCGTCGAGGAAAGCCCCTGAACGGCCAAATAACCTTTTCACCTTATAGCCGGGGGGAGCCGTCAAGCTAAAGGTTTCTCCGCCGTCGCCCCCAAGTGGACCGATGACGCGCTTGTTGGTCGTAAATGACATGCTGTCGATATAACGGCCAGAGCGGCCCTGAATTCCCTGAATGAATTCATCGCTCGCGAGCACGAATTCCTTTTCGGTGACAATGACGCCCCCGATGCCCGGACAGAGAAGGGGACCCGGTCCCCCGTGGTCTGTTTGTCCGCCGTCAGAATACTCAAATTTTACACGGTAGACATAGCAGCCGTCGGTCACTTTGATTTTGCTGACGCTAGCTTGCGGCGCAACTTGCTGATCAGCAAAAGCCTCGCCGCCCCATCCGCCAACTGCGCCAAGTTTATATTGCTGATATCCGGTCTTCGGCAAAGACGCTTCTGGTTCTACGATGATCCCGATGGCGTCGACCGCCGCTCCCGACCGGCCAAACCATTCTCTGATCTTGTATCCCGGAGGCGCCAACAGAAAGAAGGGATTGCCGCCGCTTTGAATCTGCTCCGCGGCCTGTTCGATTTGATCGAACGAACTATAATCCGACCGGCTGGTGATTAAGAATAAGCGGTCAACAAACTCTCCCGCCCGGCCATATATTCCAGTTAAGAATTCCCCATTGCCCAGGGTCTGGGGAGATCCACGAATACAAAAAGGCTCTCCTGGATAGCCGCATCCATCGGCGCCGCCTCCATGCTTGGCCCCTAGGTATTGGTTGCCCGTGGAGGTGATGTATTTGCTCTGAACATAGTGTTCAATTCCAGACGGTTTGGGAAGGCCGCAGATATTGCAGCTGGCTGGCGCATCGATGGCCGCCAGTTCGGTTCCCGATGGCACAACCGGCCCATCTTTATATTCATCGAAATCATTGCCGCCTGGCCCGCCAATGGGTCCCAGGTGTTGTGGACCGGGGGAACATGCGCTCAACACGAGACTGAACAGGCCCCATGCCGTCGTTCGTAAGAGTGGCGTCATTCGCACCTCCCACAACCGGGCCGCCCCCTCGAACGCTGATCCTCAGTTAATTCTGGACACCATGGATGGTTCCCGCGCGCTCGGCGGCGCGGCAGCCAAGCAGCGGCGCGCCAGCGGGCTTCTGCGCCATTGCGCAAGCGCGCGCCCTTAGGATGCCGGTATTTTCGAACGGCTACGCACGTGGGCGCCTCAATTTGGCACGCTGGCGCGGACAGAGCCGAAACCGTTCCTCAAGCCTAATGCCAGGATAATCCCGCTGTCAGAAACTTCCGTAGGACGCGAGGGCCCGGCCCGCTGCGTCGAGTCCGGGCGAGTCAATGCGTCGTCAGTCGAAAACGCGTCGGTTCCTTGGCGTTGTGTCTCCCTGGGCGATCAGCGTGATCGCGCCCTGGGCGCTCGGCGTGGGCGCCCTCGTCTCCTTCACGGCAAGCGCCGGGCAAGACGCCGCTGGCGACTGGAACGTCGCGCCGCTCACCGCGCGCGCCCGAGCGGCGGCTGCGCCCGCCACTCTTCAGCTTGCCTCTTTCGGCGAAATCGCTGCGGGCGAGCTCGGCCTCTCCGGTCAGAGCCGCGCGCTCGTGCAGAGCGCGCGGCTCATGGTCGGCGCGCCGGATGATATGCGCTCCATTCCCGATGAGCGCGAACCCCAAGTCGATCTGAAACCCGACGCCAAGGACTTTCCGCAGGTCGATCGCACGCATAAGGGCGATCCAATCATCGCCATGCGGCCGGGCTTCGAAACCCGCGTGATCGATCCGGCGGCGCTCGGCCTTGTCGAGCCGACGCGGCTTACGTTCCGCATCGAGGGCAAGCGCGCAGCGCGAACCAGCATCACGCTCGCCCCACGCGGCGCTCTTCCCGGCGACGAAGCAATTTATGAAGCAGAGGCGGAACGCGCCGAGGCGCTGACGACGACCCAGACTCAGAAGGCGGTCGCCGCCGCTTCTCCGTCGCAGAACGCTTCGCTGGCGACGCCGCCGGCGCCGGAAGCCCCGCGCCAGACGGCCAACCCGGCTTTGGCGGAACGCGCGCTCCACGGCGCGACTCCGGCGGTCTCGCGCGCCGTGGCGCTCGGCTCCTCGACGCCGGCGCAGCCCGACGCCGTCCCCATCGAAGTCTCTTCTTTTCCGCGCGCGACCCTCGCGCTCGGCGCGCCGGGGCGGCCCGACTACGCCGCGCTCGTCGACCGCGGCAATATGGATCGAGAGAAGCGCTGCCTCGCCGAGGCGGTCTATTTCGAATCGCGCAGCGAGCCGGAGGCAGGGCAGGCGGCGGTGGCGCAGGTGGTGCTCAACCGCGTGCAGAGCGGGCTTTATCCCACAACGATTTGCGGCGTGGTCTATCAGAACCGGCATCACTACAAGGCGTGCCAGTTCTCCTTCGCCTGCGAAGGCAAATCGCTGCGCATCACCGAGCCGGACTCATGGGCGACCGCCGTGCGCATCGCAAATGAGGTGATGGACGGCCGCACCTACATCACCGACGTCGGCCGCTCTACGCATTACCATGCGTCTTACGTGAAGCCGCGCTGGGCGCGCGCGCTGACTCGCATGGATATGATCGGCCGCCACATCTTCTACCGGCTGAAGCCGGGGCAGACCTAACGCGGCAGGCGGGCCGCCCGCACGAGGCCGCGCATCGAATTGCCGAGGTAAAAGGCTTCGCCCAAGTCCTCGAGGCGCAATGTCGCTTCTCGCGCGCGGCCCTGTGCGATGAGGCGCGCGCGCAACGTCCCCGGCAGCAGGCCGCTCTCGAGCCGCGGGGTGAGCAGAATGTCGCCCGCCGGAACGAAGAGATTGCAGCGCGCGCTCTCGCACAGCTCGTCCCGCTCGTTGAGGAAGAGCACCTCATCCGCCCCGCAGCGCTTCGCGGCCTCAGTGAGCGCATCCTCGTAAAGCGCCCTGCGCGTTGTCTTGTGGCGCAACAGCGGATCGGCGGAGGAGAAGCGCCGGTCGGCGATGGCCACGCGCCAAAGCGTTTCTGGCGGCATGGGCTCGATTGACGCGGCGGAAGTTTCGATCGCGCCGTCTTTCGATAAGACGAGCCGAACCCGTAGGCGTTGTGCTCCTTCCGTCGAAATCGCCCGAGCGAGTTCAGCCTTCACCTTCTCCTCGTCATAGCGAAACCCAAGCGCCGCGCTCGACGCCGCAAGCCGCGCGAGATGCTCCGCAAGCAGGGCAAAGCCGTCCTCGCGCGTCCACAGCAGGGTTTCGATCAGGCCGAAGTCGGCGTCCCGGTCAGGAATCGGGCCTTGATCAGACATTCTTCAT
>JAMBEQ010000132.1 GCA_024506175.1 Methylocystis sp.
CTCGACCAAGCGGCGTCGTTCGCGCATTCTTGTGTGGGTTGTTCATCCCTGAAGTCCCGAGTGCATCGTGTGGCAACGACCACTCTCAAGCCTTCAGCTCGGGTGAACAACCTCTTCAGAGACCACAGCTAGGTCGAGACGTACCGCGCACGCTCGGCGAGCGATTTTACCTCGTTGATGCCGGCGAGGACGAAGTCCTTCCCGCTCACGCCGCCAGCAAGCACACGCTCCGCGACCTTCACGGCCGCGTCAGCGGCCGCGGCGCGCACCTCGGCGGCGGCCTGTGATTCGGCCATGGCGATCTTCTGTTCGACCTGCTTCACGCTGCGGGCCATGAACTCGTCCAGGCGCCGCTTGCCTTCGGTGGCGATGAGCTCGGCCTCTTCCTTGGCCTGGGCGACGATCGCTCTGGCTTCCGCCTCGGCGTCCTCACGCTTCTTTTCGAAGGAAGCGAGCAGCGCCGCCGCCTCCGCGCGCAGACGTTCGGCCTCGGCCAGCTCGCTCTTGATGCGATTGATGCGAGCGTCGATCAGCGCGGCGAATTTGGAGTGGGCCCCAACCCAAAGCAGCACGAGCACGAAGATCGTGAAGCCGACGGCGACGTAGAATTCCGCGTCGAAATGCATGGAACGCGCCTCCTCAGTTCACGGACTTATATTCGGCTGCGAGCCGGGAGCGGTCGACCGGCGCGCCGGTGAGCTTCTCAACGATCGCAGCGGCGGCGTCGACCGCAATTTCCTCGACGTTGGCGAGGGCGGCCGATTTGGCGGCGGTGATGCGCTCCTCGGCCGCACGAATTTTCTCGGCCGCTTCGGACTCGGCGTGGGCGCGCCGCGCGGCGGCTTCGCTGGCGATCTTCTGCTGGGCCTCGCGCCCGATGGTCTGGGCTTCCTCGCGGCGCAGACGAAGATTTTCGTCATTGGCGGCGGCGGCGGCCTCCGCCTTGGCCTGCATCTCGCGCGAGGCGTCGAGGTCGCCGGCGATCTTCATCTCGCGGTTTTCGATGATGCCGCCGACGCGCGGCAGCGCCAGGCGCGACATGAGAAGGTAAAGCAAGCCGAAGATCAGGACGAGCCATACGAGCTGCGGCGCGAAATTCTCGGTCTGGAAGGGCGGAAAGCCGCCTTCGTGATGGGCCTCGCCGCCCGGGGCGCCCACCGACTCGTGCGTCGCTTGGGTTTCCGGCTCGGCCTCGGCGGCGTGGGCGGAAGAGATGATCGCCATGGACATGATCCAAAGTCTTCGACGCGGCGCGCGCTATGCGGATGCGGAGCGCCTCTACGGGGCGTGAGAGGCAAGGCGCGCGATCGGCGCGCCTTGCCGAGGAGAACAGGAAAGCCTCAGGCCTTCAGATACAGCAGCAGCGCGATGACGAAGGCGAAGATGCCCAGACCTTCGGCGAGCGCCGCGCCGATGATGGCGTTGGTGAACTGGGAGGCCGCCGCCGACGGATTGCGCAGGGCGCCGTTGACGAAATTGCCGAAAATAAGGCCGACGCCGATCGCAGCGGCGCCAGTGCCGATCGCGGCAAGGCCCGCGCCGACCAGTTGCATTTCAGAAGCCATGGTACTCTCCTGTTTCTTTGTATGGGCCAGCGTTTATTGTTGGATGTTTATCAGTGGCCCGGATGGATTGCGTCGTTGAGATAGACGCAAGTGAGGACGGCGAAGACGAAAGCCTGCAGACAGGCGACGAGCAGCTCCAGCGCATAGAGCGCGACGATCGCGAGCAGCGGCACCGGCGCAAGCGCCGTATAAACGCCGCCGGCCGCAAGCAGAAGCACGACGAAGCCGCCGAACACCGCGAGCGTCACGTGCCCCGCGAGCATGTTGGCGAAAAGACGAATGGAGAGCGACACCGGGCGCGACAGGAAGGAGATGATCTCGATCGGCACCAGGATGATGAGCACCGGCAGCGGCACGCCATGCGGTACGAAGAGATTGAGGAAGCCGAAACCGTGGCGATAGAAGCCGTAGGCGGTCACCAGGGTGATGACCAGCAGCGCGAAGGCGCCGGTCACGACGAGCTGGCTTGTCACCGAATAGGTGTAGGGGATGAGCCCGATGAGATTTGCGATAAGGATGAAGGAAAACAGCGAGAAGACGAAGGGAAAGAACGTCATCCCCTCCTTGCCCGCGGTGGAGCGCACGGTATTCGCGACGAACTCGTAGAGCATTTCGGCCAGCGCCTGGAAGCGGCCCGGCACGACTGCCTTGCGCGACGTGGCGATGAGCATCAGGAACACCACGCCGAGCGCGGCGAGCAGCATGTAGAGCGAGGCGTTGGTGAAGGAGGTCTCGACGCCCACCATCTCATGCGGAAAGTAGCGGTGCAGTTCGAATTGTTCGATCGGATTCGGCGCGGCCGCTACTTCAGTGCTCATCGTCCTGCCCGGGCGTCTCCGCCCGGCCCTCGGTTGAAGGCGCGACAAAGCGCCCTAAGTCCCGCTTCCATCGCGGCGGCTCAAGCTTGCGGCTTCGCGACGCGATAAATGTTCCAAAATCCAGCCGCTATGCCGAGACCGAGCAAGACGATCATCAGCCAGGGCTTTGTGCCGAGCCATTCGTCGGCCTTCCAGCCGATCAGCCCGCCCACCAGCACCGCGCCCGCGAACTCGGCGAAAGCATTGAGCCCGACGCTCAACGCCCGCGATAACCCGCCTCTTTCGGTCGGCGGCGCCTCTTTGGCGAGCTGCTCTTCCTCGCGCTGACGCAGCGCCGCGTTGAGCTTCTCGAGCCGCGCGTTGAGCGCGTCCATTTCGGCGTCCCGCTTGTCGTCCTCGTTCATCGGCTCTCTCCGTCGCGCCAGAAGGGCGCGCAAAATTGAACGATGGCCAAGACGGCTTGTTCGGGGGATTATCCAGTTCCGGGAACGGCTTGATCGAAAAAACCCGGTCTCGCGGCCGGGCCCTTTCGAGCCGCGGGCAACATATTGACGGGCTACGGTGAAGTCAAGAAGCGGGGACCTCGCACAAACCGCCTGATTTCTCTGAGGAAATCTCCCCTTGCGACGATTTGCGCCCAATTAATTTTTGTGCGCATGCGAAAGCGTGCGCGCCTAAAAGAAAGCCAGCCGTAGACGCGGGAGTTCGCGCCGCGTCAAAAGGAGGTTCGAGCAGGCCTCAGCCTCAACTCGCCAGCGCGAACTTCTCCGCCTGCTCCAGATCCACCGACACGAGCTGCGAAATGCCGCGCTCCGCCTGGGTGACGCCGAACAGCCGGTCCATGCGCGCCATGGTGATCGGATTATGGGTGATCGTCACGAAGCGCGTGTCGGTCTTCTTGCGCATTTCCTCGAGCAGGTCGCAGAAGCGCTCGACATTGTAGTCGTCGAGCGGCGCGTCGACCTCGTCGAGCACGCAGATCGGCGACGGGTTGGTGAGAAACACCGCGAAGATCAGCGACATGGCGGTGAGCGCCTGCTCGCCGCCGGAGAGCAGCGACATGGCCGCGGGCTTCTTGCCCGGCGGGCGGGCGAGGATGTCGAGCCCCGCCTCCAGCGGGTCGTCGCTTTCGATGAGCTGCAGCTCCGCCGCGCCGCCGCCGAAGAGGATCGTGAACAGCTCCTTGAAATGCGCGTTGACCTTGTCGAAGGCGGCGAGCAGGCGCTCGCGGCCCTCCTTGTTGAGGCTCGCGATGGCCGCCCGGAGCTTCTTGATGGCTTCGGCGAGATCGTCACGCTCGGCGGTCATCCTGTCGCGCTGGGTGTCGATCTCGGCGAGCTCTTCCTCCGCGCGCAGATTCACGGCGCCGAGCCGCTCGCGGTCGGCGCGCAAAACTTCCAGCCGTTTCTCGATTTCGGCGATGTCCGGCAGCTCGTCGCCGTCCTTCACGCCGGCGAGGCCGGCGAGGGCGGCGGGGGTCGTTTCGAGATCGTGCGAAATGGCGCGCTCTATGTCGGCTGCGCGCTGTTTCGCGGCCTCCAATAGCGCTTCGCTGCGGGCCTTTTGCTCGCGGGCGGCGCTCATTGCGTCGAGCGCCGCGCGGGCGGCCCGATCCGATTCCGCAAGTCGGGTCTCCGCCTCGGCGCGGGCGTCGGAGGCGGCGCGGCGTGCGGCTTCGGCGTCTTCGAGCGCGTTCATCAGCGCGCGGCGCTGCTCCAGGAAGGCGTCGGGCGATTCGGCAAGGCGCTCCTGCTCCTCGCGCGCCGATTCGAGGCGCTCCTCCACTTCGCCGAGACGATCCTGGGCGCGGTCGCGCCGCTCGGCCCAGGAGGCGATCTCGCGCGCAATGGCGTTGATGCGGGAAGCGCGGGCGTTCGCTTCGTTGCGCAGGCTCGCCAGCGCCGCGCGCGCCTCGCCCGCCTGGGCGCGCTCGACCATGGCGCGGGCGCGAAGGCTTTCCAGCGCGCCGGCGAGCGACGCGGGCTCGGCCAGCGCGTCGAGCTGCGCGGAGAGCGCATCGCGCTTTTGCGCGGCCTCGTCGCGGTTGGCGAGCGTCTGGGCCTTGGCCTCCTGCAACGCCGAGAGGCGCTGGCCGATTTGGGAGAGCCGGCGCTCGGCCACGGTATGGCGCTCGCGCGCCTCCTCCAGCCGGGCGCGGGCGCGGCGCTGGGCGTCGCGGGCCTGCGACTCCGTCATGCCCGCGAGCCGCGTGGCCTCGCGGGCGGCTTCCAGCTCCTCGGCGAGGGCGTCGGCCTGGGCGCGGGCGCGTTCGGCCTCGGCACGCAGATCTTCGAGGCGGTTCTTTTCGGCGAGGCGGCGGGCCGCCGGCGTCGGCGCCTCGGCTGCCTGGGTGAAGCCGTCCCAGCGCCAAAGATCGCCTTCCTTGGAGACGAGCCGCTGGCCGGGCTTCAAGAGCTTGCGCAGGCTCTCGCCCTCGGCCCGCAGAACGACGCCGATCTGGGCCAACCGGCGCCGCAGGGCCGGCGGCGCCTCGACCATCTCGCCGAGCGCGCGCACGCCGGGCGGGAGCGGCATATCGCCTGCGCCGGAGGTGAGCGCCCAATGGGCGGGCGCCGAGGTTTCGGCGGAGGCGTCGAGATCATCGCCGAGCGCGGCGCCGAGCGCCGTCTCATAGCCCTTCTCGACAGCCATGCTCTCGACCACCGGCGCCCACAAGCCGCCGGAGCCGGACTGCAGGAGATTTTCGAGCGTGCGGACTTCGGTCTCGAGCCGCTGCGCTTTCAGCGCGGCCTGCTCCACCGGCTGGCGGGCGGCCGCCTCGGCGTCCCTCGCCTCGCGATGGGCTTCTTCCGCCATTTCGGCGGCTTCGTCCGTGGCGCGCGCCTCTTCGGCCGCCATTTCAAAGGCCTCGGCGAGGCGCGCGGCCTCTTCGGCGCCGCCGCCCTGCCCGGCAATGAGGGCGAATTCCGTGTCGAGGCGCGTGAGCTCCGCCTCGAAGCGGGCGACGCGCTGATTTTCCTCGCGCAGCCCCGATTCGATCGCCGCGCGGCGGGCGTTGACGCCCGCGAGCTGCTGCTGGGCGTCCGAGAGCTGCGACTCGGTTTCGGCGAGCGCGCTCTCGATCTCGGCGAGGCGCGCCGTCGCCTCCTCCTCGCGCTCGCCGTCGGCGTCGGCGCCGAGCAGTTCCGCGCGCTCTTCTTCCAATCGCTCGGCGACCTCGGCGGCGTCCTCGATCAAAGCGCGCTCGCGCTCAAGATCGCGCAAGAATTGCTCGATTTGCCGGGCAAGCTCCGAGATGCGCTGCTTGGCGCGCGCCTCGTCGGCTTCCAGAGCTTGCCGCGCGGCGACAAGGCGATGCACGGCGGCGCCGGCCTCGGCCTCCTTCTCGCGCAGCTTGGGAAGCTCATACGCGGCGATCGCCTGAAGCTTCGCGCTCTCCGCCTGCTCCAGCGTCCGCTGCTGAACATTGGCGATATCGGCGTCGAGCTTCGCCGCCGCTTCGCGAAGGCTGTCCGCGGCAATCTGGTAGGATATCAAAGCAACGAGCGCCTCGTTTTGGCGGATTTTGGCGGCGATCTCGCGGTAGCGCGCCGCCTGTCGGGCCTGTCGGCGCAGGCTGTCGCCCTGGCTCTCGACCTGCTTCAAAACATCCTCGAGCCGCGTGAGATTTTCCGACGCGGCATTTAGCCTGAGCTCCGCCTCATGGCGTCGGGTATGGAGGCCCGCGACGCCCGCGGCGTCCTCGAGAATTCGGCGACGCGCCTGAGGCTTGGCGGAGATGATCTCGCCGATTTGGCCCTGGCGCACCAGCGACGGAGAGCGCGCGCCGGTTGCGGCGTCGGCGAACAGGAGCTGGACGTCACGGGCGCGGACTTCCTTGCCGTTGACGCGGTAGATCGAGCCCTGCTCGCGTTCGATTCGTCGCGTCACCTCGATCGTGTCGGCGTCGTTGAAGGCGGCCGGAGCGAGGCGGGCGGAATTGTCGAGAACGAGGCCCACTTCTGCGAAATTGCGCGCCGGACGCGAGCCGCCGCCCGAAAAGATCACGTCGTCCATGCCGGACGCGCGCATATTTTTGTAAGAGTTTTCGCCCATGACCCAGCGAAGGGCCTCGACGAGATTCGACTTGCCGCAGCCGTTCGGCCCGACCACGCCGGTCAGGCCCGACTGGATCAGGAAGTCGGTCGACTCGCAGAAGCTCTTGAAGCCCAGAAGTCTCAGACGTTCGAATTTCATGTTAAAAATGCGCCACAAAAGAATGGCCATTGCAAGAAAGCGCCCGCAATATCTTGTGGGCAGCTGAGCTCGGCCGATTGAGCGGAAAATGGCAGGCGCTGGCGCCCGCTAGGGCAAATGGGGTGAATAGCGATCTGGTGTTGTTCGCCCCAAATCCCTCCCCTTCACGGGGAGTTCGGCCGCCAAAGGTCGTGGGCCGAAAGGGTTCGGCTAGAAAAACGACCGAAGGCCGGGCAATACGATGGCCCAAGGGCAAAAACTCTCGCTTCGAGGATAAGCTTGGCTCCGACGGCTACCTGCTGCAACGAGGATCTTTGGGTTTTCGGCTATGGCTCGCTGATGTGGCGGCCTGGCTTCGACTATGTCGAAAGCGCGCTGGCCTGGGTCCACGGCTATCACCGCACGCTCTGCATTTTTTCCCATGTGCATCGCGGCACACCCGAACGACCCGGTCTGGTGCTCGGGCTAGACCGCGGCGGCTCCTGCCAGGGCGTCGCCTTCCGCGTGGCGGCGGCGAACCGCGAGAAGACGGTCGATTATCTTCGGGAGCGGGAGCTCGTCACTTCGGTCTATCTCGAAAAGACAGTCGGCGTCCGCTTTGCTGAAGGCGGCTACGCGAACGCGCTCGCCTATGTCGTGGACCGCAGCCATCGCCAATACGCCGGCCGTCTTCCTTATGAAGAAATGATCAAGCTGATCGCCGAGGGGGTGGGGATCAACGGCGACAATCCCGCCTATGTCCGCAACACCTATGAGCATCTTCTGCAGCTCGACATTCACGACGCCGAGCTTGCCGCGGTCGTCCGCCGTCTCGACCAGAGCTCCTGCCGCACAGCCCTGGCCGTCGCCGAAAAAAAGGCCGGGGCGAACCCCGGCCCTTAAAGAATACACGCAGTTACGCCGCCGACGCCACACGTTTACGAAACGCGGCACGAACGCTCACGCAACGCCTCGCCGACTCTAAGCACCCTACAAGACGCAACTAACGCCAGGGCGCGCACTCAGTTCAGGAGAGATCCGGCAAGATCGCGGACCGCTTCCATCTCCGCGCAAAAATGCACGTGCCACTCGACGACGCCGAGCTCCCGCGCAAGGTCGCGCAGCGCGCTGCGGGAGCCCTCCCCCGCTGCGAAAACGCAAACCGGCCGCAAAACGCCGCCCTGGCGCGCCACGCCGATGATCGCCCCCCTCTCCACGTCAGAGACGAAGCCCTCCTCCCCGCATTGGAACACGGAGCAGACATAGCGCCGCCCGGTTGTTCCCCGCCACGAGTAGAAATGCGCGCGCAGCCCATCGGAGCCGGCGAGCGACTCGAGTTCCTGGCCGCGTGGAGATATTTCGCGACCGGCGCGGCGCAGAGCGCAAATCGAGAAAGCATACCGTTGCATGGCGACCTTGCCTGAGCGGGAGCGAAACGAGAACATATTTGGAACAAATGCGGCACATAGTCAAGACACGCCCGCCAGGACCCTGGGTTCCTGGACAAGGCTCCGGCGGGCGCGCCCCCGTCGCGCGTTTCCTTGCGACGCAAGACGGCGAACCGTCTCGACACGCCTTATGACGGACGCCACATCCCCAGAATGTGCGCCGGCGCGCATCCCGAACGCCAACCAGCCGTTGATATGGAAATTGGAAGGCGAAGCTTCTGTTTCAAGCTGGGACACGGCGGAAGGCCGCCGAGTGCGACAATTGTTCGCGGGCGTCAAGCCCGCGTCGACCCGCCGGCCATGCGGAATGTCTTGCAGAATGTCTTGCAGAATGTCTTGGGCTACGCCAGTCGGCGCGCCTCAGGAGGACCCGGAAATTGACCATCAACGCCCAGCCGCGCGCGCCGGGTTCGGAGAGCCGCCGGCCGGTCGAAAGCTTCGCCATCGCCGTCAACCCTGACGCCGGCGGCGAGCGGAAGCGCCTTGTGGAGACCGTCGCCGCTCTACTGACCGCCCGCGGACGCAAGGTGATCGTCGAAGAAGCTGCGACGCCGGGCGACATATCTCGCATCGCGCAAACGACGCGCGCGGACGCCCTCCTCGTGGCCGGCGGCGACGGCTCGATCAACAAGGCCTTGCGCGGCCTGCTCGCGCGCCCCGCGCCACGCCCGGCGCTGGGCATTATCCCACAAGGCACGGTGAACGTCCTGAGGCGCGAACTCGCTCTGCCGCTAGAGAGCGAGGCGCTTGCCGAGATTTTCGCTCGGGGCGACACGAAACCCCTGCATGTCGGCCTTGCAAATGGCCAGCCCTTCGCCCTGATGGCGTCGGGGGGCGTGGACGCGGCGGTCATCGAGGCTGTCGACCTCGCACTCAAGAAGAAGATCGGCCGGCTGGCTTTTGCCGTCGCCGCGGCGAAAATTTTGCTGCGTGGCAATTTTCCCCGCATCGAAGCAAAGACCGACGAAGAAACCCTGTGCGCCAGATGGGTTGTCGTCACAAAGTCGAGACGCTACGGCGGGCCCTTCGTGATCAACTCGGCGGCGGACGTGACGAAGCCTGGCTTGACGCTTGTCGCGCTGACAGAAATCTCCCCGCGCGCGGCGCTGGCGCTGGCGCGATATTTTCTGACCGGCCGCCTGGACGACGCAGGCTGCATACGAAAGATCGCCGTAACCCGCGTGACTCTCGGGGCCGCGGATGTCCCGGCGCAGATCGACGGCGATTTTCTCGGACGGGGGCCCGTGGAAATCCGCGAAGCCCAGGAAGTGTTGGCGGTGTTGGCGTAAAAGCCGCTTCGCGATTTCTTATCGCTCGCATGACTCCATGCGAGCGGAAAGCGCGCTAGGCGTTCGCGCCGCCGCCCGCCGTCTTCAGCCAGGCGGCGCCGCAGGCCTTGGCGAGCTCGCGCACGCGCAGAATATAGCTCTGCCGCTCGGTCACCGAGATCACGCCGCGCGCGTCGAGCAGGTTGAAGGCGTGGCTCGCCTTGATGCACTGGTCATAGGCCGGCAGCGCCATGCGATGCATCTCGTCGCCCGAGCCCACGCCGAAATCGAGGAGGCGCCGGCACTCGGCCTCGGCGTCCTTGAAGTCTTCGAAGAGCTTCGCCGTGTCGGCGGCCTCGAAGTTGTGGCGGGAATATTCCTGCTCGGCCTGCAGAAAGACGTCGCCGTAGGTGACCTTCTCGTCCCCGTCGCGGCCGTTGAAGTTCAGCTCCATGATGCTGTCGACGCCTTGCAGGTAGCAAGCGAGACGCTCTAGCCCATAGGTGAGCTCGCCCGCGACCGGCGCGCATTCGAAGCCCGCGACCTGCTGGAAATAGGTGAACTGCGAGACCTCCATGCCGTCGCACCAGCACTCCCAGCCGAGCCCCCAGGCGCCGAGCGTCGGGCTCTCCCAGTCGTCCTCGACGAAGCGGATGTCGTGGAGCCGCGCGTCGAGGCCGATCGCCGCGAGAGAATCGAGATAAAGCTGCTGCAAATCGGCGGGCGAGGGCTTCAGGATCACCTGGAACTGGTAATAGTGTTGCACGCGATTGGGGTTCTCGCCGTAGCGCCCGTCCTTTGGCCGCCGGCAGGGCTGGGCGTAGGCGGCGCGCCAGGGCCTCGGGCCGAGCGCGCGCAGCGTCGTCGCCGGGTGAAAGGTGCCCGCGCCCATCTCCATGTCATAGGGCTGCAAAATGACGCAGCCCTGCGCCGCCCAGTAGTTTTGCAGGGTGAGGATGAGGCCCTGGAAGG
>JAMBEQ010000133.1 GCA_024506175.1 Methylocystis sp.
CGGAGGTCAGGGCCAGCACGAGGACCGGCATGGTCGATTGGCTGGCCTTGCGGAAGCTCGGGGCGGCCGGAAGATCGCTCGGAAGGTCGACAAGCGAAGCATTGATCGCGGCCTGGACGTCGCGCGCAGCGGCGTCGAGATTCTTGTTTATGTCAAACTGGGTGATGATCTGCGTCGAGCCGAGCGAGCTCGTCGACGTGAGTTCGTTCAGTCCCGAAATCCCGGAAAGACGCCGTTCCAGCGGCGCGGCGACTGAGGCCGCCATGGTTTCGGGATCGGCCCCCGGGCGCGAAGCGCTGATGCCGATCGCCGGGAAATCGACCGCCGGGAGACTCGCGACCGGCAGGAAAAAATAGGCGACCGCTCCAAGCAGAAAGAGGGCTGCAGCGAGGAGAGTCGTCGCGACCGGCCGGCGGATGAAAAGCGCGGAGACGCTCATTCCGCCGCCTCCCGTCTCTGCGGCGTTTCCTCGGCCGTTTCCTCAAGCGGCTCCATCTCTTCCTGTGCGAGCGGCCGCAAGAAGCGTCGGCGCAGCCGCTCGACCTGGAGATAAATCACGGGCGTCGTGTAGAGCGTCAGCGCCTGGCTCAAGAGCAGGCCGCCGATGATCGAAACGCCGAGCGGAATGCGGAGCTCGCTTCCCGCTCCTTGCGCGAGCGCGAGCGGCAAGGCGCCAAAGAGCGCGGCGAGCGTCGTCATCATGATCGGGCGAAAACGCAAATGTGCGGCGCGCACAATGGACTCGCGCGGCGAAAGGCCCTCGTCGCGCTCCGCATCGAGCGCGAAGTCGATCATCATGATCGCGTTCTTTTTCACGATGCCCATGAGCAGCACGACGCCGATGAGGGCGACGATCGACATGTCGATGCCCAGCAGCATCAGCGCAAGCAGCGCGCCGACGCCCGCCGAGGGCAGAGTCGTGAGCACCGTGAACGGGTGGGCGAAGCTCTCATAGAGCACGCCGAGCACGACATAGATGGCGATCACGGCTGCAATGATGAGCCAGGGCTCGCTCGCCAGCGACTTGTTGAATTCGGCCGCGTCGGCGCTGAAGACCCCGATGGTCGACGAGGGCATGCCGATAGCGGTCTGCGCCTGCGCCATCAGCTTGACCGCGTCGCCGAGCGCTACGCCGTCGGCCAGATCGAAGCTGATGGTCGCGGCAGGGAACTGATCCTGATGCGCGACAGAGAGCGCCGCGGCTGTGTTCTGGGTGCGTACGAAAGTCGCGAGCGGCGTCTGCGGTCCGCCTCCTACCGGCGCCACGTAGAGTTTTTCGAGCGCCGACATGTCTCGCAAATATTGCGGGGCGGCTTCGAGGATCACGCGGTATTGGTTGGACTGGGTATAGATCGTTGAAATCTGCCTCTGTCCGAAGGCGTCGTTGAGCACATTGTCGACGTCCTGGGCCGAGATGCCGAGGCGGCCCATCTTGTCGCGGTCGATTTTCATCAGCGCGCGCAGGCCGCCGTCCTGCGTCTCGGCGGCGACGTTTTTCAGTCCGGGTTTGCGCCGCAATTCATCGAGAAGGCGGTTCGACCAGGTGAGCAGCTCGCCGGCATCGGCGGATGTGAGCGTGTATTGGTATTGAGAGCGACTCGGCCGCGTCGTGATCTGAATATCCTGCACCGGCTCGATGAAGAGCGTGGCGCCGACGATCTTCTCGCCGGCGACCTTCAACCGGTCAGCGATCTTGTCTGCGCTCGTGTCACGCACATCGCGGCTGCGCAACGTCACGGTGAGCCGGCCGACATTGGTCGTGGCGTTGAGCGGGCCGACGCCCAGCACTGAGGTTACGCCCGTCACCTCGGGGTCCTTGCGAAACACTTCCGTGATTTTTGCCTGCAACGCTTTCATTCGCTCGAAAGAGGCGTCGGGCGAGGCCTCCATCACGACGCTGAGCACGCCCGTGTCCTGGCGCGGGAGAAAGCCCTTCGGAATGAGGATATAGAGCGCGACCGTCAGCGCCAGTGTGCCGGCGGTCAGAACGAGCATGAACGTCTGGCGCTTGAGCGCCCAATCGAGCGAGCGGTAGTAAAGGCCGTCGAGCCAGAGCGACACATTCTCCCATGCCGAGCTCGAGTGGGAGTGCTTCGGCGCAGTCTTCAGCAGCACTGCGCAGAGCATGGGCGTCAGCGTCAGCGAAATGAGGGCTGAAATCACGACGGCGATGGAAAGCGTCAGCGCGAATTCGCGGAACATGCGCCCGACGATGCCGGTCATGAACAGAAGCGGTATGAACACCGCGATCAGCGAGACCGTCAGCGAAATGACGGTGAAGCCGATTTCGCGGGCGCCGTCGAGCGCCGCTTGACGAGGCTTCTTCCCGAGCTCGATGTTGCGGACGATGTTCTCGATCATGACGATCGCGTCGTCGACGATGAAGCCCGTGCCGATGGTGAGCGCCATCAGTGAGAGATTGTCCAGCGAGAAGCCCATCCCCCACATCACGAAGAAAGTGGCGATGATCGAGAGCGGGAGGCTGACGCCAGCGATGAGAGTGGCGCGCCAGCTGCGCAGGAACATCAGCACCACCGCGACCACGAGGCCCGCCGCGATGACGAGGGTCATCTGCACCTCGTCGATCGAGGCGCGGATCGTGACGGTACGGTCGTTGACGATGTCGAGGCTCACGCCGGCCGGCAGTTCGCCGCGCAGCTTGGGCAGCGCCTGCTTGACGAGCTCGACCGTGGCGATGATGTTGGCGCCGGGCTGGCGCATCACGTCGAGCACGACAGACTGTTCGCCATTATACCAGCCGCCGACGCGGGCGTTCTCGAGCCCGTCGATCACCCGGGCGACGTCGCGAAGCATGACCGGCGCATTATTGCGCCAGTCGACGATGATCGTCTCATATTGCTTGGCTTGCAGGATCTGGTCGTTGGCGTCGATCGTGTAGGACTGCCGCTTTCCGTCGAGCGAGCCCTTGGCGCCGGCGTTGTTGGCTGCGACGACCGCTTGCCGCAAATCCTCCATGCCGATCCGGTTCGAAGCCAGCCGCGCGAGATCTGCTTCGATGCGCACGGCCGGCCGCACGCCGCCTTGCACGGACACGCGGCCGACGCCCGAAACCTGCGCCAGCTGTGGGGCGATGAGCGTATCGGCGAGATCGCTCAGATCGCGCAGCGCCGCGCTCTTCGAACGCAGCGTCAGCGTCAGCACCGCCGTATCGGCCGGGTTCACCTTTGCATAGACCGGCGGATAGGGGAGGTCGCGCGGCAACGTTGAGGCGGCGGCGTTGATCGCCGCCTGCACGTCTTGCGCGGCGGCGTCGATGTCTCGGTCGAGGTCGAATTGCAGTGTAATCTGAGACAGGCCGAAAGAACTCTGCGACGACATGCTCGTGAGAGAGGGTATCTGTCCGAACTGTCGTTCGAGCGAGGCCGTCACGAGCGAGGCGATCGTATCCGGATTCGCGCCAGGAAGCTGCGTCGTGACCTGGATCGTGGGGAAATCGACCTGCGGCAGCGGCGAGATAGAGAGACGCGCATGGCCCAGCAGGCCGAACAGCAGCACGGCGAAGGCCATGAGCGAGGTCGCGACCGGCCGCTTGATAAAGGGCGCCGAAACATTCATGCCGCGTCTATTTACCTTCCGGGAGAGCCCTCTCCCCTTGCGCCGCGTTCGCGGCGGTTGGTTTTCGTAGTCTCTGCTTGCATGGGAGCCGCCGCTTGTGGAGGCTCAGGCGGATTGCTCACGCGTAGAGGTTCGGACGGATTGCTCACGCGCACCTTGCCGCCATCCGATAGGCGTGAGAAGCCGCTTGTCACGAGGGTTTCGCCCGACTCCAGCCCCGAGGCGATGACGACGATATTCTCGTCCTGCCTGCCTGTGACGACGTTCCTCATATGGGCGCGGCCGTCCTCCCCGAGAATATAGACAAAGGCGCCGTTTGGCCCGCGCTGCACAGCGGGGCTCGGCGTCACAATGGCGTTTCGGATCGTGTCGAGCATCAGCCGGACGTTGACGAACTGGCCGGGCCACAGCCCGAGGTCCTTGTTGGGAAAAGTGGATTTCAGCTTCAGCGTCCCCGTGAGCTGGTCGATCTGGTTGTCGAACACGCTGAGTTCGCCCGTCTCGAGCACGGTCGCATTGTCGGGTCCGAGCGCCTGGACCGTCGCGGCGCCGCGGCCCTGCGCCTTTTGAACCGCGCCGAGCGCCTGTTGTGGCAGGGTGAAGACCACATAGATTGGCTTCAGCTGGGTCACCACCACTATGCCAATCTGGTCGGAGGAATGAAGAATATTGCCGACGTCGACGAGACGGATGCCGACGCGACCGTCGATTGGCGAGCGGATCGTGGCGTAGTCCAGCGTCGTTTTCGCGTTGTCGATCGCGGCCTGGTCGGCCCGCACCTGCGCCTCGAGCTGCGTCACCAGCGCCTTTTGGGTGGCGTATTGCTGAACCGAGAGGAATTTCCCCGCGACGAGCTTCTCATAGCGGACCACATCGACCCGGGCGTTGGCGAGATTGGCTTCGTCCTGCGCCTTCTTGGCGACGGCCTGGTCATATTGCGCCTTGTAGAGCGCCGGGTCGATCTCGGCGAGCACGTCTCCCTTCTTCACGTCCTGCCCCTCGGTGAAGGCGAGATGCAGCAGGCGGCCGTCCACCTGGGTGCGAATGGTGACGGTGTTGAGCGCCTGCACTGTGCCGACGGCGTCCATGGTGACGGGAACGTCCTGGACTCGGGCGGTGGCCGTCGTGACGGTCACGGCCGCATCGCCGCGCCCGGCCTTGCCTTCGGCCTGCTCCGCCGACGGCTTGTCGGCGGCGGGAAAACCGGGAATGACGCCCGCGCGATAGGCCGCCCCCACGCCGACGGCAAGCGCCAGAGCGGCGAGCGCCATCAGGATACGCCGATCGGCCCGGATCATGGATGGAGCCCCTTGTCCGCCTCATAGGCGGCGTTTGCGTGAGCAATTTCGGCGTCCCTGGTGGTGGGGGACCAACCGCCGCCGAGCGCCTGATATAAGCTCGTCGCCGACTGAAAATAAGACAGCCGGGCCAAAGCAAGTTGATCCTGCGCCAGGAACAGGGCGTTTTGCGTCGTCGCGAGGGTGACGATGTCGATCGTGCCTTCCTGGAGCCGCATCTCGGCCGCCGTCAGCGCGCGCTGGGCGGCGGCGACGGCGAGGGTCTGGAGCCTGACGGCTTGCGCCATCTCCTTCGAGGCGACGAGGGCGTTTTCCGTATCCGTCAGCGCGGTCAAAATCTGTTTCTTGTAGAGCGCCGCCAGCTCGGCGTAGCGGCCCTTCTGCTGCTCGTAATTGCCCTGCAGATTGTAGCCGTCGAAAATGGGCTGGGCGAGGTTCGCCGCAATTTGCCAGCCGATGGCTTCCGGGCGAAGGAGATTATGCAGCAAGGCCGCCTGCACCCCGTACTGGCCGGTCAGGGTGATCGAGGGGAAGAACATCGCGCGCGCCTGCAGCACAGAGAATTCCTGCGAGGCGAGCTGGGCCTCGGCGTTTGCCACGTCTGGCCGGCGCAGCAGCACCTCCGAGGGCAGACCCGGCGAGACCTTGGGATAAATAAGCTTGGTAAGCGATCCGCCCTTGACCGACAGGCTTTCGGGCGCCTGGCCGACAAGCAGAGCGAGCTGGTTGCGGGTCTGGCGCAAGGTCTGCTCGAGCGGCGGTATCGAGGCGCGCTGCTGGGCGAGGATCGTCTCCTGCTGGGCGACATCGAGCACACTGGCGACGCCGACCTCGAAACGCGCCTGAATGGCGCGATACACCCGCTCGGCAATGGCGACATTGTTGTGGGCGATGCGCAGCCGGTCCTGCGCCGTCAGCACCTGAAAATAGGCGTTGAGCACCGAGGCGATGGTCGAGATCTCGACGGTGTCCCGATTGAAGCGGCTGGCGTTGGCCAGGAGCCGCGCCGCGTAGGAGGCGTCTTCGTTCTTGCCCCAGAAGTCGATCTCGTAGCTTGCGGTCAGGCCCAGCTGGAAAAAATTGAATTCGCGCCCGCTGAATCTCGGCGCAGAGGTCGATAACGAGGATGCTGCAGGGCTCGTCGTCGCCGGGCTAAAGCCGGTGCTCGCCGAACCGACATTGGTCGTCGTGCCGGGAACCCGCGTTCTGCGCGCGATGTCCTGCATGGAGATGTTTGGCCAAAGCGCTGCGCTCGCGACGCGCGCCTGGGCGTCCGCCTGCTGAATGCGCGCCGCCGCGGCGGCGACGTCGAGGTTTTCGCCGACGGCCATCGCGACGAGGTCCGTCAGCTCCTTGGAGCCGAACATGGCGGCGAAGTCGGGCCCCCGCGCGATGGGCGTGGCGGAGGCGGGCCTAGTCTCACGGAAGCGCTCGGGCGGCGGCGTCGCAAGGTCAGGCTTCTCCCATTCCAGATCGCAGGCCGACAAGCATAGAGCCGCCGCCGCGCCAAGAGCGGCGCGTTGCTTCTTTCCCGAAAGAGAGTGGACCGCGCTGCTTCGCTTCAAAGGAAGCGCGTTCCCGTGATTGCGCCTTGCTCTCGTCGCCAGAGGCAGGCCGCTGTGAGGATAACTCCAAAGAACATGTTGGAATTCAACCAGTCGGCGAGGAAGCGTAAGCGAAAGGCGCAGCCGGCTGCGCCAAATCGCCCCGGACGCTCGCCTAACGCGCTGTTAACGTCAAGTTACCTATCGTTAAGGCGTGGGGAAAGCCGTTCACTCTACTACGCCACCCGATTTGGGCGCTGTCGGTCTCGCAGGAGAGGGCTTGCCGGTAGCGGGTTTTGCGAGCTTGGCGGCCTCTTGAGCTGTCGGTTTCGACGCCGTTTTGTCTTTATCTTTGGCGGGGTCGGCGGCGGGCGCCTTGGCGACGCCCTTGTCAGCTGGCGCGGCGGTTTTCGTCGGGCCTGAAATGCGCGTCCAGGTCTCGCTTTGGCAAAGAAAGGCGACAAGGCAGCCGCTGAGAGTCAGCTGATTTGCCGAGTCAAACGTAATCTTGCCCGTGTAGGTCTTGCCGTCCTCGGGGTTGTAGAGATCGCCCTTCCAACTGTTGGGGCCGATTTTGGCGGCTTGTCGCAGAATCAGCGGCGGCGGGCTGCCGTCGCGCATGGGAAGCAGGCCTTTTGCGCAGAGCTTGCCGCTGCAATCGAAGAATTCGAGCTTGTCCGTGGGATGGCCGTCACGCGACCATACGCCGTAGATTTCGACCGCGGATGCTGCATAGGACGCAAAGAGGGCCGTCGCGGCGACAATGCTCGGCAATAGTCTCTTCATGACGTCGGCCCCTGATTTGCGTCCCTCAGATATAATGCGCTTCGTCGAGCGAAAAGCCCAACCCTCGCCGCCTCAAGCCGCCTCGGCCCGGCTTTCTATGCGCTCACGCGCCTGGCCGGCGCGCGCCACGCTCTGTCGCGGCGGTCCGAGAAAAGCCGGCACGATGATGAAGGCGGCAAGCAAGGTGAAGAAGAGGGAGATGGTCAAGAATGCGCCCATGCTCGCGGTCCCCGGATGGCTGGAGAGGAAAAGGCTGCCGAAGGCCGTTCCCGTGGTCAGCGAGCTGAAGAAAATGGCCCGGGTGAGGCTCGACGCCAGCATATCCACGATGCCCTTTCGCCAGGCGATGACATAATAGATGTGGAAGGCGACCCCCACGCCGAACATCAGCGGCAGCGCGATGATGTTGGCGAAGTTGAGGGATATCCCGAGCATTTCCGCAGCCTGCAGGCTCATGACGCCGGCCAGCACGAGGGGCCCGAGCGTGAGCGCGACGTCCGTGGCGTTCCGGAGCGCGATGGCGAGAATGAGGAAGACGGCGGCGAAAGCGAAGGCCCCGGCCTCGAGAAAGGCTCGCGTCACCGTCTTGCCCGCCTCAGAGATGATGATGGGCGCGCCGCTCGATTCGGGCGCGACAGACAGGACGGCGTCGGCGAATTTCGTCATCACCTCGAGATCGTTGCTGTCGCCTTTGGGCGTGGTTTCCAGCCGCACAAGGCCGGAAGAAGAGATCCAGTCCGAGCGCAGCTCGGCGGGCATGGCTTCCGGCGTCACGCGTTGAGCCTGGAGCGCGTCCCGCATCTGGCCGAGAAGCTTCTCGAAGCCTGTAAAAGCGGCGGCGCGCGCCTTATCGCGGACCTGGGGACTCGCCTTGGCGAGTCCTTCGAGCGCGGCTGCGAAGCGCAACACTTGAAGCGATGGCGCTTTGCCGGCCGCCGCGCGCAGACCCTTGGCGGCGCCGGTCAGGGACTTGACAATCTCGGCGTCGCTGGGAGCAGGCCTGATTTTCGGATTAAGGGCGTCGCGCAGCTCGTTGGATGCGCGTTCGATCAGCGCAAGCTTCTCGTCCTGGTCCTGCGGGATGAGCGAATCGATCGAGTCGACGTGGTCGACCTCGGGCAGCGCCAAGATCTTTTGCTTCAACTCACGCGCCGCCTCCATGGAAGGCGCGAGGGTTTCAATCTTATTGGGCGCGGTCTTTGGGTCCTTGTTCAGGTCGAGGAATGTTGCGACGGACTCGACTTGCTGGTCCCGTAAATTCATTGGATTGGAGTCGAACCGCAGCCGTAGGAGATAGGGCGCGCCAGCGAGGACGACCGCTGCGGTGACAAGAAGCACGAGCTTGCGGTGATGCGCGATCCAGTGATCGACCGCCGCCAGCGAATGGGTGGCGATCGGCACATGTTCGGCCGGCGGATTGAGCAGCTTGATTGCGGCCGGCAGAAAAGTGAGCGTGGCGACATAGGCGATGATCATGCCGAGGCCGGCGATAAGGCCGAGCTCGGCGACGCCCAGAAATTCAGTCGGCAGAAAACAGAAGAAGCCCGCAAGCAGCGAGACGGCGGCAAGCGTGAGCGAGCCGCCAATGCCGCGAGTCGCCCCGAGAAGCGCGCGCTCCAGATCGCCGTTCTCATGACGCTCCTCGCGGTAACGGGTCGCGTATTGGATGCCGAAGTCGACCCCGAGCCCGATGAAAAGCGCAGCGAAGGCGACGGAGATGAGGTTGAACCGGCCAATGAGCAGGACGCCCAGGCCAGAGGTGATCGCGAGGCCCGCGAGCAGCGTCACGAGCACCGCCAGAATGAGCTTGGGCGAGCGCAGGGCCGCGAGCAGAATGAGCGACACGACGACCAGCGTGCCCGCTGTGTTGAGCGCCATATTCTCCGAGAGCGTGGCGAATTCCTCGTCCGCGAGCGGCGCCTCGCCCGTCAACCGTAGGATGAAGCCGTTTTCCTTGGTGACGCCGAGCTCGGCCGCCGTCTTGCGCACCAGAGCGATCGCGTCGGCGGCGGGCTGGAGCGCCGTAAAGTCGAGCTCTGGAGTGATGAGAACGATGCGGCGCTTGTCGAGGGGCGGACCGGCCGGGGCGGCGTCGGCCTTCCCGCCCGAAAGCAGCTTTTCCCAGTCGACCCGAGTCTGCCGCCCGGCGAGCGTTTCCTCGAAGGCGCGTGAGAATTCGTCGAGGCCGGCAAGATACATGGCGGTCGCCCGCTCGCTGCCGGCGGCGCGCTTCTGATTGACCACCAGGATGTTGGAAAGGCCGCGCAATGTCGGATCCTGCGCAAGCGGGGTCAGCACGTCGCGCTGGCCGATCATCATTCCGACCGTATGCTCCAGCTCCGGAAGGGGGAGGTAGAGCAGGCCGTTCCTGATGAAGAAGGACGGGTCGTCCGGCCGCCATACACGCTGCATCAGCGGCTTGTCTTTGAGCGCGGCCGTCAGCCGCGCGGCCGCGTCGTCGGCGGCTTCGCCCGTTTCGGCGTCGATAACGGCGACGATCGAATTTTCGAGCTGCGGGAAGGCGCGATAAAGAGCTATCTGGTTTTTCCGCCAGGCCATGTCCTGCGAAAAAAGATTTGTCGTATCCGTGTCGATCGCAAAACGTTCGATGGTCAGGAAAACGCCGGCGCCGGTGAGAGCCAGCGTCAGAAGAACCACCATCCAGGGCCAACGAAGACAGAAGGCCACCAGTTTCTCAAGCATTACTCGACCCCGGACCGAAGGTTGCGATCTTCTCTCAGCGGATTAGCCGCAAGTTATCTCATTCTTCTATACGCGCCGCTACTCAGCCCACCAAGGCGGCGCGGGCGTCACAGATAGCTCAGCCACCACAGATCGGTCCGCCGCTTCTTAACCTCGGCAAACCAGCTGCAAAGCGGATAAAGCCCGGCGACAACGAGGACCCAGATGGCGTAGGCGCCGGCAAGGCCGAGCCCGAAATCCGCCGGCGGCGCCCCGGATTTGACGAAAGCGCCAATATTCTCAATGGAGTATCCACGCAATGCCGCGAGCGCCGCCGCCCCCGCGATGCCTACGTATAGATGCAGGATGTAGAAAAAAAGAGGCGTGCGGCCGAACACATTTAGAATTCGCCCTGCGGCGCCCCTCAATCGCTCGAACGCCGGCAAAACGAGCGCGGCGCCGCCGAGAGTCACGAGCAGATAGAGGAGCGATGGAGGATATTTGGTTACGTTAAGAAAAGAAAGCGCCGCTGTGACCGCGTCTGGCCGCGGGACGAAGGGGCGGGGGTCGCCGTAAAGGTTCGCCGCCCGCAGAAGCGCAAAAAGCGCCAGCGCGCCGAGACCCGCCGCCCGAATTACAAAATCGCGCTTTTGAGTTGGCTGCTGGAAGAGGGGGCCAAGCCCGTAGCCGAGCGCCACGACGCCGATCCAGGGGAGCGCGGGGTAGAGCACGCCGCCGGGAACGCCGAGCGGCAAGGCGCCCGGTTCGTGCAGCAGGCGCCACCACGGGCCGAAGGCTCCGAGATCAGCGGCGTGGATGCCATCAAGCAGGTTGTGGCCGAAGATGATCGCCGCCGCGACGGCGAGGACAAGCCGAGGCGGCGCCAGGGAAAGGACGGAGAGGGACAAAAGCCCGCAGCCGATCGCCCAGAGCGTGCCGAGCGCCACGCGCCCCGGCCCGCCCCAGACCGGGCTGACGACAAAGGCGTCGAGCAGGATGAGCCACACCCCCCGCGTGGCAAGAAAAAGGCTCAACGCCCTCGGGTCGCGCCGCCGCGCGCCATAGAGATAAGCGCCGACGCCCGCAAGCACGGCGAAGGTCGGCGCGCAGAAATGGGTGATGAAACGGGTGAAGAAAAGAAACGGATAGGTGCGGTCGAGATCGGTCGGGCTGAAGCGAAGGGCGTCGGCGTCGAAGAAATCCCGCATATGGTCCAGCGTCATGAGGACCATGACGAGGCCGCGCAAGCAGTCGATTTCCGGCAGGCGCGGGTCGTCCAGGCGCTCCTTCCCGGCGGCGGCCCTCATCCCAGCGCCGCCAGCCCCGGAAAGATTTCGAGCAGCCAGAAGGATATTTCCTGCACGCCGCCAGTGAGGAAAGCAACGCCCGTGAAAATCAGCAGGACGCCGACAATCTTTTCAACTTTGCCGAAATGCTTACGGAAACGGGCGACGAAGGCGAGGAACCGCCCAAGGGCGAGGCCTGCGCCGATGAAGGGAAGACCGAGACCGAGCGAATAGGTGGCGAGCAGAGCCGCGCCGCGCGCCACGGTGTCCTGCGTTCCCGCGACAGCGAGGATCGCCGCCAGGATCGGCCCGATGCATGGCGTCCAGCCGAAAGCGAAGGCAAGCCCCATCGCATAGGAGCCGAAAAGGCCCATGGGTTTGGTGATTTCCGCGCGCTTTTCGCGATAGAGCAGGCTTACCTTGAGCAGGCCGACGAAGTGCAGACCCATCAAAATGATGACCGCGCCCGCCACCCAGGAGAGGATTTGCAGATTCGCGCGAATCAAGGCTCCAAAGGCGCTCGCCGTCGCGCCCAGCGCCACGAAAACAGTCGAAAATCCCAAAACGAAAAGCACCGCGGTCAGCAGCACGTCGCGCCGCGCGCGGGAACGCGACTCGATCTCGAGGTCCTCCATGCTGACGCCGGCTAAATAAGTCAGATACGGCGGCACGAGCGGCAGGACGCAGGGAGAGAGAAAAGAAAGAATGCCTGCAGCCGCCGCCGCGGGGAAAGTGACGTCCGCAGCCATGATCATCCTCTACAAGCATCAGTCCGTGAGGCTGACGTCGCTTCGCAAGAGCTCCAAACGAACGCGAGCCGCACGCGCTTAGAAGCAGTCGCGCGTTTCTGCCATAGTCGCGGCTGTCACGCAAAGGATCAGCGGGGCAGGCCGAAATGTGGCGAATTTTTACTTCGTTAACCATACGTGCTGCTAACTGGTCTTAAACAGATAGAGTGGCGGTGGTCGGCATGTCGCTACAGGTCAGCTTCGACACAAATGCTCCCGGCGGGCCGCTTCCATGCCCGACCGTGCGCGTCGATCTCGAAGCGTGTTGCAGATTGCCGGGCGGCGCGGAGCATCCCTGCCGGATCGTCGAGGCGGCCACGGGGGAAATGGCGCTTCTGGCGACGATCCAGCCCCGCTATGCCGACCGGATAGTTGCCTATATTCCTGAGCTTGGCCGGTTCGAGGGCGACGTAGAGCGTGAGATCGAGGGCGGGTTCGTCATTTCGCTCGACATCGGCGCGCCGCGGCGGCGCAAGCTTGCGGCGCAGCTCATCTGGTTCGCTAACCGGGAGGCCTGCAATCTCCCGGACGCCCGCCAGCACAAGCGCATCGTCCCGCGAATGCAGTGGACGCTCGTTCGCTTGCCCGACGGAACGGCGAAAATGGCCCGGATCAACGACGTTTCTCTCGCCGGCGTGAACATGGAGACCGCGGCGCTCGTGTCGATCGGGGATCGGGTGTCTCTAGGGGTCAAAACCGCGGTGGTCGGCCGGATCTTCGACGGCGGTTTCGCCGCGCGCTTCGACGAGCCGTTCAAGCAGGGGCAGATCTCGCAAATGCTGAAATTCTAAGCGCCCGGCAAGTGTGACGAAAAAGCAACTATGTGAAAAATGGAGACGAGCTTTCTCTCCAGCCCGTTGCGCCGGCGTGGGCTAATTGCAAGATAGCTCCGAAAATTCGGCGACCGCCGCGTTATTTATTTCTGGCCGCGAGGCAAGCTTTTATGCGCATAAGAGCGATAGCGACCACCACTTTCTGCGCTTTTGTTTTTCCTGCGATCGCCGAGGAGACGATCGGGTCGGCCTCGTCGATCGAAAAGGACGTGCAGGGCGTTTCCGGCGGGCGAAGCATGCGTCTGTCGCCGGGAGACGCTGTCTACTTCGACGAGCTGCTGACGACCGGGGCCAGCAGCCGCGGTAAATTCGTTTTCTCCGACCGCACAAATTTGCAGATGGGTCCGTCCTCTCGGGTAAAGCTGGACAATTTCGTCTATTCCGGCCGCTCGGGAGCGACGTTCGGCGTCGCAAAGGGCGCCTTTCGATTTGTTTCCGCGCCCGGCGAGCACAAGGGCTATGAGGTGCGCACGCCCACGGCGACCATCGGCGTGCGGGGCACCAACTTTGGTGTGCGGGCAACTCCATCGCGGACAGACGCGGTCCTTTATTCCGGCGCCATCGAAGTCTGCGATTCTTCGGGCGCCGCGTGCCGCGTTTTGGACAAGCCCTGCACTTTCGTCACCGTCACCCGCGCCGGCATGACCGAGATCAAGCGGGTAGGGAAGAACGACTGGAGCTTCGACAAGACCTGCAAAGGCGCGCCGCCACCCGCCGATCAGGGCGCCAATCCGCCTCCATCCCCTGATCCATCCGCGCCGCCGGACAGCACGGAGCCGCCTTTCAACTGGAGTGGGCCGACAGTCGGGTTCGTGGCCGGCGCGGCGGTGGGCAACAGCTATTTCGCCGACCCTGTGCCTCTCAACGGGTCGGCTTTCGCGGGCGGCCTCAAGATCGGTTACATGCTCCCGCTCTGGGCCAATATTGTTGCGGGCTTCGAAACAGACGCGCAATACCGCTCGTCTATCGGCGGCTCGACCAACGCCGGGGGGACGGCCTCCGGCTCCCGTCCGGGCTATATCGGCACGGCGCGCCTCAAGCTCGGCTACGCCTTCGACCGCATCCTGGTGTACGGCACCGGCGGCCTCGCCTATGGCCATATTATTGCGCCCCAGAGCTACTCGGGCTTCAGCGTCCTCGGCTCGGCCTATTCGACGGGAACAAGCGTCGATAACGCCTTCCTGCCGGGCTGGTCGGTCGGCGGCGGCGTGGGCTACGCATTGACGCCGAATATCTCGGTGAGCGCGGAATATCTCTATATCGAGCTGCAGCATCACTATGCGACTTACGCGACGAGCTTCTCGCCCGGCGCGGTTCCGGTCGGCGACCACAGCGCCATGCACGGCATTCGCTTCGGCGTGAATTTCGGCTTCTCGCCGGCCGATCTCGCGAGGCTGGTTCGCTAGGCTGCCTTCCGCTCGCACGAGTCCATGCGAGCGGCAAGCGTGCTAAGCCTGTTCGAGAACAGCTGTAACGGGACGGCGGCAGGGCGCGCCGCAGCCGTCTCGCGCCGCGCCTGCAGCCGCTTCGAGAGCGCATGGCCATAGCCGACGAGTTTCAGCTCGAGCGGAAAAAGCAGCAGGCAAAAACCTGCCATTCCCGTAAGCAGAATGAGTTGCGCAGAGACGCCGAGGCCGTTGAATGCGGGACCGTTGCCGAGCTGTTGCCACAGATAGATCGAATAGCTGGCCCGGCCGATATAGGACAAACCCCTGTTCGATAGAATGCGGCGGAGCTGAACCGCCGCCCCCGAGAGCAGCACCAACGCCGGGATGGCGGCGATAAACAGTAGCCGGTAATAGGCAATGAGCTGCGCCTGCGCGGCTTCGTCGGGGCCAAAGGAGGCGACGACGCTGCGCGGCAGGAAGACGATCAGTATGGCGGCAAAGAGCGCCGCGCCGCGAAAGCCTTCCAAAGCAACGATGAAGCGCTCGCCATGTTTCGCCGCAAGATATCCGGCGAAAAAGAGCGCATAGGCGATGACGAAGCCCGTCTTGCCGATCCACCAGATGGTGAAGATCAAGGGAAGCGCGGCGAAGGAGAGGATGGCGGCGGCGGCGAGGGGCCGAGGGCTCCTACCCAATTCCCACCAGGCGAAGGCCACGGGAAAGAGGCAGTAAAACTGCTCTTCGAAAGCAAGGCTCCATGTATGGCCTACATACCAGTTGCAGGAAACGAGCGGCGCGCTCGTATTGCACAGATAGGCCGAAGCGCTCAGGAAATTGTCGAGCGAAAAGTCGATTACGCCGCTCGCGCCGAGGGCGAGGCAAAAAGCGAGATAAAGCGCCAGCGGCGGGACGATGCGGAAGAAACGCCGCGCATAGAAGGCGGACGCGCAAAATCTGCCGGAGCTTTCGACCTCGGCGAGGCAGGCGCGGCTCACCACGTAGCCGCTGATGAAGAAGAAGATGAAGACGCCCGTCTCGCCATATTGAGAGATGAAGCCGAGCGGGCTCGCCTCGTAGAAGGCGCCGATCTCACGGTTCATGCCGAGATGGTCGAGGAAGACGAGCGTGATCGCCAGCACGCGCCAGCCGTCGATAAAGGAAAGTCTCTCGGGGGGCGGGCGCATAATCGATCCATAGGCGCCCGGCGGCGCGATTCGGGAGAGAGCCGAACTTTTCAGATTGTGACGCAAATGTGAAGCTCGCGTTCAAAGCTTCGGCAAGAGGAAATTTGCCTGCTTTAACGCGATCTTGCGCCGTCGGCCGACATCGCTCCTTGTAAAGGGGAGGGACTGGCTCACGCCCCGGCGCTCACTCGTGCGGCTAAAACCTATCCGCGCGATAGGGCGACGGGTCGGTGAAGGGCGTCTCGCCTGTCATCATCTCAGCAAGCAGGCGCCCGCTGACGGGTCCCAGCGTCAATCCGTGATGGGCGTGGCCGAAGTCGAACCACAGGCCCTTGTGGCGCGGGGCGGGGCCGAGGACGGGGAGCATGTCCGGCAGGCAGGGGCGCGCGCCCTTCCACGGCGCGAGGTCGAGCGCCTTCCCGAGCGGGAAGAGCCGCCGCGCGATCGGCTCGCAAATTTCGATCTGCACCGGGGTCGGCGGCGCGTCGCGAGGCGCGAATTCAGCGCCGCTCGTCAGCCTGATTCCCTTGTCCATCGGCGCGAGGAGGTAGCCATTGTCCGCGTCGAGGACGGGGTGCCGGAGCTTTGCGCCCTCGCCCGGCGCGTAATGCATGTGATAGCCGCGCTTGAAGCCGAACGGCAGCTCGTAGCCCAGCGACTTGAAGATCTGGTCCGACCAGGGACCGAGCGCGACGACAGCGTCGCGCGCGACGATTCGTCCCTCTTTTCCGGCGACGCTCCAGCACCCGTCGGCTTCTTGCGTCAGGCTCAGCGCGTCGCCGAGGACGAAGTCGCCGCCGCGCGACAGAAAGAGGTCGGCGTAAGCCTTGGCCAAAGCGGCGGGATCGCTGACGAAGGCCGTGTCGTGGTAATGCACGCCGCCAAAGACGGGCGCGAGATCAGGCTCCCGCGCGGCGACGCCGGCGGCGTCGAGAATCTCGATGTGAAGATCGTATTCTGCCAGCTTATCGGCGTCCGCGACGCCGGCTCGGAAAGTCTGCTCGCTGCGAAAGAGCTTGATCCATCCGGTCCGGCGCAGCAGCGCGCCCGCGCCGGCCTGCGCGATCAACGCTTCATGCTCGGAGAGGCTATGTTCGATTAGGGGCCGCCGGCCCGCAATGCTTCTCGCGACGCGCTCGGGCGAACTTTCGCGCCAGTAACGCAAAAGCCAGGGCCCGACCGAGGGCAGGGCGGTCAGGTGGTAATGGGCCTCGGGCAGGAGGTTTAGCGCATATTTGACAAGCCGCGCCGGATCGCGCGGGAAAACATAGGGGAAGATCGACGCGCGCTCGATGAGTCCGGCGTTGCCGAAGCTCGTCTCGAGCCCGGCGCTGCGCCGATCGACCATGACGACCATGCGCCCGCGCGCCTGCAGATGCAGCGCCGCCGATACGCCGACCATGCCCGCCCCGAGAACGATGACATCCGCTGTCTGCATGCAGCCTCCGAGCTTTGGATATGGTTTTGATAGCGCCGCGACGCATTCCTGCAATGCAAAGGGCGTGCAATTGGTCGATCAGCCGAAAAACGAGGCGAGATAGTAGGCGGCGCCCGCGGCGAGCCCGCCGACAAGGAGGGTCTGAAGGCCCGACTTCAGCGGAGCGACGCCCGTAAGCTTGCCTTTCACCGCGCCGAAAACAAGCAAAGCCAGCCCGGTGAACAAAGCCGAATGGACGAGCGCCTTGCCGATGTCGTCCTCGAGCATGTAGGGCGCGAGCGGGATCAGTCCGCCGATAAAATAGGCCGTCGCGATGGTCGCGGCGCTGACCGGCGCGCGCTTGGGATCCGGCTTTTCGAGCCCGAGCTCGAAGCGCATCATGAAATCCACCCAGCGCCTTTTATCAGCGGAAAGCGCCGCGACGACCGAGTCGATCTCTGGCTTCTGCAGCCCATATTCGCCGAAGATCTCCTGCAGCTCGCGTTTCTCCTGCTCGGGAAGCTTCTCGACCTCGGCGTATTCGCGCTTTTCCTCGGAGTGGAAATGCTCCTGGTCGCTGCGGGCGGCGAGATAGCCGCCGAGTCCCATGGCGGTTGCGCCTGCGACAATCTCGGCGAGGCCCGCCGTCACGACGATGCGGGTGGAGGCGATTGCGGCCGAAATGCCGGCGGCGAGAGCGAACGGCACGGTCAAGCCGTCCGCCATGCCGATGACTACGTCGCGGACTGTCTCCGAATTGAGAAAATGCCGCTCGACGTGCTCGCCCGATGCCGCTCTCGTGCGGCGGCCGAAGAGGATCGCGCGCAGCTCTTCCGAGCCGAGCACGCGCTCGAGCTCGACGAAGGCGAAGAAGGGGACGAGTCCTACGGTGACGATGATCGCCACCATCAGGATCGCTTGCAGCGAGCCGTCGCCGAACGTCGGTATCGCCTCTTGCACCGTCTTGCCGTGGAAGACGCCGACCGCCGTGTCCTCCGCGACATGGAAGGCCATCAGCAGCACGCCGAAAGCTATGGATTTGACGAGGGCCGGCAGCGCGACGGGGGCGTCCTTCTTCGCTTCGCCGAGATGCATCTTCTGGCCGATGAGAATGATCTTGGCGAGCGCCAGCGCGTTCACGAGCGCCAAGCCTTGCTGGTAGGTCAGCAATTTTTCGTTGAAGATGAAGGCCTTATGGAGGGAGAACAGGGTCAGGAGCACCCACAGATACAGGAAGATGCCGAGGAGCTGCTTTCCCTCTTCGAGGGCGCCGGATTTGATCCGCGCCAACTTTGCTTGCTCCATCCCCTGGCCTCCCGAGCGCCGCCGTTCCGCTTGCCGGTTTTATGATAGCGGGCTCTGCCAGAGCCGTCATCGAGGAGCGAAAGCGACGAAGTAATCCAGAGCCGCAGTGGCCGCTGCTGGATTGCTTCGCTACGGGGCGGCGCTTTTGCGCTTTCCGCCCCGCTGTGCTAGCGCGGGCCCCTCCAATGCGTCATAGCCCCGAGTTTCGCCCATGATCCCCCGCTATTCCCGACCCGAGATGACGTCCATCTGGGAGCCGCAGACGCGCTTCCGCATCTGGTTCGAGATCGAGGCCTATGCCTGCGACGCGCTTGCGGAGCTTGGCGTGATCCCCAAGGAAAGCGCCAAGAACATCTGGGACAAGGCGGATTTCGTCGAGTTCGACGTCGCGCGCATCGACGAGATCGAGCGCGTGACGAAACATGACGTCATCGCTTTCCTCACGCACCTCGCGGAATTCATCGGCCCGGACTCGCGCTTCGTGCATCAAGGCATGACGTCGTCGGACGTGCTCGACACCTGCCTCGCCGTGCAGCTCTCTCGCGCCGCCGATCTGCTGATAGCGGACGTCGATGCGCTGCTCGCTGCGATCAAAAAGCGCGCTTACGAGCACAAATTCACGCCGACCATCGGCCGCTCGCATGGCATCCACGCAGAGCCGACGACCTTCGGGCTCAAAATGGCGCAGGCCTACGCCGAATTCACGCGCGCCCGCGAGCGGCTCGTCCACGCCCGCAAGGAGGTCGCGACCTGCGCCATCTCCGGCGCCGTGGGCACTTTCGCCAATATCGACCCGCGCGTCGAAGAGTATGTGGCGCACAAGATGGGCCTCGTTCCCGAACCTGTTTCGACGCAGGTCATTCCGCGCGATCGCCACGCGGCCTTCTTCGCGACGCTCGGCGTGGTGGCGTCCTCGGTCGAGCGGCTCGCCACCGAAATCCGGCATTTGCAGCGCACGGAGGTGCTGGAGGCGGAGGAATATTTCTCGGCGGGGCAGAAGGGCTCCTCCGCCATGCCGCATAAGCGCAACCCGGTGCTCACCGAAAATCTCACCGGCCTTGCGCGCCTCGTGCGCGGCATGGCGATCCCGGCCATGGAGAATGTGGCGCTCTGGCACGAGCGCGATATTTCGCATTCGTCCGTCGAGCGGATGATCGGCCCCGACGCAACGGTGACTCTCGACTTCGCCCTGGCGCGGCTGACCAGCGTGGTCGAAAACCTGGTCGTCTACCCCGAGAATATGAAGAAGAATCTGGACAGGCTCGGCGGCCTTGTCCATTCGCAGCGCGTGCTGCTGGCGCTGACCCAGAAAGGGGTCTCGCGCGAGGACGCTTATGCGATGGTGCAGCGCAACGCCATGCCGGTGTGGCAAAGGGCGTCTGAAGGACGCCCGTCGCAAGGGAACAATTTGGAGGGCGAGTTCCGCGAGCTTCTCGGCAAGGACCCGGATGTGAGCGCCAAGCTATCACCCGTGGAGCTGGACGAGCTTTTCGACCTCTCCTACCACTTCAAGCATGTTGAGACGATTTTCAGCCGCGCGTTCGGGGAGGGGTGACGCGCGTCACTCCCCGGCGGGCGCCCTCGGATCGCCATGCCGCCAGCTGTGGTGCTTGAGCAGCATGGCGTTGGCGTCGATCTCCGAATAGCCGAGCCGCACCTCCCGCGCGAAGGCGATCAGCGCCGCGGTGAAAAGGGCCATGGCGCCCATGAAGAGGATCCCCGCGCCGAACTCGTGCCGGAAACGGAAAAACGCCGCCGAAAAAGCGACGATGACGAGAAGGCTCGTCACGACGCAGCTCGCGACGCCCCAATAGATCGAGCGGTGCACCAGTTGTGCGCGTCGGCGCAGGATTGGCAGCTCGATCTT
>JAMBEQ010000134.1 GCA_024506175.1 Methylocystis sp.
ATTCCCCGGTTTCGATCATGCGCGCAAAGTCGACATGCATGGCGCAGGTTACGACCATGACCCGCGGGAAAGCGCTCTTGTTCTCGTAAATGTGGACCTTGCCGATCTGCGTCAGCTCGTTGAAGTCACCTTGCTTGTAATGCTTGTCGATCTCTCCGACGGGCACGCCGGTTGCGATGTAGCGCAGGCCCAGCATGTCGGAGAGCGGCGAGCGATAGGCGGGGTAGAGCTTCGAAAACTCCCGCTGCTCGGGCAGCGCCACATGGTCGCCGGCGCCCGTTGCGTCCTCGAAAATCTTCAGGCGAATCGGATTGTAGCCGAGGTCGTGATCGAGCCCATGGACGAGAGAGGCGTTTGGCCAATGGAAATCGATCCCCGCGAGCTCCACGCGGTCGCGCCGATCCGGCGCGGCGTTCTCTTTCAATTTCTCCTTCAGGAAAGCGATCACCGTGTCTTTCGTGTCGGTTCGCAGCACGTCGAATTGCTCCGGCGGCAGAGCGGTCGATTCATTGGGGCCGTTGTCGAATGCGAGATCGAGGGTCATGAGCGCCGCGATCGCAGCAAGGAGCGCAAGCCCGCGCAGCCGCCCGGCGCCAGCGAAAAGGACGAGCGCGGCCGCGCCCGCCGCAAAAGCCATGCTCGCAGCGAGCGGCGCAATGGCCTGCGCGAGATGCTCCTTTCTCGCGGTAAAAGCGACGGCGAGGGTAAAGAGCCCCGCAAGCGTGGCGACGAGCCAAGCCGCGCGCGGACTCGCGCCCCCGCGCTGGACCAACGTAAAGCCGTAACCGGCTAGAAGCGAGAAAGCGAAGCCGAAAAGGAAGGTGGCGTCGGCGGGTCGGCGCCAGAGATCGACGCCGGGGATATGGTAGAAGAGCGCGAAGGCGGGCGTGTAGCGGCCGAGCGCATAAAGCGCGAAGAAGATGATGGCGCCGGCGAAGAAGCGCGCTTCCTTGTCGGCGAGAAAACGGCGGCCGAACGCGGCGAGCACGGCGACGAGAGGAATCGCGCCCGCATAGACATCGGTCATGTTGCGCGCGAGAAACAGATCCGGTTCCCCGACCGGCGGCCCCCAAAAAGCGGCGAGCGGCCCATCCGTGCCGAACATATTGGCGGAGAGAAGCGTGAAAAAGGATGCGGGCGGCAATGAGCCCTTGTGAGCCTCGTTGAGGTCGATCTCCGGCCGATTGGAATTGGCGGCAAGTTCCAGCGTGAAGGCGAGCGGCACCGCGATGATCGCCGCGCCGACAATTGCGCCGGCGAGAAGGGGCGCAATGGCGGTGGCAATGGGCACGTCGTCGGTCGCAACGCGGTAGAGCGCATAGGCCGCGAGCATCAAGACGGCAAGGTATGCAACCTGATCGCGCCCCAGCACCATGAAGGCGGCGACGGCGCCGGCCGCCGCTCCATATGCAACAGACCGACGATCGAGCGCGCGCGCGAATAGCCATAAGGTCACCGGCAGCCACGACAGGCTCATGATCTGGCCCGTGTGCTGGATACGCCAGGCGGCCGAGCCGCCGAAAGCGAAAGCCAGCGCCGCGACGAGCGCCCCCGCGGCGCTCCACCCGCGGTCGCGAAAATAAGCCATGAGCGCGAGTCCGCCCATCGCCAGCATGCCGAAGATGATGGCGTCTTCGAGCACGAAGGAAGGCTCCGGGACCAACGCAGCGGCGATGAGGAAGAAGGGCGCGAAGATCAGCGATTGCGGATCGGCAATCTGGGGCATGCCCGCGAAGACATTGGGCGTCCAGAAGGGCGACTGGCCCGAATGCAGCGCATGCGCCAGAAAGACGAATTGCGGCTGGAAATGCGCCTTGGCGTCCCAGGGGATGGTGACGCGGCCCGAGAGCCAAGGATATGAGAGCGCCAGGGCGCAGGCAAGGAAGAGAAGCGCAGCGGGCGCGAAGGGCTCGCGGGCTTCGGCGCTTGCGATCTTCTTTTGCGGAATGGTCGTTGTCATGCCCGGCTTTTAGCGCTTCCTCGCCGCCGCGCAAAATACCGAAACGCTTGAGCTGCGACGCGCTCATGCGCGCCATGAATGGCCGTTCATGACAAGGCCGACAATTTGCACGGGATAGGTAAGCTTTCAAACCTGCCGTCGCGCGCGTCGCCGCAAATCGCCCCTCTTGAAAGGCGCGACTCACGGCGTTTCCTCACGACAGCCTTGAGTTAATGGGGCATGAAGCGCGTCTCTATGAAATACACGTATCGAACCTGCAACGGATCGTAGCGGACGACGAGCGTGTCGATGTTTTGGAGACGAGGGTCAGAAAGAGGCGCGTCCTGGACGACGCGCGAATTGACCGTCACCTGCACCATGTCGGCGATCGGATTGCCAAAATGGTAAGCGTAAAGCGTGAAAGTGACGGGTGCCGACGTGCTTGTCTGCCCCAGAGCAAAGAGCTTCAATCCGGTGAGGTCGAAGGTCTTGCCGGGAAAACTCGAGGCTGGCAAAGTAAATACGCCGCCGGTGCTGTTGGCGAAATAAAGCCCGCTGCTTCCCGTTTTTACGTCCCAACCGTTCGGGAGCAGATGGCCGAGGGCAGACAGGGCGAGTCCCGTGCTGTCGGTTGCAGAACAATTCGGGCAGCCGGTCAATGGCGCCGTTGTGAATGTCGCAGTATCGGCAAGCGCCGCCGTCCCTCCAAACGCGAAAAAGGTCGCGAGGGCGGTGGCTGCGAGATATTTTGCCGTCATACAGTTTTCTCCTGATTGCCGCATTGGCGCGCTCGCGCGACGGCGCCGTTCCATATGCGCATCGCCGAGAGCTTTGTGATTGAGGGAATCGCCCCCGCAGCCCGCTTTCGAGGCTAAGCTCACGAACGCGGGACAAGAAAGTCAAAAACGAAAGAAAGGGCTGCGGCATGAAGCCGAGAATATTTCTAGGTTATTGATCTAGCTTCAAAAAATACCACGTTAACTGGCCGCTGCTACAAAACGTCACGCTGTAATCGATAAGAATTTCATAAAAAATCTGGCGCCATGTTTGCGACGGCGCGCCAAGGCAATCACGGATGGATCGCAGCCGACATGGATATTTTTCGCGAAGCCGAAGAAGTTGATTTCGGAACACTGCCCGGCCCGGTCGACACATTGTTGCAGCAGGGCGTTGTCGCCTACCGTAGCGACAGGGCGCGTGCCGACCGCCTGTTTAGGCAGGCGCTGGACCTCGCGCCTGAAGCGCTCGCCGCCTATTTCTGCCTTTATAAAATCCACACCTACATGGGCAATCTCGAAACCGCCAAAACCGCGGCGCTCGACGGCATGCGCGAGGCGGCGCGGCAAGCGGGCTGGCTGAGCGATCCCAAGCTCTGGCCGGCGGGTCAATCGCATACGGGCGGCCCTGCCCGCTTTGCGCTTTTCACCCTGAAAGCCCTGAGCTTCATCGAGCTGAAACGGGGCGATCGGGCTGCGGCCGCCGCCCTGCTGAACATCCTCTCGACGGTCGATCCCGCGGGCAGCGTTGGCTGGCCGGTCATCGACGCGCTCGCCAAAGGCGCCGCGTAACGCGCGACAACCCGCGCGATTGTCGCAAAAGCAACGGGCGCTGCGAAACGCTTTTGCCTATATGATGGTTGCGCTCCCGCAACCACCATCGCAAAGGCTTCTCGTTTGAACGCCCCGTCGGTCCGCTCTGAGGCGGCTACAGTCGAGACGCTCTCGGCTCCGCTGCTGCGCATTGTCAATTTGCGCAAATCCTACGCAACGCCGCAGGGGCCCTTGGCCGTGCTGCGCGGCGTGGACCTCTCGCTGGCCGCTGGCGAAACGATGGCGCTCATGGGCGAGTCGGGCAGCGGCAAGAGCACCTTGCTGCATCTTGTCGGCGCGCTCGACGACGCCGACGCCGGCGAAATTATTCTCGATGGGGTCAGCATTGCGCGACTCCCGGAAAACGCCCGCGCGGCGCTGAGGCGGGAGGCGATCGGCGTCGTCTTTCAACAATTCAATCTCATTGCGAGCCTCACGGTCGCGGAGAACCTCGCTTTTCAGGCGCAGCTCGCCGGAAGGCTCGATCCGCAATGGCAGGCGCGGCTCACGCACCGCCTCGGCCTCGAAAACCTTGCTTCGCGCTATCCCGAACAGCTCTCCGGCGGGCAACAGCAGCGCGTAGCCATCGGCCGGGCGCTGGCCGTGCGGCCCAAGCTATTGCTCGCCGACGAGCCGACCGGCAACCTCGACGAGGCGACCGGCGACGCGGTGATGGACTTGACGCTCGACCTCGTGACGGAAACCGGCTGCGCTTTTCTCATGGTTACGCATAGCGCCCGCCTCGCCGCGCGGCTGTCGCGCCGAGAGACGCTCGTCGCCGGAGCGCTCGCACGGTCATGAGGCAGACGCTCTTCGCGCTTGCCGCGCTGCTCAGCCATTGGCGCCGCCATCCCGCAAATCTCGCCATGCTCATCCTGGGCCTCGCCATCGCCACCGCGCTGTGGAGCGGCGTGCAGGCGCTCAACGCCCAGGCGCGCAAGAGCTATGACAGCGCCGCCGCCGTCTTCACCGGCGGCGGCGCCCAAAATATCGTCTCAGCCCGGGGCGGGCTTTTTCCGCAAGAGCTTTTTGTGAGGCTGCGGCGCGCCGGCGTGAAGGTCTCCCCCGCGCTCGAAGGCGCGGCGCGCGTCGACGCGAAAAACATCCGCCTCATCGGCGTCGAGCCCGTCACGCTCCCTGCCGCCTCGACGCTCGCGCCTCTGCGCGAAAACAGGGAAGCGAGGAATATTCTCACGGGCGAGGGACGCAGCTTCGCCGCGCCGCAGACCTTGCGCGAGCTCCACATCGCCGAAGGCGCGCGGATTGCAACCGAGCGCGGCTTCGCGCTGCCGCCGGTCTACGCCATCGACTCGGCGCCGCCGGGCGCGGTGATCGTGGACATTGGAATCGCCCAGAAGGCGCTCGACCAGCCGGAGCGCCTGTCGCGGCTCGTCGTGGCGCCCGAACAACGGCTAGATTCTGCCAAGCTGACAGAAATTGCGGGCAACTCTCTGCGGCTTGTCGAGCCAGACGAAGAAAACGACCTTTCACGCCTGACCGACAGCTTCCATCTCAATCTCACCGCCTTCGGGCTGCTCGCTTTTCTGGTCGGCTTCTTCATCGTCAACGCTTCTTTCGGCCTCGCTTTCGAGCAGCGCCTGCCCATGGTGCGCACGTTGCGCGCGCTCGGCGTCTCGATGCGCGCTCTTGTCGGCGCGCTCTTTTGCGAGCTTGTCGTTCTCACTTCGCTTGCCGGCGGGCTCGGGGTTGTCGGCGGCTACCTCATCGCCGCAGCGCTGCTGCCCGACGTCGCAGCCAGTCTCGAAGGACTGTATGGCGCAAAGCTTTCGGGGCAGCTCGCGCTCGACGCAAGTTGGTGGCTTTCGGGCCTCGCCATGGCGGGCGCCGGCGCGCTTCTCGCTGTAGCAAGCGGACTCTCGAAAGCTCTGCGCCTGCCTTTGCTCTCGGCGGCGCGGCCCATTGCCTGGCGGGAGGCGCACCATCGCTATTTGCGCCGGCAAGGGGCGTTCGGGGCGCTCGCGCTCCTCGGCGCGGCCCTCGCCTATTCGACCGTGGATGGGCTCGCCATGGGCTTTGCGGTCATCGCCCTTGCGCTGCTGTCGGCCGCGCTATTATTGCCCGTGGCGCTCGCGGCGATGCTGCAGATCGGCGAGAGCCTAGCAGAGCGTCCCTTGGCGCACTGGTTCTTTGCCGACGGACGGCAGGAGATCGCCGGCCTCTCGCTCGCTTTAACGGCGCTGCTTCTTGCGCTCGCGACGAACATCGGCGTCGGCGGCATGGTCGAAGGCTTCCGTGAGACCTTCTCCGGCTGGCTCGATCAGCGCCTGATTGCGGAAATCTATTATGAAGCCGCGACGCCCGCGGATGCGCGCGAGATCGAGGCCTGGGCGAAGGAACAGCGAGAGGTCGCGGCGATTCTCCCGGTCTGGCGCGCGAAAACGCGCATTTCCAACTGGCCCGTCGAGATCATCGGCATGGCTGCGCATGAAACTTACTCGGCCCATTTCTCCTTGCTGGAGGGCGGCGCGGAAGCCTGGCGCGCGCTGCACGAAGAAGACGCGGTCCTTGTCAGCGAGCAACTGGTGCGGCGCTTGAAGATTGGCGTCGGAGCCATGCTGGATATTCCGGCGACGCGGGACCTATGGCGCGCCAAAGTCGTGGGCATATTCCCCGACTACGGCAATCCGAAAGGACAATTGCGCCTCGACCACGCAAGGCTTGTCGCGCATTTCCCCGATGCGTCCGGCGTGCATTATTCGCTGCGCGCCGCGCCGGGCGACGTCGCGCCGCTGATGGAAAAGATGCAAAATTGTTTCGGGCCGAAGCTTGCGCGCCTCGTCGACAACGCCGCAATCAAGAAGATCTCGACCGACATTTTCGAGCGAACTTTTACGGTCACCACCGCGCTCGATACGCTCACGCTCGTCGTCGCCGCCGTTGCGCTTTTCGCGAGCCTGCTGACGCTGAGCAACCTGCGGCTCGCGCATATCGCGCCTGTCTGGGCGGTGGGCGTCACGCGGCGGCGCCTCGCAGGGCTCGAGCTTTTACGCATGCTGCTGTTTTCCGTCGGCGTGGCGCTGATCGCCATCCCGCTCGGGCTGTTCATGACGTGGAGCCTCGTCGCCGTCGTCAATGTCGCCGCCTTTGGCTGGCGGCTGCCAATTCTTGTTTTTCCGCTGCAATGGGCCGAGGTCTTCGTCGTTGCGCTGGTGACTGCGCTTTTCGCGGCGACAATCCCGGCGCTGCGCCTTGCGCGCAGCGCGCCCGCTGATTTTTTGAAGGTCTTCGCCAATGAAAGGTAAGACTCTGGCGGGTCTTCTCGCGCTCCTCTCGACGCCGGCAATGGCGCAGGGCTATGGCGGGCTCGGCTCAGACGCGCCGGGCTTCGACATGCCGAAGCCGGGGACGCCGATCGTTTTCCCGAAAGACCATGGCGCGCATCCGCGCTTTCGCACCGAATGGTGGTATCTCACCGCCAATCTGCATTCAGCCGACAGAACGGCCTATGGCATGCAATGGACGCTCTTCCGATTCGGCCTCGAGCCGCCGAGGGAATCGCAGGAGGGCTGGGAGGACCGCAATGTCTGGATGGCCCACGCCGCCGTCACCAGCGCCACCGAAAATCTCGTCGCCGAGACGAGATCGCGCGGCGGCGTCGGCACGGTGGGCGTCGAGGCGCAGCCCTTCAAGGCGTATATCGACGACTGGTCTTTCGAGGCGCTCGATCCGGGGTTCGATAAGGCGCGCGTCGTCGCTCGCGGGCCCGGCTTTTCCTACTCGCTCGAGCTCACGCGCGGCGGCCCTTTCGTGCTGCAAGGCGACGCCGGCTTCAGCCAAAAGGCCGACACCGGCCAGGCCTCGCACTATTACAGCCAGCCATTCTTCTCCGTCGAAGGCGCGCTCTCGCTTCATGGACAGGAGGTGAAAGTCGCCGGCAAGGCGTGGATGGACCGCGAATGGAGCAGCCAGACGATGGCGCCCGATCAGAAGGGATGGGACTGGTTCTCGCTGCACCTCGCCAATGGCGAAGCGCTCATGCTGTTCCGCTTTCGCGGCGCGCGCGATTATGTCTCGGGAAACTGGATTTCAGCCGATGGATCAACGGCGCTTCTGGGCGCCGACGACATTTCGCTGACGCCCCTGTCGCAAACCGCCATCGGCGAGCACAATCTGCCAACGCGCTGGCGCGTGCAGGTGAAAAGCCGCGGATTCGATATCGAAATATCGCCCCTTAATCCGAGAAGCTGGATGGGCGCAAATTTCTCCTATTGGGAGGGCCCGATTTCGTTCTCTGGCTCCCAAAGTGGAGAGGGCTATCTGGAGCTGACCGGATACTAGAGCGCATTCCGCAAAAGTTGACAGACTTTTGCGATAAGAATGCGCTCCAAATTTTTATTTTGCGCGATTTCTTATCGCTCGCACGATTCCATGCGAGCGAAAAGCGCGCTGACCGCCAATCACAAAGTGGTGAGGAAGCGGTCGATCGTATCGAAAAATCCCTGACGGTCATTCACAATTTTCGCTTGGGCCATCCGCGCCAGCGTGGCGGCGCGCCGCCTGGAGTCGGGGGCAGTGTAGTCGCGAATCGCCTGGAGCCAGCCGAGGCCGTCGAGTGGATAAAGAAAATCGGGCGCGTTGCCGCCCACCTCCCGGAAAACCTCGAGGTCGGAGGCGATGACCGGCGCGCCTGCGACGAGCGCCTCCGCCAAGGGCAGTCCGAAGCCCTCACCAAAAGAGGGCATGAGCAGCGCGCGGGCGCCCGCCATGAGGCGACGCAACCCCGGAGTCGACAGGCCGCCAGCTTCGATGACATTGGCGCGCAGCGACGGACAACGCGCCATCGCGTCCACGACATTCTCGTTCAGCCAGCCGCGCTTGCCGACAATAACGAGCTTGGGCGCAGGACTGCGCTTCGCCAGCTCGCGCCACACATTGAGCAGCAGCAGATGGTTCTTGCGCGGCTCAATGGTGCCGCAGGCGATAAAATACGGCGCGTCGGACAAGGCCTCCGGCGGCTGGCAGGCAGTTTCGAAAACGGGTGACACCGGAAGCCGCGCCACGCAGGTCGGAATGGAATGACGGCCGTTTTCGGCCGCGAAAGATTCGAATCGAGTCGCCACAGCCCGCGAGCCGACCACCACGCCTGCGGCGAGCCGCGCAATGTTGCGATTGCGGCGGGGATGCAGCATAGCCTCCCGGGGGCGAAAGAACGCCGGGTTGTCCACGGGAAGCAAGTCATGCACGAAGGCCACCGGCTTCACGTCCGGGCGCGCCTCGAGCCATCGCACATACCATGGGCGATCTAGCAGAAATTGCGTGGCGTTGAAATAGACCGCGCCGCTCGGCGCCTCGCGCGCCGGCCGTCCAAGTTCGCAAGCCCAGTCGCGCAGTGCGCGCCAGTTTTGCAAGGCGAGCTCGAATCCGGGCGTGCGATCGTGTCGAATTCTATCTGCGCGCGCGCCGCCTTGCTCGGCGAGCGCCGTGACGACCGAACCATAGACGGGGTCGTCCGCGGCGTCGGCGGCTTCGCGCCAAAAGGCCTCGATGCCCTCGATGGTGTTCAGCGCTTTGTCCGTATCGGCGAGACGGGGGCCAAGCGCCGTGCAAACCAGAGGCGTCGCGCCTTCGCCGATAAAATGGCGCGCGAGCGCGAAGTCGACGCGATCTATGCCATTTGGCGAAGGGTTGAGCGCTCTGGTGACGAGCCGCGTGACATCATAGACGACGGGCGGCGCAACGTTTAACGGCATTTCAGCGCGCCGGTGCGGCATTTCCAGGCTTCGAGGGCGTCATTCGCCCCGCGCACCGCACGCTCGCTTTCCCGTTCGAGACAGGCCCTATATTTGAAGACTGTCTTGATGAAAGCCTGCACTTCGGTCTCACATGCATCCGTGACGGCGGGCGCGTCTATGCAGCCGGGGCGCAATGGCGGCGCGCAATAATCGAAGCCGCTCGACCCATCTTCGGCGAGCGAGAGGCCAGGCCAAGCGAAAACAGTTGCGAGAACCAGCGCGGCCGCCCCCCGCGACCGCGTCTCCCTCATGCAATCTTCCTGGTTGGGGCGGCGTTCAAAAACCAATCCACCGCATCCTGTACGGCATGCCGCACCGGCCTCGTCTGATAGCCGAGCTCGCGGCGGGCTTTCGCGTCGTCGAAAAACATCCGCGTTTGGGACATCTTCAGGCTGTCGCAATGGAGGAACGGCTCGTATCCCAAAAGGCGGGCGCCCCATTCATTGGCGTAGGCCAATGGCATGAGCGGCCCCGCCGGCAATTTGAAGCGCGGGCCCCGCTGGCCCGTCACCCGGGAAATCTCGGTCAACAAGCCGCATAAAGTCAAGTTTTCGCCGCCGAGAATATAACGTTCGCCGATCTCACCGCGCTCCATGGCGGCGAGATGCCCAGCGGCGACGTCGTCGACATGGGCGATGTTCAGACCTGTCTCGACATAAGCGGGCATGCCGCCACGCAGGGCTTCCGAAACGATTCGGCCTGTTGGCGTCGGCTTGACGTCGCCGGGCCCCAAGGGCGCGGATGGACAGACAATTATCGCCGGCAGCCTCTCTTCCTCTATCATCCGTTCGACAAGACGTTCGGAAAGAACTTTGCTTTGCTTATAAGGGCCGATGGCCTTCTCTGGAGCAACCCGGTCTCTCTCCGTGCATATGGCGCCGTTGGCGGCCTTTAGCGTCGCGACGCTGCTCGTGTGAACGATTCGCTCGACGCCGGCCCGTAGGGCTTCCCGCATAACGATCTCGGTTCCCCGGACATTCACCCTCAAAACCGGCTGCGGATCCGGAGCCCAAATTTTATAATTAGCGGCCAAGTGGAAGACTCGGTTTACGCCTTGCATGGCGCCGCGGACGCTTCCCTCATCGGTGACGTCGCCCTCCACAACTTCGCACAGGCCGGGGATATTATTCCGCAAGCTAGACGTGCGCGTAAACGCTCGCACGGCAAAACCGTCTGAAACCAAACGTCGTACGACCGCCCCCCCGATGAAGCCGCTCGCACCCGTGACCAGCACAAGGCCTTTTTTCGACATGATCCCCCAGCGCCAAAAAATTTCCGCGAGAAATGGCGCAGTGGAACGCCATAGCCTCTGACTCGCTATACATTATCGTCGAGGTCCGCAGTTTTCGAGCGTCGCAGTAGTGAAAACAAAATATTCAAAAGGAATCGGATCGGCTCGCAAAATGCGGGCAAAGCCAAAATGTGGCTATCTAACGATCTGCTTGACCAAGTCAGCCTCAAGCGGCTGGATTTTTTTTTCGGCGCGCGCTGCGGCGCCTTTCTCAGCGTTTCGCTCTTCTTTGCGCAAGCGGCTAAGATCGTTGCGAACGACCCAAATGAAACCGCAGAAGGTGCAGCCTGAGAGAATGCCGATGACAACGTCGAGCGCGAGGAATGAATAAATGCGCCAGATAGAAACATCCGGTCCGATCCCCGCGGCCGCTAGCGACCAGACGGCGATAAGAATTCGAAATTCTGTCGCCCCCATTCCGCCATATGACAGGCGATGCACGCTCTCGGTAACGACCCGGAGATAAGTGTAGGAGCTCATCAGAAGATAGAGCGACAACACGAGGAGAGCCGATGGAATGGTGAAGAAAGGAGACAAGCCGAGACCGACGACCATGAGGGTCTGCGCAATCAGGTCGGCCGAATGGTCAATAAAATAACCGTAGTGAGGGCGTTCTATCCGACGGTAACGCGCGAGCGTGCCATCCAGCGAGTCGCCGAACCAGTTGAGAAAAAGCCCAAATACAACCGCTAGCATGAACCAGTTTGACCACCAGCAGGCAAAGAAGCCGCCGGCGGTAATGATCGCCCCGACCAACCCGACAGCGGTCAAATGGTCTGGCGTCAGCTCGGCAGGTATGCGGCGAACCAGCGTGTCAAGCGCTACCCGCTCGGCCCTTGATAGCACGCTATCATTGATCCTGATATTCGCCACGCCCCCTCCTAGAACGTCCTATTGATATAAGTCGCGCAATACCCGCACGCCGCAGCGTACGACCAAGCAGACAGCTGCGTAATTTTTTGTTTGTCTGCGCGATGATGCACCGCGAAACCTCATACGGTCAAGAATGGTTTAGAAGCATCCGCAACCTTATCTCATTATGCGACCTACCGCGACGCCCTGGGCCGCTGGTTGGGCGACCGTGTTCACTAGTTGCACGATCTTGCCGATTTCAGCCAGCGGCGCGTTGGAAGCATAGATGATGTCCTTGTCTCTGATGGGGAATCGCCGCGCCGCAAAGAGCGCGGTTGGATCCCTCATATTCAAATGATAGGCAACCGGTATGAGCGGTTCGCGCAACAGATCCCGCGATACGTTGGGGAATTCTCGTACGAGGGCCGACGGCTCATAACGCAAAACGAAGAAGCCGTCGGGATCGGCGCGATTGTCGTTGAGCCCGCCGGACCTGCCAATCGCCTCCTCAAGCGTAATGCCACGCGCGTCGAAAGGAATCACGGCGTTAGCGCCCAACGCGCCCGCGACGGTGAAGGTCTGCGGACGACTTTCAATAGTGAGAATGTCCCCTGGACGCACATAGATATTTTCGCCCGGATTGGCCAAGAGGGCCTGGAGCGGCGCGCGAGCGGTGCGATCGCCTCTCGTAAGGCTGATAAAAGTCTCGTGGACTGCTGAGCGATAGCCGCCTGCTTGAGCGATGACATCCAATATACGATCGCCACGCAGGGTCAGCGGGATGCGAGCGCCATTGGCCACCTCTCCCGACACGGTGACCGTATTGCTGATATTGCGCGTCACATTCACAAGTGCTTGCGGTTCGATAGCCTTGCCGCGCAGGCGCTCGATGATAGCGGCCTCGACTTGCTGCTGCGTGCGCCCAGCGACATTGATGCGTCCCGCATAGGGGACTGTCACAGACCCATCACGTCCGACGACTTGCTCGGGAATGGCGGCGGAACGGGAGCCAGGAGCAAGGTTGCCCACGTCTGCAGAGAAGAGGCCGCCGGCAGCCGCTTCCCAAACTGTGATTTGCATAGCGTCACCGACGCCGATCACTTGCAATGCGGAAGGCCGGTAATCGCCGAAGAAGCCGCGCAAGGTCGGCGGCGACCGCCTGGCCAGGACATCGAGCGTATGGCGGTCGACCTCGACCCAAGCGAACGGCGGCGCGCCCTCTTGGGGAAGAGTCGACACTCCTTTTACCATCTCGTCCCTGGACGGCCCACTCGAAGGGGTGATGCCACAGCCGACAAGGGTGCCGCACAAGGCGAGCAGAAAAGCACGCTTGAGAAGGCCAAAAGGAAAAGTCGTCAATGCCGATCTAACCACGCTGGGATCTCCAAACCGCGAGTCTGAACCTAACAGAAAGGTGCATGTTCGTGAGGGCCGAGATGCACGACCGATAGGAATCCTTCCTCAATGTGGCTGTTATGTCACAGCATATTATTCAGGTTAATGAAAAACCACGACAGTTTATCAAGGTGGTTTCCGCCCTGTTAACGCTAGTGTTGCGGCGGCTGTGAACTAATCGTCGCGTCCAGCGGCCAAAGTGATCTTTCGGCCGTCCGAAAAAAACTTGACGAGCAAGCCAACGAGAGCGAATCCTGCTAGCGTCAGGATGGCGATGTCTATGGCGGGCAGAACGTCATCCCTGCTCTGAGGCACGCCTAAAGCCACAGCGGCGAAAGGCCAAAAAGCCAACAAAATCCTGAACTCTGTCACGCCGATCCCAATGTAAGCCATCTGGCCAGACTGAGGGGCCGCGGCGCGGATATAGGCATAGGAAGCAAAGAGCAGGTAGCAAACGACCACGATTCCCGCTGCGCGCATGGTCGCAAAGGGCGAAAAGCCGTAAGCGAGCAAAATTGAGAGATGCGAGAAAATCTCACCCAAATGGTGCGCCATGCCTTCGGCGACTCTCTCGGCATTTCGGCTGCGGGCGAGCGGCAGATCGACCGAAAGCCCGAACCAGTTGACCGCCATAGCAGCGGGGATAACCCAAATCGCAAGCGGAATTGAGCCAGACCAGACAAGCGCCAAAGCGGCGACGACCGCGCCGAACGCTCCCAAGCCCGAAAGCTGAACAGGCTCAGCGCTTTCCGGCATCGCCTCGATTATTCTGGCGATCAGCCGAAGCTCGGCGCTTCTCAGAAAGCTCTGCGCGCGCTGGGCAGGATCCCCGAAAAACCATTTGAAAAAGTTAAGCATTCCCAACCGCCCTGGTCGAGGCTTTCCATTCTAGGACACCCATAGATGATAAGATGATGCTTGGCAACGCAGGCGCGTGCGTAGAAAACATCTAGGCAAAGACCAAATCGCCTCAAGCGAGGCGTCGTCGTCGCCATGCAAAAATGTCAAACGACAATATTTAAGACGCCGTCTCCTCCCTAGCATTTCGACGATTCGCCCCGGAGTGGCAGTTCTAATGTCAGAGAAAATGTTGGTCTCATGCAGCGATGGCGTTCTGCGGCTCACTTTCAACCGGCCGGAGAAAAAGAATGCGCTGGATCGCGAAACCTACCGGGCGCTCATCCAGGCGCTGGATGCAGCGCGTGGCGACGAAACAATTGGAGCGGTTGTTTTTTCTGGGGCCGGCGGCGACTTCACCGCCGGCAACGATCTCGCCGACTTCCGCGATTTTATGGAAAAGCCTGAGGAGTTTCCGGCGCTCGCCTTTGTGCGCGCTCTCGCCGCTTTCGAGAAGCCCATGGTCGCCGCCGTCACTGGCGACGCCGTAGGGGTTGGCGCGACCATGCTTTTTCATTGCGATCTGGTTTATGCGAACGCCGGCGCTCGGCTTCGCATGCCCTTCATCGACCTCGGCCTCGTGCCGGAGGCCGGCGCGAGCCTGCTCGTTCCGCGGCGTTTTGGCATGGCGCGGGCCTCTCAATATTTACTGGCGGGCGAGGGCTTTTCGGGCGAGGACGCCTTTCGGCTCGGGCTGGTCAATGAGCTGGCGGAGCCGGAGACCGTGCTCGAAGTTGCAATCGGGGCGGCCCGACGGCTGGCGCAAAAGCCGGCGGCGGCGCTTCGCGCCGCACGTCGGCTGATACGCGGCGACCCGGCCGAAGTTCTGGCCCGGATCGACCTGGAGGCGGCGCTTTTCGCACAGGCGCTCGCGACCCCTGAGGCCCGCGCGAGGATTTCCGCCTTCTTCGGACGCAGAGAATAAACCCGCTCAGCCTTCCAGATTGGCGTAATTTACGAGGCGGGAGGCGCGCAGCAGAATGGCGCGCATCTTTTCGCCAGCGCGCGCGCAGGTCTCCTTCAGTCGCTCCATGTCCTGCGGCATGCCGTCGCGGAGCTGACGGCGAATGGAGGCGACGCTCGCAAGGGCGACAACGTCGAGCTCGCCCACAAACGCCTCGAAACGGCGGCGGAAGCTCGGGCTGAGCTCCTCGTAAGCCGCGAGCGCCGAGTGCCTCCCCGGAAGCTGAGACCTACGGAAATATTCCTGGTAGCTGACTGGCCGCCAGGCGGAAAGATCGCCGGCGAGCTCCGGCATGACGGGGATTTGTTCGACAATCATCACCAGCTCATTGAAAAGATTCAGATAATCGTTAGTGAGGCCGGACAGGGGGTTGACCAGCGTCTTCGAGTGCAGCTGTTCGAACGCCTTCAGGCGCTCGTCGCGCGGTTCGATAAGTCCGATGTCGAAAGTCATGCGCATCTCGCGGATATATGCTCCTTCACAAGCTTGAATTGAATCCGATAACAAATTCTTGCTTAGACGGGTCGAGACGTCGGCGCTGAACGCGTGGGAAGGATGACGATTGTGTGTGGACGCTACGCCCTCACCTCCGCGCCCGAGGCGATCAGGCGGCTGTTCGGCTATCCCGAAACGCCAAATTTTCCGCCGCGCTACAATATCGCGCCGACGCTGCCGATCGCCATCGTCGCGAGCGAGCGCCAGGGCGGCAAGCAGACACGGCGTTTCATGCTGGCGCGCTGGGGGTTTTTGCCGGGCTTCGTGAAAGAAACGCGCGACTTTCCCTTGATCATCAACGCAAGAGCCGAGACGGCCCTCGAAAAGGCGAGCTTCCGGAACCCCATGAAGCGGCGGCGCTGCCTCGTGCCCGCCGACGCCTATTACGAATGGCTTAAGCTTGGCGCCGGTCGAAGAATCGAGCGCAGGCCCTACCTCTTCCGACGCGCGGACGGCCAGCCCATAGGAATGGCCGGTCTGTGGGAGACCTACGCCGGCGCTGACGGCGCCGAGATCGACACGGCCTGCATTCTCACGACCAACGCCAACGCTGCGACTGTTTCGGTGCACGACCGCATGCCGGCGATTCTGGAACAAAAGGATTTTGAAGCCTGGCTCGACTGCGACGACGTTTCCCCGGAAAAGGCCGCAGCGCTTTTGAAGCTCGCGCCCGAAGACGCGCTCGAATTCTTCGAGATCAGCCCTGCGATCAACAAGGCGACGGGCGAAGGCCCGCAATTGCAAGAGCCAGTGATGCGGACGCTCTTTGGCTGATCAGAGAAGCTTGCCGGGATTGAGCACGCCCCTAGGGTCCAACGTCTTTTTCAAAGCGCGCATGACGTCGAGGGCGGCCGGGTCTTTTGTCCGCGCGAGAAGCTGCCGCTTCAGCCGGCCGATGCCATGCTCGGCGGAGATCGACCCGCCATATTCGTGCACGAGCCCGTGCACGATTTCGCTCATCTCATCCCAGCGCGCGAGATACGCCGCCTTGTCGGCGCCAATGGGCTGAGAGACGTTATAGTGAAGGTTGCCATCCCCCATGTGGCCGAATGGCACGGGACGCGCGCCTGGGAAGCCGGCTGCGATTCGCTCCCCCGCTTCAGCGATAAAGGCAGGAATGCGATCGATCGGCACGGAGATGTCGTGCTTGATGGAGCCGCCCTCACGCTTCTGCGCCTCCGAAAGGTTTTCACGCAGCCGCCAAAGGCTCTGGGCCTGTTCCAGCGAGTGCGCGATTGTGGCGTCTCGCGTTAGCCCGGCTTCCATCGCCTGAGCGAAAGAATGAGTGGCCACGCGCTCGGCTTCTCCTTCTGCAAACCCGGCGGTCTCGATAAGCGCATACCAGGGATGCGGGGCGGAGAGCGGATCGCGAGTCGCCGGCATGTGTCGCAGGACCATCTCGAGGCCGATGCGCGGAACAAGCTCGAAAGCCTGCAGCGCCGGCCCGGCGTGGTCCTTCATGAAATTGAGCAGCGTCAGCGCCTTGCCCGGATCGTCGAGACCAAGGAAGACGACGGCGCGCGAGCGCGGGCGCGGGAAGAGCTTCAACGTCGCGGCGGTGATGACGCCGAGCGTGCCCTCGGAGCCCACGAAAAGCTGGGTGAGATTATAGCCTGTATTGTCCTTACGCAGCTTGCCGAGCGTCGAGAGAATCCGCCCGTCGGCGAGCGCGACTTCGACGCCGAGCGCAAGATCCCGCGCCGCGCCGTAAGCCAGCACATGCACGCCGCCCGCGTTGGTTGCGAGATTGCCCCCGATCGTGCAGCTTCCCTCGGAGGCCAGCGACAAGGGAAAATAGCGGTCAGCCGACTGCGCGACCTCTTGCGCTCGCGCGAGCGTCACGCCCGCCTCGAGCGTCATGGCGTCCGAGTCGGGATCGACCTCGCGCACGCGATCGAGTCTTTGCAGGGAAAGAACGATCTGCCGGCCGCCCATGTCCGGCGTCTGGCCGCCGACGAGACCCGTATTGCCGCCTTGTGGAACGATGGCGGCACCGCGCTCGTTGCAGAGCGCCAGCACACGGGCGACCTCGCCTGCGTCTTTGGGTTTGACCACGCATAGCGCGCGACCGCGAAAAAGGTCGCGCGGTTCGGACAGGTAAGCGTCCATCTCCGCCGCATTCGTCATCACGGCGGAAGCTCCGACGATGGCCTTCAGGCCAACGCAGAGAGCGGGCGCGTCAAAAGCGCTAAGAGACAGAGAAGCGCCCTCGGGTTGAACCAAGCCTTAGCGCGCTTTCCGCTCGCATGGAATCATGCGAGCGATGAGAAGTCGCGCAAAACCAAAAGTTGGGAGCGCATTCATGTCGCAAAAGTCTGCCAACTTTTGCGGAATGCGCTCTAGTAGTAATCCCGGTGGCGGCGGGCCTTGACGTCTTTCCGGCGGGCGTAGACGTAAGCGCGCGCGACAGCAGGCGCGCTCGCGAGGACGACACTGCACAATGCTGCGGCGATAATCGCATTCATCATGACTATCTCCTTCCAGTTCCCGGAAATCACTCGATTCCCACCTACACGCCGGAACTTCAGCAAATCCTATGCCTGATTCTTTTAGTCGGCAACCGGCTCCGCTTCTGGTCCTGTCCAATCCGTCGATTTCCCCTTCCCTTGAGACATTCTCGTCACATGACCGTTACCCAAAAATTAAGGGTTTCACCCTAGAAGAGCCCGTTTTGGCCGCTTCTGCCCATTTCGCCGCGAAAAGACTGCGACAATTTCGACATGGGGCGCGTGACGGAATTGATCAATGGGCTCGATAGGAGAGAGTGAATATCCCCCATTGAGCAAAATCGCGGCGTCTCGAGCGAAACTTTGTGCACTGCACGATACGGCGACCACTGTCGGGACCTGCGACCGCGCGATTTCGCTCGCCTGGGCCAAGGCGCCCGCGCGCGGCGGGTCGAAGACGACAGCGTCGAAAGGCGCGAGTTCACGGGCGGAAAGCGGCCGCTCGAAGAGATCGCGCGCCGCGCCCGCTAGCGGCTTCAATCCGGCCGCCCCGCGCGCGCCGGCGAGCATCGCATCGACCGCCTCGGCCGCCGAATCATAGGCGGAGACCCGCGCGCGCTGCGCGAGCCGCAAGGCGAAAGCGCCGACGCCACAGAAGAGATCGGCGACGCGCTTTGCGGCCTTGGTCGCCTCCAGCACGCGCGCTGCGATCGCTTCCTCGCCCTCCTCCGTCGCCTGCAGAAAGCACCCAGGTGGGACAGGAACGCGCGCGGGGCCGATTTGCACGAGCGGCGGCCGACGCAACGCCACCAGCCGGCCATGATTGGAGAGGCGCGCAAGGTCATGCGCCGCCGCCGCCTCGATCAGCGCGCTCGTCTCATGTTCCTCAAGCGGGCCGGGGCCGCGCAGATCGACATCCATCCCTTCGAGCGTCGCGGTGAAGGCGAGATCGAGCGGTTTGCCGCGCGCCGCGAGGACTTGCGCCAGCGTGCGCGCCGCAGGCAAAGCGCCCGCAAGCACGGACGCAAGCAAGGGGCAGGACTCGATCTCGACGATCTCATGCGAGCGCGCCGCCATAAATCCGACGCGCGCGCGGCCCTTCTCCATGCGCGCGTGGAAAGCAACGCGGCGGCGCCCCGCGCCGTGGGCGTCGACGAGCGGCGCGACCTCCAGTGAGAGACCGGCGTTGCGGAGCGCCGTGACGACGAGGCCGCGCTTCCAGTCCGCATAGGCCTCGGGCGCCAGGGCCTGCACTGCGCAGCCGCCGCAACGAGCGTAGTGCGGACAAAAAGGGGCGATGCGTTGGGGCGATGGCTCGACGATCTCGACGAGCCGAGCCTGATCGCCCTCTACTTCCGCCATCACCGTCTCGCCGGGAAGCGCGTATGGAACGAAGACGCGCCCATCGCCGTGACGGGCGATCCCTTCCCCGCGTAGACCGAGACGTTCGACGTGGAGCTTTTTCATGGGCGCGCCGCATGGATGACGAATTCGCGATTACCGTCGCCTCCTTCGATGGGTGAC
>JAMBEQ010000135.1 GCA_024506175.1 Methylocystis sp.
AGACTATTCTCACGCCTCAGGCAGTTTCGTCGCGTGGAATGCGCATCAAATACACCCACCCCATTGATGGCTGGATCAACGCCCAGCCGCTGTATGTCCGACGAGTCGCGTTTCCCGGCGGAGCCGCCAACGGACTGTTCGTCTCCACGATCTGGACGAACAAGGTTTATGCGCTCGACGCCGATACCGGCGCCGAGAAATGGGTGGCAACGCTCCTCGACAGCGATACGGCCAAGCGCGGAATGGCGCAGGGCATCGACGCCACGCCGGTCGTCGACGCGCCGAACAATCGCATTTACGTCGCCTTCAGCACGAAAAATCAGGCCCTCGACTCGGCAGATCAGCCGGACAGCACGCAGCCGCCGAACGACGGCAAGGCCCACACGTATCAAGATACGGACTTGAAGAACCTCGACACTGCATTCTAGATCGTCGCGCTGGATATTCGGACGGGCAAGGAAGTCGCCAGGACGATGGTGAGCGCGTCCATATATCGTGCGAATGGCGGAAGCGTCGCGTTCGAGGCTCCGTTCCATAGACAGCATCCGGCGTTGCTGCTCGATCACGGCTCACTTTACATCGCCTTCGGATCGATCGCCGGCTCCGAAGCCTTCCTGGATTATCACGGGTGGGTTATGGCTTATCGGGCCTATGATCTCGCCCTGCAGGCGACGTTCAATACCTCCAGGAACTTCCAGGCGCTGAGGAAGCCGTATTCCTTCAATCATCCGGACGATGCGGCGGGCATCTGGCAGGGCGGCGGCGGATTGGCGGCCGACCCCGACGGCAACATCTACTTCCTGAGCGGAAACGGGAAAACGGACCTGCCGAACGACCAGTTCGGCGACAGCTTCATCAAGCTCACGCCCACCGGCTCGTCACTTGTTCCATCGCTTTTCGTTCCCCAGGATAGCGACGCCATGGCCGCGAATGACGCCGATTTTGGTGGCGGCGGCGCAATGTCGATCCCCGGCACCGGACTCGTCGTCGGCGGCGGCAAGCCTGGCTACATGTATCTCCTGGACGGCAAGTCGATGCAGCTTCGGCAGATGATCACGGCCTCGACCAATCTGTACGATCCCTCGCAGCGCGACCAACACTGGAATACCGGACCGCACCTGCATGGCTCGCCGACCTACTGGCGTCCGGAGGACAGTCCGTACGGCTATTTCTATGTGTGGGGGGAGAAAGATTATCTGCGGCTCTATCGCTTCGATGCGAACGCCGGCAAGATTCAGGAGCCCGCACAATTGCAAGGCGCGGTGAAGGCGCTGCAGTCGACCATGCCGGGCGGCATCATCTCGATATCCTCGAACGCCAACCGGCGCGGCTCCGCCATCGTGTGGGCGACCTTACCCGCAGCCTACACGCCAGGCAGTCCGTCTCCTGGAAGGCTCTACGCGTTCGACGCGGAAAACCTGAATCCGCTATGGGACACAGGCTTTGCTACGCTCGGCCACTGGCATGTGCCCACGATCGCCGACGGGAAGGTCTTTGTCGGAACCTCCTCCAACTTGATGATCTGCTATGAACTCGGCGCGGATCACGGAACAGGCCAGAGCGCATGGATTCCGTTCCAGCCGCACGATGTCCCGGTAGCTCATGGCATTATAATGGGCGAAGGCGGCGAGGCCGTCATGACGACGCTGCCGGCCAATACGGTGGCGGCGCTGAGGCCGCCGGCGCCCGTCGTCAAGCTCGCTGACGTCCTGGGCGAAGGCGTCGCCGTGTTCGCCGCCGGGACTGGCGGCGCCGGCCGCGAGCGTGCATGGGAAAGCCGCGGCAGCTCGGTGCAAGGCGACCTGACGCTCGCCGGCGCCGCTTCTCCCGAGAAAGACAAGATCGAGTTGCAGGTGTCGCCCGATCTCGTCTGGAACGCGTCCGACGGCAGCTCGGCCGAAACAAGAATGGCGAGGAGTTTCGCCGCGCCGGAGGATGCCGACGCTAACTGGGAGCTGTACGAGGTCACTCGCACTGTGGGAAGGGGGATTCTGAGCAACGTGAGCTATATCCAGCGCATCTCGACGCGCGGGGGACGGCTCCCTGCCACCACTCCCAGCCGCGGCGCCGACACTGTACGAGTCCCGTTTCAAGCGCAGTATGTTCTGTATCGTCAGGGTGAGCACTGATGTTCGAGCGTCAGCGTTCGCCCTCTGAGCCGCGGCATGCTCAGCTTCGACGGTAGCCGATGGGCGTGCCTCATCTGTCGTCCCTCGGCGGGACGAGCGCGGCGAGCGAATGCGCGCACGCCTAAGTCGTGGGCACACGCGCAATGCTACGCACCTCGTTGCCATGCCGGGCGACATGTTCGCAGCGAAGACGCTCCACGCGAAGATTGCGGCTGAATTCGCGGCGCCCCCTTAGGCATCACGCACAAATTGTCCCACTGGCTGAAAGCCGATTGCATACTGACCCGACGTTGCGCAGTCACCGGCTTCGCCTGCTTCTGGGGCCTTGTACCCGGCAATCTCGCGGACGACCACGGCTGGCAGACCAGTCGGATTGGCGATTCCAGCAATCACGCACGGTGGCCTTCTTCAAAGTGGCATTGTCCTATCGCCGGACTGGTGGCTCTGGCCAACGCATCCTCCGATGATCCACGCCTTGGCGGGCATCGCGTTGGTGGCCGCTTCAGCCTCGGCCTGGAGAAGCAACGCGCGCCGAAGTTTCGTGCATCACACGTTGATATCGGAAAGCAGACACTCGCAACGTCGGGGATGGGTCAAAAGCAGTCCCACCCCACCTGCTTTCACCCGCTGCCCATCGCGCAAACCAAGCGCTAGACTTCCACCACTACCCCTTCGGCAGCGTCAAAAGCCCCGCCTCGCTATTCTCGGCGCCGAACAACAGCCGCGCGCCCCTGGCGTCCCAGGCGAGCGTCGTAATGCGGGCGTTTTTCGGGTCTTCGGCCGGGCGGCGAACCAAGATCTCCGAGCCGTCTGTGACGCGCGCGAGCAGCACCATCCCGTCGTCGTAGCCGATCGCGACGACGAGCGCCGCGGGGTGGCAGGCGACGCGCGTCACCGGCACGTTCACGCGCACGCCGCATTCGCGCGGGCTTTGGCCCATCGGCCCGTCCTTGCCCGAGAAGGGCCACAGGATGCAGGCGTCGGCGCCCGAGGTCGCGAGCCATTTGCCATCGGAAGACCAGGACAAGCTGCGGGTTTTGGCGGGATAGCCCGCCATCCGCATGTGCTTGGCGTCTGCGATGCGCCAGCCGTGCAGTGTGTTTTCCTGCATCGAGGTAATGAGGAAGCGCCCGTCCGGCGAGATCGTCGCGTCGAGATGGGAGCCGCTCCATGAAAGGAGTTCAGGCTTGCCGGCGTTGGGAAACCAAAGCGTCGCGCCATTGTAGTGGGCGGCGGCGAGGCGGTAACCCTTCGGGAAGAAGGCGAGGCCCCGGCAGGTCGAGGGCAGATCGAGCGACTTTACCTCGCCCTTGGGCGAGCGGGCGCGGGCGTAGCGCCCGGCCGACCAGGCGATCGCGCCCTCGTGCGCGGCGAGCGCGTCGATCCATTTGCCCTTTTCATCGGCGATGGTCTCGCTCTGGCCGGTGGCGTCGGTCGCGACCACGCGGCCGTCGTCGCCGCCGGTGACAAGTTGCTTACCGTCGCTGGCCGCCACGAGGATGGCGGCGTCCGGGTGTGCTGAAACCCGGCGGTTGCCGCTCGTGTCGCCAAGGAAGACGGCCCCATCCGCCAGGGCGAAGGCGGGCGCATCGCCGAGCCAGGCGCCGGCGACTACGGATTCGCCGAGCGCAAGCGGATCGACCGCGGAGGTCAGCGTCGGATATTCGGCCAAGGAAACTCTCTCGTCAGGCGCTGTCGTCCGCTCGGGAAGCGCCGAGCCCCATTGGCAGGACCGGGCGGCGCTTGCGGAACTGGCCGCGCATTACCAGAGCGAAGGCGATGGCGTCGAGCCCCGCGAGCGTCAGCCACCACAGTTGCTCCGCCGCCGGTCCCAATAGGCAGATGACAAAGCCGGCGGCGACCCCGCCGAGCAGGAAAGGCGCGAGGGCGGGGCGGGACCGGCCGACGGTGAGGCTCGCGCGGGCGAGCACGAGAGCCAGCGCCGCCGCGCCGAGCGCGCCGAGATCGAACCAGATCTGAAAAATGAGGCTGCGCGGGCTCGCGGCGGGCAGATAGCCGCCGAGCACGCCCCAGGTCGCCGCGCCGAAGCCGTGACCCAGAAGGGTGCGCAAGCCATCGCTCGCGATCATCCGCCCCCAGAAAGCCAGATGCTTGAAAAACGCAGGCGCTGGTTCGGGCCAGATAAGATAGGCCCCAAGCGCAGCGAGCGGGGCCAGCAGGGCGACCGCCGCCATGAAGCCAGCCAGCGCGAACGAGACGGGCTGCGCTCGGCCAAAGGCGAGCGCGAAGACGACGGCGCCGCCCATGAGAGCGGGCAGGGCGTTCGGCGCGCCGGCGAGGACGCAAGCGAAGATGGTGGATAGGCCTAATCCTGCGGCCATGATCCAACGGCCGCGCGCGGCAAGCGCCCCCATGGCCGGCCAGACCAAGAGCGCAAGGCCGAGGCCTGCGCGGCCGAGGGGGCTGACGTCGAGAATGTCCTCGATCGAATATTTGGGCGCGGCGAAGAGCGTGATTGCGACGAGCGCGAGGGCCGCCGCGGCCACGCCGATCGGCAGCAGGTTGAGGTTCGAGGTCTTGGTGCGCAGCGGCATGAAGCTTGCCGCCGCCGCGGCGAGCGCCATGGTCGCGGCCGCCTTGGCGAAGCGCTCGGCCGGCCCCTCGAACGGCGTCCAGACGAGCGATATTCCGGCCCAGAGCGCAAGCAGCAGCGCGGCCCAGACAGGCGGGGAGGCGACCAGCGCCTTCAAGGAAGTTCCCGAATGATTGCTATTCGAGAGCAAGGCGGAGGCGAGCAGGAGCGCCGCGCCGACCGGCAGGAGGATGTAAACGGTCTGCCGGGCAAGGATCGGCGCCAGCAGCGAGATCACGAAGAGCATGAACACGCCGATCCTGAGCAGGAGGCGCGCGGCCTCCTCGGAAGGGTCATCTGCGGGTCGTCTCGAAAATGGGGTCATGGCGCCGGCTGGCTGGGACGGGTCTTTGGTCTCAGATTAGATGGAATTGGCGCACGGCAAGTGTGCTGCGGCGCACGAATTCGGTTCTCAGCCTATTTTTTTCCGGACTGTGTCTCTTTTGCCCATTCGTCGCGGACGGTCTCATCTGCTTCCGCGGCGTTGAGTGGCTGCAATGCAACGAGACGTTGCGGCGCGAGTCTGGCGAGCGCCCAGACCGCCGCGCCGCGAACGAGCGGATCGGCGTCCGTCAGCAGCCGCTCGGCTTCTTCGGCGAGCGCGGCTGCGCCGCTGTTGCCGATGGCGATGAGCACATTGCGGATGAAACGGGCGCGGCCGATGCGCTTGATCGGCGAGCCGGAGAAAAGGGCGCGGAAAGCGGCGTCGTCGAGCCGCGCGAGGCTGGCGAGCGAGGGGATTTCGAGGTCCGGGCGGGCGACAAGCTTGGCTTCATGCGCGACCCGAGCGAATTTGTTCCAGGGGCAGACGGCGAGGCAATCGTCGCAGCCATAGACGCGATTGCCGATCGCCGCACGCAGCTCCCGCGGGATCGGGCCCTTGTGCTCGATCGTCAGGTAGGAGACGCAGCGGCGCGCATCGAGCTGGTATGGCCCCGTGAAGGCGCCAGTCGGGCAGGCGTCGAGGCAGTTGCGGCAGGAGCCGCAATGGTCGCGCTCCGGCGAGTCCGGCGCAAGCGCCAGGTCGGTGAGGATCGCGCCGAGGAAGAGCCAGGAGCCGAAGTCGCGGGAGACGAGGTTCGTGTGCTTGCCCTGCCAGCCGAGCCCGGCGCGCTGCGCCAGCGGCTTCTCCATGAGGGGGGCGGTGTCGACGAAGACTTTTACGTCGCCTCCGCCCGCGCGCTTGATCATGAAAGCCGCGAGCTGCTTCAGTCTTCCCTTGACGATATCGTGATAGTCGCGGTGGCGGGCGTAAACCGAGATTGCGCCCGCCCGGCGGTTTTGCAGCGCCGCGAGCGGATCGGTCGAGGGACCATAATTGAGGCCGAGCATCACGACGCTTTTCACGGCGGGCCATAGCGCTTCCGGTGAGACGCGGCGCTCGGCGGTCTCCGCCATCCAGCTCATCTCGCCATGCGAGCCGCCGGCGAGCCACGCCCGCAGACGCTCGCCCAGCTCCGGCGCCGCGTCGGCGGTCGTGAAGCGGCAGGCGTCGAAGCCGAGCGAGAGGGCGTGTGCGCGGATCGCGTTTTCGATTGACATGGAGCGGCGAATATAGCGCGCGCATGGGCCGCGCGCCTGCCGGCGCGCCGGAAAAATGCGAGCCTGAGGCTTGCGGTCAGCGGATTAAAAATCCAGCTCGCCGTAATAGGGTCCCGGCGTCATGCCCGGCGCGCGGTCGGCCAATAGCGGGCGGAACGCGGGGCGCGATTTGACGCGCTGATACCAGTGCTTCACCGCTTCGTCCTCGTCCCAGGGCGCGTCGCCGAGATAGTCGGCACAAGAGAGATGCGCAGCCGCCGCGAAATCCGCGTAGGTGAGGCGGTCGCCGGCGAGCCAGTTTCGGGCGCCTGCCAGATAGCCGATATAGCGCATGTGATGGCGGATGTTGGCGCGCGCGACGCGCACGAGGTCCATGTCCGGCGCGCCGCCTTGCGGCGAAAAGCGCTTATAGACTTTCTCCGTGACGAGCCAGCTCGTCACTTCTTCGAAGAATTTCACGTTGAACCAGTCCACGAGCCGCCGCGTCTCGACGCGCGCGTGTTTCTCTTGCGGCAAGAGGCGCAGAGGGCCGCGCTCAGCGCCATAGGCCTCGTCCAGATAGTCGGCGATCACGGCGCTTGGAACGATCGTTCCGTCATCATCGATGAAGACGGGCGTTCGTCCGGCGGGATCGAGCGCGAGGAATTCGGGCCGACGATCGGCGGCGCGCTCCTCGATCAACTCGACGGCGATTGCGTATTCACCGAGGATCAGGCGAATGAAACGCGAATGTGGACACAGCGGGTAGTGGTAAAGAAGGGGCATGAGGCCTATTCGCGGCGCGCGCGACGAACGCGCTCCGTACCTGTATGATCGAAGCACCTGTATGATCGAACTGGGCTAAGGCCGCAAGCGGCGCTTTTGTGGCCGCGCGCCGCGGCGCTGGGGATATGCCATGATTCGTTTCTTTCTCGCACTCTCTCTGGTTTTTGGCGGGTTTGCGCGGGCGGAATCGCTCAAGGATTCTGTGGCCAACATTTCCGTGATGGGCGAGGCGGCGGAGGAGGTGGCGCCGGACAGGGCCATTCTACGTTTCGGGGTGGTGACCGAGCGACCGACAGCGGCGGCGGCTGCGTCGGAAAACGCCCGCACGATGGAGGCGATCCTCGCTGGGCTCAAAACGATGGGCGTCGCCGACGCCGACGTGCAGACGCAGGGCGTGTCGCTGTCGCCGATGTCGGATGACCGCGACGCCAAGGGCAAATCGAAAGCCGTCCAGTTCTACCGCGCGAGCAACCGCCTTGCGGTTTTCGTCAAGCCCCCGGACAAAGCCGCCGACGTGGTCGGGAGCGTCATCGACAAGGGCGCCAACAGCCTCGAGGGCGTCGATTATGATAATTCCGACCTGACGGCGAGACGAGACGCCCTGCGCGCCAAGGCCGTGAAGGACGCCGAACGCCGCGCGCGGGTTTATGCCGAAGCCGCCGGGCTCCGGCTCGCCCGCGTTATCGAGATTCGCCCGTTTGACGAGAGCGGCCCTGTCCCTTTGGCGGAGGCGCGCATGAGCGCCGTGCCGGCGTCCTTTTCCGCGCCTTTGCGGCCGGGTTTGCAGCGGATCACCGAGCGCGTTTCCATCACATGGGCGCTTTCGCGTTGATTTTTCAAACCTTGGGCAGATTGCGTGAAAATACGGCGCGGCGCCTAGCCTCGTGCATGTCATTCGGGCGCCGCATCGCGCGATTACACGCTAGAATGCGTGGCGCGATAGGCGAAAGCGATATCGCTTACTTCTTTCGAGGCTGCTCATGGCGAATGTTATTTTCTATGAAAAGCCCGGCTGCGCCGGCAATGCGAGACAGAAGGCGCTTTTGCGCGCTTCCGGCCATCAGGTCGACGCCCGCGATCTTCTGAGCGAACCGTGGAGCGCGTCGAGCCTGCGCCCTTATTTCGGTTCGAAGCCCGTAAGGGAGTGGTTCAACGCCGCATCTCCGCGCGTGAAATCCGGGGAGGTCGATCCGGACAAGGTCAATCCGCAGGAAGCGCTCGTAATGATGATGCTCGACCCGGGCCTGATCCGACGGCCGCTCATGCGGGTCGGCGACCATTGCGAGTCGGGCTTCGACGCAGCGACCGTCAACCGCTGGATTGGGTTGAAGTCGGACGCCGAAGAAGTCTCGGACCGCTGCGCGATGGACGCGGCCTGAGTTAGACTGGAACCGAACGGCGTCCCATGCATTTCTTTCGCGAAACGCATGCAGGGGGCGACCGCCATGACGCTTGAGCACATCGACTCCGAGGTGGTGCGCGAGGAGAACGGCTTCTCCTTCGCCATGCGCGTCGCGGGGGCCCAACAGACGGTGCGGGTATTCGTCTCCGATGATGCTCTTGAAGGGGATTCCGCGCTCCCCGACGAAGACGAGCTTCGTTCCCAACTCGACTCCGACCGATCGGCGCTCGAAGCGCTTGCCAGCGAGAAATATTCCCTGGGCCGCGTGGCCGCGGATGGCGTCATCGCGATCACCCTCTCCGATGTCATGAAATTCATCGAGTAGGCTGCTGAAAATTGTGTGGACTGGCCCCGAAAAACCGCTTGCCACATAGTCTAGTCACATCATAGACTTTATAAGTCTGATGGATGGAGTAGGGCCTATGCATAGGGGTAGGGGTAAGTTCTGCGGGCTTTTTCGCGCGCTGGCGGTTGCTGGGGCTTTTGGCGTATTTGGCGGGTTTTCCGCGCAAGCGGCTCAGTCGCTGCTGAACGTCTCATATGATCCGACGCGTGAACTCTATAAGCAGATTAATCCGGCCTTCGCCGCATACTGGAAGTCGAAGACCGGCGAGGCGATCGAGGTGCAGGCCTCGCATAGCGGCTCCGGGGCGCAGGCCCGCGCGGTCATCGACGGCCTCAACGCCGACGTGGTGACTCTGGCGCTTGCCGCCGACATCGACGCCATCGCGACAAAGACGGGCAAGATCCCCGCTGACTGGCAGAGGCGCTTGCCCAACAACTCCTCGCCCTACACCTCGACGATTGTTTTCCTGGTTCGCAAAGGCAATCCGAAGGCGATCAAGGATTGGGATGACCTCGCGAAACCCGGCGTCGCGGTCATTACGCCGAACCCAAAAACCTCGGGAGGCGCGCGTTGGAATTTCCTTGGAGCGTGGGGTTACGGGCTCGAGAAATTCAAAGGCGACGAAGCCAAGACGAAGGCCTTCGTCAAGGCGATCTACAAAAACGCGCCTGTCCTCGATACTGGCGCGCGCGGCTCCACCATCACTTTCGCTCAGCGGGGCCTCGGCGACGTGCTGATCGCCTGGGAGAACGAGGCCTTTCTGGCGCTGAAGGAATTCGGACCCGACAAATTCGAAATCGTTGCGCCGAAGCGCTCCGTGCTTGCCGAGCCGCCGGTCGCGGTCGTCGACGCCAATGCAGACGGGAAGGGCAACAAAAAAGCCGCCGAGGCCTATCTTGAATTCCTCTATACGCCGGGGGCCCAGGCGCTTATCGCGAAGAACTTCTATCGACCGGCTCACCCCGAGTTCGCCACGAAAGAAGACCTCGCGAAGCTGCCAAAAATCGAGTTCTTCACCGTCGACAAAACCTTCGGCGGTTGGGCGGCCGCGCAGAAGAAGTTCTTCGCCGATGGCGGCGTCTTCGACGACATCCAAACACAAGAGCCTGCGAAGTGACCTCCCCGACACTCGCAGGACGGCACGCTCGGCGCTTCAAAGCGCCGAGCGTCATTCCCGGTTTCGGCGTGACCTTCGGCTATACGCTGCTCTATCTGGGGCTCGTTGTTCTGTTTCCGTTGGCGACGCTGGTGTGGCGCTCTTCTGGCCTGGGGCTTTCGGGTCTCTATCAGATCGCGCTCGAGCCGCGCGTGGCGGCGTCGCTGCAGACGACCTTCGCCGTTTCCTTCCTGGCGGCCGGAATCGACCTCTTCTTTGGTCTCATCGCCGCCTGGACGCTGACGCGCTATCAGTTTCCGGGACGGCGTCTGCTGGACGCTTTTGTCGATCTCCCGTTTGCTTTGCCGACGGCGGTGGCGGGGATTTCGCTGGCGGCGCTTTACGCGCCAAATGGCTGGTTCGGCGCCCCGTTAGCCGATCTCGGCGTGAAAATCGCCTTCACCCGCTGGGGCATTCTTGTTGCGCTCGTTTTCATCGGCCTGCCTTTTGTCGTTCGAACCGTGCAGCCGATCATCGCGGAGCTCGAAACGGAACTCGAAGAGGCTTCCGCCACGCTCGGCGCCTCACGCCTGCAGACGGTCGTGCGTGTGCTTTTGCCGCCGCTGGTTCCCGCGCTCCTGACCGGCTTTGCCCTCGCCTTCGCCCGAGGTGTCGGCGAGTATGGCTCGGTCATCTTCATCTCGGGCAATATCGCTTATGTCTCGGAGATCGCGCCGCTGCTCATCATCGAGAAGCTGGAGCAGTATGACTACGCCGGCGCAACAGGCATTGCGACCATCATGCTCGCTATCTCTTTTGTCGCGCTTCTCGTCATCAATCTGATTCAGGCCTGGAGTCGGAAGAGGTTCGGCCATGTCTGAAATTGCCGTTGAGTCTTTCCCCCGCATTCGCACGGGCGCTAAAGTGCGTCCCGTGACCCAGGACGCGCCCGTTACGCGCTATCTGCTGATCGCGACGACCCTCGTCTTTTCGCTGACCTTTCTCTTCGCGCCGCTTGCCCTGGTCTTCGTCGAGGCCGCCGCCAAGGGCTTTTCGGTCTTTCTGGAGGCCTTCAGCGAACCGGACGCCATCGCCGCCATAAAACTGACGCTGCTGGTGGCGGCTATTGCTGTGCCCGCCAATCTCGTCTTTGGACTGGCCGCCGCCTGGTCGATCGCAAAATTCTCTTTCCCCGGAAAGAGCCTTTTGATCACGCTGATCGATTTGCCCTTCTCTGTGTCGCCGGTCGTTTCGGGTCTTGTCTATGTGCTGGTCTTCGGCGCCCAGGGACTCTTCGGCAAATGGCTTTCGGCTCATGGGACGCAGGTCATCTTCGCCGTTCCGGGCATCGTGCTCGCGACGATCTTCGTCACCTTCCCATTCGTTGCGCGGGAACTCATCCCGCTGATGCAGGAGCAGGGGACTGTGGAGGAGGAAGCAGCGCTCACTCTCGGCGCTTCGGGCTTCACCACTTTCGTCACTGTGACGTTGCCCAACATCAAATGGGGCCTGCTTTACGGCGTGCTTCTGTGCAACGCGCGCGCAATGGGCGAATTCGGCGCGGTCTCCGTTGTTTCCGGCCACATCAGAGGCCTAACCAACACAATTCCGCTTCAGGTGGAGATTCTTTACAATGAATACAATACTGTCGCCGCTTTCGCTCTCTCAGTTCTCCTTGCAAGCCTGGCGCTCGTCACGCTCGGAATCAAGAGCTTCCTCGAATGGCGACACGCCGACGCGCTCGCAGCCGGCGGAGGGCGACACTGACGCACGCAAGCAGGGCTTCGCGATCCGCGTTGAAAACGTCGCGCAGGACTTCGGCGCCTTCGCAGCGCTGCGCGATGTGAGCCTTGATATTCAGCCTGGCGAGCTTGTCGCTTTGCTGGGGCCGTCGGGCTCAGGCAAGACGACTCTTCTCCGAGTGATCGCAGGCTTGAATGCGCCCGACCGCGGCCGCGTCTATTTCGATGGACAGGACGCGACCAATCTTCCCGTGCAGGATCGGCGCGTCGGCTTCGTTTTCCAGAATTATGCGCTCTTCAAGCATAGGACGGTCGGCGACAATATCGCTTACGGCCTCAATGTGCGTCCGCGCCATTCGCGGCCGTCGCGCGAGCAGATAAGGGCGCGCGTCGCCGAACTCTTGAAATTCGTTCAGCTAGAGTCCCTCGGCAGCCGTTACCCATCGCAGCTGTCCGGCGGCCAGCGCCAGCGCGTCGCGCTTGCGCGCGCGCTCGCAATCGAGCCGCGCGTGTTGCTGCTCGACGAGCCTTTCGGCGCGCTCGATGCGCGCGTGCGCAAGGATCTGCGCCGGTGGCTGCGCGAGGTGCACAAAGAGACCGGCCTCACCACCATCTTTGTCACCCATGATCAGGACGAGGCCATGGAGCTTGCCGACCGCGTTGTCGTCCTGAACGAGGGCAGCATCGAGCAGATCGGCACGCCCTCGGAGATTTACGACCAGCCGGTGTCGCCCTTCGTCATTTCCTTTGTGGGCGAGGCTGTGGCGCTTCCCGTCAATGTCGAAGCCGGGCGCGTAACCTTCGGCGATAGAACTCTTCATATCGACACGCATGGCCTTCGGAGCGGCCCTGCGCGCGTGTTCTTTCGTCCCGCCGACATCGCCGTCGCGACGAACGGCGCCGGGGAGCTGGAGGGGCGCGTCGAGAGTTTGCGCCGCACGCCGGCCGGCGTGCGCGCCACGATCGCCATTGACGGTTACGATCAGACGCTGGAAATCGACTCGCCGCTCGACCAAGCCGCGGCGCTCGGCGACCGCGTGCCGCTTTCTCTCGCGAATGCGCGCATCTTCACCGTGAGCGATACGAAAACTGATTACGTCGACGCAGGGGAGGGGATTTGACCCGAGCTATGCATACGACCGAGGAAGACTCAGGGATCCCGCGCTCGTCGCGGCCTTCGCCGAGGGACTGGAATTCCGAGCTTTATCTAAAGTTCGAGGCGGAACGCACGCGGGCGGCGCGCGACCTGCTTGCCCGGATCCCATATTGCGAAACAAAGCTTGTCTACGACCTCGGTTGCGGCCCCGGCAACAGCACGGAATTGCTCACGCGCAATTTTCCAGGGGCGGAGGTCGTTGGCGTCGACAAATCGAACAATATGCTGTCGGTCGCCCGCGCACGGGTGCCGACAGCGACGTTCATCCGGGAAAATATCGCTGATTGGCGCCCTTACGCGCCGGCCGACGTCATCTTCGCCAATGCGGCGCTGCATTTTCTGCCCGATCACCGCAAGGTGATGCTGGCCCTGCTCGACACGCTTCGGCCCGGCGGACGCCTTGCCGTTCAAATGCCGGTTAACACCCACGAGCCCTCTCATGCGGCGATGCGCATGGTGGCGGCGGACGGTCCCTGGGCCGACCGGCTCCTTCCTGTGGCCAAATCCATCACTGTCCTCGGGCAGGCCGGCGAGTACTACGATCTTTTTGCGCCCTGCTGCCGGCATATCGACATTTGGCAGACGATCTATATTCATCCCCTCGATGGGCCGGAAGGGGTGGTCGAATGGTTCGAAGGATCGGGACTGCGTCCATTCCTCGACCTGCTGAGCGCCGAAGAGAGCGTTGATTTTCTAGCGCGTTATCGCGACCGGCTGGCCCAGGCCTATTCCAGGCAACCCAACGGCAAGGTGCTATTGCGTTATCCGCGTCTGTTCCTTGTACTGCAAAAGTGAGCGCTGCGTCTGCATCGGCGTGAAGGCTCGCGCAGCGGGACGTCGCGAAGCGAGGTGGCCTCTGCGCGGCTTCCAATCGACCACTGGACCACGCGAGCCATTTCGAGCGCAGTCGCCCGGGAGGAGCCGAGGCTCATTTCTTGCTGGCGTTCCGGGGCGCGGGGTCTGTCGACGCCGCATTAATGAGGCAAAGCCGGATTTTCTACGAGCGTATGAATACTGTCGCTCAACTCATCCAAAGTGAATGGCTTACATAATATTTCGACCCTCGGCGCGACTTCCATTATTTCGGGCGGGGCGTCGGCGCATTCCTTCACGAGCAGGATCGGTAGACCTGGGCGCGCAGCGCGCGCAACCTCGGCCAATTTACGCCCGTTCAGCT
>JAMBEQ010000136.1 GCA_024506175.1 Methylocystis sp.
TGTTCGGCCACCTTGCTGCCGATCTCCTTGCCTTCGTCGACCGTCGGCAGCGGCGTGACGCAGCCGGCGCTTTGGACGATCGCCTTGTTGAACAGGCCTTTCGTTTCCTCGGGCGCGAGAATGTGCATGCAGACGCCGGCCGCGCCGGCTGACTCGCCCGCGATCGTGACGTTGTTCGGATCGCCGCCGAAGGCCGCAATATTGCGCTTGACCCAGCGCAAGGCGCTGCGCTGATCTTCTAGTCCGTATCCGCCATTGTGATCCGTCTCAAAGGCCGGATGGGCGACAAAGCCGAAGACGCCGAGGCGGTAATTGAAGGACACGATGACGGCGTCCCCCGATCTCGCGAGATGGTCGAGCGGGTAGAGCGCGCTCGATCCGCCGACGAAGGCGCCGCCGTGAATCCAGACGATGACCGGACGCTTGCGGCGCTGGTCAGCCTTGCCGGAGTAAGGCGCGGTTACATTGAGATAGAGGCAGTCTTCGTCGTTGCTTGCTTCGGGGATGCCGTATCGGGCGGCCTGAGGGCAGGGGCTTTTGTATTTTGCGGCGTCGAGAATGCCGCTCCACGGGCGAGCGGGCTGCGGCATGGTCCAGCGCAAATCGCCGACGGGCGGCGCGGCGTAGGGGATTCCCTTGAATTCCCGCAGGCCGTCGCGCACGACGCCCCGCACCAACCCCTTGTCGGTTTTCACGACCGCTTGGTCTTGTTGCGCCGCGAGCGCGCGCGACGCCGGGGCGGCGTAGAAGAGCAGGAATGCAAAGAGGCTCGCAAGTGGAAAACCCAAGGTAAAATGACGCGCTGACATCGCCGACCTGCCGCTGGTTGAGCTGGGAGAAATTTGTCGAGGGCGCATTCAAGACGGAAAGGATGCAGATCAGGTAAAGCTTCCTCCCTTCGGCGCAATTCGTCGATGACGCTTTCCCCCGCCCCAATGACAAGCGCGTCATCCCTGGGCTATGAAGGCGCATGAGCGCCAAACCTCTCCGTCTCGGAATCAACGTCGATCACGTCGCCACCATCCGCAATGCGCGCGGCGGCCCCCGGCCGGATCCCGTTCGTGCGGCGCTGCTCGCCATCGAAGCAGGCGCCGATGGGATCACCGCCCATCTTCGGGAGGATCGCCGCCATATCAACGACGCCGACATGGCGCGGCTGAAGGCATCGATTACGAAGCCTCTGAATTTCGAAATGGCCGCCACGGGCCAGATGCTCGACATCGCGCTGGCCACCGCCCCCCACGCCGTTTGTCTCGTGCCAGAGAAGCGCACGGAGCGCACGACCGAGGGCGGACTCGATGTCGTCGGCGGGCACGATTACCTCGTTCCTTATGTCGACCAGCTCGCCCGAGGCGACATTCGCGTCTCGCTCTTCATCGAGCCGTCCGAGGAGGCGATCGACGCCGCCGCCTCCATCAAGGCGCCGGTCGTGGAGCTGCATACGGGCGCCTGGTGCCACGCCGTCGAGGTCGGCGATATGGCGCGCGCCGCGCGGGAGTTCGAACGGGTCGAGAAGGCCGCCGCCTACGCGAGCGCGCGCGGGCTGGAAGTCCACGCCGGACACGGGCTCGATTATGACACGGCTCGACAGGTCTCCGCGCTGCCGCAGGTGGTCGAGCTCAACATCGGCCATTTCCTCGTCGGCGAGGCTGTCTTCGTCGGCTTGGCCGAGGCCATACGCCAGATGCGCAGGGCAATGGACGAAGGACGCGCGGCTTCCATCTGAGGAGCCTGGTTGGGCGCTGTGAGCGCTCCCTGATGGGAGAGATAGCGCCCTGGTTCTGAACTCCTCAAGCGTTCGGCGGCAGCGGCGGCGTAAACTGGGAGATATTGGCAATCCCCAGCGCGTCCTCGACACGCGCCATTCGCGAAACGGCCTCTTCGAAACCATCCTTTCCGAATTGCCGGCGCTCGATTTCTTCGAAGAGCTCGCTCAAATCCTCGAGTTGACGAGCTGAGAGAATGTTTTTCCAAGCCGGAAAAACAACCGTGTCCTCGCGCGCCGCGTGATGGGCGTACATCAGGTCTAGGCCGTCCAGAAAATACGCCAGGGTCTCCACTTCGCCGCTTCCTATGGCCCCTTTGCGCGCGGTTCCAAGGAAGTAATCCGTAATCTCCCGCCCCCGGCGATGCTGGGCGACGAGCGTATCCACATATGCCGCCGCGGGCCCGCCGGCCTGTCTAAGCAGGGGGAAGATGTGCTCCTCCTCGAGTTTTTTCTCATGATAATCTTCGCCGAAGGTGCGGAACAGCGTCGCCGTGCGCCCAAGGAGTTCGGGGTCGAAGTTCGCCGGGTTGGCGCGCAGCTTCGCGGCCATGTTGCGATAGGCGAGAAGGGCCCGGCGGAGGACGCCGTGCTCGCGCATGAGGTCTTCGACGGCGCCGACCTCCTTTCCCGAGCTTTCGCTACTCTTGGCGCCGGTCCCGGCCACCAGTAGGCCCGCGCCGGCGGCGATGATCGAACGGCGGTCGAATTCGTTCATGGGGGGCTCCTTCTCGACGCCGGCCCGATCTCCCACTGGCGACCGAACCCGCGCGACTTGATTTTGTGCCCCCGAGCGCTGATATCGAGGCCTTTGAAGAACGCCCCTTATCCACAAGACGGACATGAGCATGAGCGACCAGAGCAACGCCGGAAACAACGCCGAGACCCCGCCGACGGGCGCGGAGGAGAATGCGGCGCATGCGTCCTCCCTGTCGCAGCCCTCGGCGGAAGCGCCGATCAGCGAGCCGGAGCCCTTCACCGAGCTCGAAAACCTCTACCAGGAAAACGCCGGCCTCAAGGACAAGTTTCTGCGCGCCATGGCCGAGGCGGAGAACGTCCGCCGCCGCGCCGAGAAGGAAATCGCCGACGCCAAGCTCTACGGGGTCGCAAGCTTCGCCCGGGAAATGCTCGCCTTCGTCGACAACCTGCGCCGCGCGGCGGAAAGCGTCCCGGCCGAGGCGCGCGCTAATCTGGATCCCGTCGCCACGGCGCTGCTCGACGGCATGGGCGTCATCGAGCGCGATTTCCTGTCGCGACTGGCGCGCTTCGGGGTGAAGCCCATGGAGGCGCAGGGCGCCAAATTCGACCCCAACCTGCACGAGGCGCTGTACGAAATCCCCGATGAGAGCCAGCCCACGGGAACAGTGGCTCAGGTCATGGAGCAAGGCTACACGCTCGGTGAGCGCGTGCTGCGTCCGGCGAAGGTCGGCGTGACCCGCGGCGGGCCGAAGGCCTGATCGACGCATGGAGGCCCTCGGGCGGCAGCAGGCGGCGCAAGCGCGTCCAGGCGTCGTCAACGCCGTCGTCTATAACAAGGGCGTCAGGGTCGCCGACATCGACATCGATGAAGCTGGCGAGTGGGCGAGGCGCGAGGGCCATGTTGTCTGGATTGGACTCTACGAGCCTGGGGCCGCGCTCCTCGAGCAGGTGAGGAAGCAGTTCTCGCTGCATCCTCTCGCTATCGAAGACGCGGCGAAAGCGCATCAGTTCCCCAAGCTCGAGGAGTTCGACGACAGCCTGTTCATCGTCGCGCGCACCGCGCAGATGCAGGACGGCCGTACCGCTTTCGGCGAGACGCATCTTTTTGTCGGACCCGGCTATGTGGTCAGCGTGCGCCACGGCGCCTCGCAAAGCTACGCCTCGGTGCGCCAGCGCTGCGAGGCGCGCGCGCAGCACCTCTCGCAGGGCGAGGATTTCATCGTCTACGCCCTGCTCGATTTCATCGTTGATAACTATTTTCCGGTCCTCGACCGCATCAACGAGCAGGTCGACGACATCGAAGACAGCATCCTAACGACGGCGGCGTTGACGCAGGAGGTGATCGAGCAGCTTTATGCCTTGCGACGCGATCTTCTGCGGATGCGCAACGCTGTTGCGCCCTTGCAGGATGTCTGCCGGAGGCTGGAGCGCACCGACATCGTCTTCATCAATCCTGTCATGCGCCCGCATTTCCGTGATGTGCGCGATCATCTTCGCCGAGCGGCGGAGCGCATCGACACGCTTCGCGAAACGCTCGCTTTCGCGTTCGAAGCAGGCCTGATGAACGCGCAGATGCAGCAGACCAATATCTCGCGCCGCCTCGCCGCCTGGGCGGCGATACTCGCCGTGCCGACGGCGATCGCCGGCATCTACGGCATGAATTTCGAGCACATGCCGGAACTCAAATGGGCGTATGGCTATTACGCAGTGCTATTCGTAACTTTTTCGATCTGCATGATACTTTATTGGAGATTCCGCCGGGCAGGGTGGCTCTAGGACGCGTACCGCAAAAGCCGAAAGACCGCGGCGAGCATGGGACGGACGCTCGCCGCGCATTGACCTTATATTTCGGCCGACTCGTAGCTTGTAATTTCCATGCCAACGCAAATTTCAATGATCATGGGTTCGGACCAGCTCATTTCCAACTCCTCTATTCTCTGCGGATGCTTAGTGATTCCACCAGTCGACCCATGTGGGTTCGGTCGACTTGCCGATGGTTGCGAGATAGGCGGCGATGTCAGTGGCCTCATTTGGGCCAACGATGCTCAGGCCCGCGTAGGAGCGCATGCCGCCCTCGCGCTCGCCCCCGTTCATGGCTTCGCTGACGTCGCCGGCTTCCTTGTTGCGAACATTCGGCCCCATGCCGCCGCCGCCATTATTGCCATGGCAGCCATAACAGTTGAGTTTCAACCAGGCTTTGCGGCCCTCTTGCGGGCCGGCGGAGCTCGGCGCGGGGGACATGACGGCGGCGGCGAAGGCGGAGGCGATTACGAAATGCACCAGGCGCATACTAGTTCCTCATTTACGGACAAATTCCAGAGAAGGTTGGCTTATGCTCGCCTCGGCGCGTCCGGGCGCGGGAACGAGCGGCACGCCGGCCTCGCGTAGAATGGCGGCGATCTCGGATTCGTGGCGGTCGAGCGCCTGCTGAAGCCGATCGCGGAAGTCGGCGTCGCTCTTGCGCACGCCGACGGCCATCGGGAAGACAAAGCCGACGTCTGGCCTTTTCGGATCGCCCGTGATGGACGTCAGACGCAGCTTGTCGCCATGCTTTTTCGCGAAGGATCCAGCGAAGGGGCCCCAGACAAAGGCCACGTCGATGTCGCCGTTCGCGACCGCGTCGACGATCCTGCCTTGCGGAGGCTCCGGCTCGCCTTCATCCGCCCACATGGGAAAGCCCGTGATGTGGGCGTTGAGTCCGCGCGCCGAGAGCGAAAGCGCCGGCGGCGTGGTCGCGCCCTCGTGGCCAACGAGCTGCAGGCCGATGCGTGCGTCATGCAGCCACTCGTCGTCGAAGGAGACAAAGCGCCGCTCATCGCTTGCGCGCGTCACGGCGACATAGCTCGACGCGAAATAGGGCCGCGTCGTGATTGTCGCGGGGAGACCTTCCGGCATGCTGATGACGGCGTCGCACATGCCGTCGAGCAGCGTTCGGCGTAGGAAGGTCTTGTGCCCTGCGAACCAGAAATAGCCGACGCGGGCTTTCAAATCTTCGGCGAGCACGGCAGCGATCTTGTTCTCGAAGCCTTCCTGCGCCTTGTTCGAGAAGGGGACATTCGCCGGATCGGCGCAAACGAGGAATGTCGGAGCGTCTTCTTTTGCAGGCGTTGAGGGAACCGAGGCCGGCGTTTCTTCGGCTCTGGCCGCCGTTAAAGCGGAAGTCAGAAGAAGCGCAGCCGCGAAAAGGCGGGGTGTGTAGGATGGCATGGGGACTCCAAGCGGCGTGAACGCGCGGCCCAGCCAGCTGGGCCGCGGTTGCGATTACGGAAGTCTGAAGACGTGCACATAGCCGCTGGTGACGGCGGTCGTTGTCGCCGTCCGCGTTTTCGCGCCATATTGCGCGGCCGCTCTGACCTTCGCATTCGCGGTCGTCCCGGCGCCATCGTCCGCGAAGGTCGCGCCGGCGGGGCAGGAGCCGCCCGCGAAGCCGCCATTGAGGTAGCCAAGCCCCGTCGTGATCGCGACCCGCTGCTTGCCGTCCGGCCCCGTGAATGCAATCGGCGCCGACGCCATGCCGCATTCGAGCTGCTTCGAGAAAAGCAACGCGCCCGTCTTGGCGTCGACCGCCTTGAACTGCTTGTCGAGCGTGCCATAGAAGACGACGCCGCCGGCCGTGGCGAGCGCGCCGCCGAACACCGGCAGGGGCTCCTTGATGGCCCAAGCGCGCTGGCCCGCGACAGGATCGAAGGCCACGAACTCGCCCATGTTCCCGCCGGCGCCAGGAGTGATGCCGAGGCTCACGCCCATGATCGGCGTGGCGGCGATAAAATTCACCTTCAACGCTTCGTAGTTCATGCACATATTCATGGCGCCGAAGTAGAAGAGCTTGGTTTGCGGCGAGTAAGACGAATACTCCTTTCCAGGTTTCGGCAAGGTCCGAAGAGAGTCGATAAAGGACGCTTTTTCCTTTGTATCACAAGGCTTTGTGCTCTTGATTGTGGGTCGCTGAGGGTCGATATTGTTCGGTGATCATCGACATCCGCTCTGTGGGTTTCCCTGTGAGGCTGAAAAGACCGATTAGGCGAGCCAATCCAATGACCTTCCGACCAAAAGACGCCCCGAAAATCCTGCCAAAAAGCGCCAAGGCTATCGAGGTGCTGACAGAGCCTGGGCTTTATCGGGATCGCGATACCACGGGCCTATCGCTGCAAGTGGCGGGACCGAAGAACAAGAGCTGGGTCCTGCGCTTTGAGCTTAACGGCAAAGCGCGCACGATGGGGCTTGGGAGCTACAATGTCTTTACCCTCACGGAAGCCCGCAAGCGAGCCAGGGAGGCTCGCGGGCTCCTTGCCGATGGGATCGACCCAATTGATCAAAGACGCGCACAGAGAGCCAAGCAAGCCGCCACAACAAAACCGAGAAGCAGCGCCAAGCTTTCAAGCAGCTTATGCGTGACTACGCGTTTCCCATTATCGGCGGCATGGAGATTCGTGCCGTAGACACCCCCGCCGTCTTGCGCGTGTTGGAGCCTGTATGGCTGGAAAAACCAAGCGTCGGAAACATGCTCCGCCTGCGCTTGGAGGCGATCCTCAAATGGGCGAAGTCGGCGGGCTACCGTGAGGGCGAGAACCCGGCACGATGGAAGGAACACCTCGACAATTTGCTGCCGTCGCACGTCAAGATTGCGCCACAGGTTCACCACCCCGCCCTCGAATATCAGGATGTGCCAAAGCTTATGGCGGAGCTTGCCGCCGTTCCGACCGTTCCAGCACAAGCCTTGCGATTCTTAACCTTGACGGCGGCGCGCGTGGGCGAGGTGACAGGAGCGACATGGGATGAAATCGACCTTGAAGCAAAGGTTTGGGTTATTCCCGCATCTCGTATGAAAGCAAACCGCGAGCTTCGCATACCGCTCAGTGACGCCGCCGTGGCAATATTGGAGGGCATATATAAAGAGAGCGGGAACGCGCATGTTTTCCTGGGGGCACGCACAGGATCGCGCTTATCAGACAGCATGCTTTTGCTGACGCTGAAAAAGCTTAGGCCAAGCACCACGGTCCACGGACTAAGGTCAAGTTTTAGAGATTGGGCGGGAAACGAGACGATCTTCCAGCGTGAGACGATCGAGGCGGCCCTGGCGCATATCATTGGAGACAAGGCCGAACAGGCTTACAGGCGTTCAGATGCTTTAGAGAAGCGGCGTGCCTTGATGGAGTCCTGGGCGATGTTCTGCGGCGGCACACCTTCATGAGAAGAAGCCGGGGCGATTGTTGTCGAGTTCCCGAGACGGGCCAACACTCAAGCTTAAATCCTAGCCCTGCGTTTCAGCGGGGCTTTTTCATTATGGCGTGAGCTACACGTTGTCATTTGCATCGCAGCTGCACTTTCACCCGCTGCAATGCACGAGAACCACGTTCTTTCGATTCTAATTTTAATGACGCGCATTCATTTTGCCTGCGTCAAATTTTCCTCTTGAGGCTTTTTCCTTTGAAATGGGCTCCCAGTCCCAATTTGAAAGGGTGTGTTTGGGCGCTGGCAATGTTTCGATTTTTGCCACAGCCATTCTTTCGATTTTTGACACAGGCAATGTTCGAGCCTTTCAAAGATGAATCTTCAAACCATCAAACTCTCAAAGAAGCAAAATAATGCAAATTTTAGATCGCGAGCATTCCCATAACTTTCGAATCCACATTTGTAAGTTACCGAAACCGTCAAATAAGACGACACTATCTAAAGCCTGACAGCCAGCCGGGCGATTACCCAAATTTTGGCGATCCACCGGTGCGGATTACTTGTCAGGTGACCTCTCGCACTTTATTTTGGACATTACCGGGCACGCGCAACGCATAAAGGAAGCAACATAATGGCGAAGGTTGTGCCTCAGCCGCAGATTTTGCGGAAGGACCAAGTCTGCCAGCTTACGGGGCTCGGCAAAACGAGCATTTACGAGATGGCGCGAGCAGGGCAGTTCCCTCGCCCAATCGAGCTGGGGGCGCGAGCCCGAGGCTGGCTCCGAGCGGAAATTGAGCAATGGATCGAAGAGCGCAGGCAAGCACGCGATTCGAAGGCCTGATTATCGCTGCCTGATAAGTGCTCACTAATCACGTGCTTCCATCTGCGGTTCAAAAATTGGCGGCGCATGATTGCCAACAATCTTCAATGACCGAAATCGGTCCAGACTATCAGAAGCCTAAATCTGCCGCTGAAGCAATCGAACAGGTTGCACGCTTTATCAGTGGTGACCAGTAAAAACGAAAGCGGCCTTCCTGCGATTGCCGTCACAGGGAAGGCCCTGATTACTCCCCAGGCAAGGAAGCTGCAAAACCCCAAGAGCTAATTAAGGCTTGCGTTATGTTAAATAGCACGAATCCCCCGAAAATCAAAGAGAATCTTGATGAAGCTCGCTCTTTCACGGTGCTTGAAGCGCTCTATCAGAAGCGGCTGGCGAAGGTCGTCAAGTGTGACGGGGCTATCATTGATTACGACCTAGCAAAGCATTTTCGCGCGCGGTCGATCAATGTTGCAACGCTGGATTTATTGCGCACCGAGCTGGAGGCGCTTGCGCACAATCCACGCGCTTGCATTGTGAGCGGCGCTGTCGCCGATGAAATTAATCGCAA
>JAMBEQ010000137.1 GCA_024506175.1 Methylocystis sp.
ACACTCGACGCCAGTCCTTGGCGCCTTCCCGTCAAAACATGTCGAGCGCGACGCGCGCCTCGTCGGACATGCGGCTTTGGTCCCACGGCGGGTCGAACACAAGATTCACCTTGACGTCGCTGACGCCCGGCACTGCGGCCACCGCGTTCTTCACCCATATGGGCATCTCGCCGGCGACGGGACAGCCGGGCGCAGTCAACGTCATGTCGATTTCGACGACGCCCTCGTCTGAAATATCGATGCGGTAGACGAGCCCCAGTTCGTAAATATCCGCGGGGATCTCGGGATCGTAGACGGTCTTCAACGCCTTTACGACCTCATCGGAAAGGCTCTCGCCTTCGAGCGCCATTGCAGCAGGCGCAGGGCGCTCCGCGGCGGGGTTTTCGGCGCTTTCCGTTTCGTTCGTCTTGAGAGCTTCGCTCATCATCAGCACGAGAACCTCCTCAGGCGAAAAGTTTTTGAGCTCTTAGCAAAGCGTCTGCCAGACGATCGATCTCCTCGCGCGTGTTGTAGAGCGCGAAGGACGCGCGGCATGTCGACGTCACGCCGAAATGTGTGAGCAGAGGCATTGCGCAATGCGTGCCCGCGCGCACGGCGACGCCTGAGCGGTCGATGACGGTCGCGATGTCATGCGCATGGGCCGTCGCCACCTCGAAGGCGACGATCGGTCCCTTGTCGGGGGCGTTGCCGAAAATGCGCAGCCCCTCGATCTCGGAAAGACGCTGCTGGGCATAGGCCGTAAGCTGCGCCTCATGCGCGCGGATCGCGCCCGCACCGATGTTCTCGATGTAATCCAGAGCAGCGGCGAGGCCAACGGCCTGAGCGATCGGCGGGGTGCCGGCCTCGAAGCGGTGCGGCGGCGCGTTATAGGTCACCGTCTCGCGCGTGACGGTCTCGATCATCTCGCCGCCGCCGGCGAAGGGCGGGAGATGTTCGAGCCATTTGCGCTTGCCGTAAAGCGCGCCGATGCCCGTCGGACCGTAAAGCTTGTGGCCTGTGACGATGTAGAAATCGACGTCCAGCGCCTGGACGTCCACATCGAGATGCACCGCGCCCTGTGAGCCGTCCACGCAGACCGGCGCGCCATGGGCGTGAGCGATCCGCGCGATCTCGGCGATCGGCGTCGGCGTGGCCACGACATTCGACATATGGGTGATCGCAACCATCTTGGTGCGATCGGTGAACATCTTCTCGAAGGCGTCGAGATCGATGACTCCATTGTCGTCCGGCACGATCCATTTGATCACCGCGCCCTTGCGCTCCCGCAGGAAATGCCAAGGCACGATGTTGGAGTGGTGCTCCATCAGCGAGAGGATGATCTCGTCGCCCTCGCGGATATGGGCGAGCCCATAGGAGGCGGCGACGAGGTTGAGCGCCTCGGTCGCCCCGCGCGTGAAGATGATCTCGTCCGTAGACTCGGCGTTCAGGAACCGCCGCATCGTCTCGCGCGCGCCCTCATAGCCTTCTGTCGCGGCGTTCGCCAGGTAATGCAGCCCGCGATGCACATTGGCGTATTCGTGCTCGTAGAAATGCGTCAGCCGCTCGATCACGGCTCGCGGCTTCTGCGCCGAGGCGGCGTTGTCGAGATAGGCGAGCGGCTTGCCATACGGACGCTCCGCAAGGATTGGGAAATCCGCACGGACCGCCTCGACGTCATACAGTTTCACGGGCGCTTGCTCGTTCATTTCGATCTCGCAGCTAGCCAGGAGGAGATGCGGCCCAGGAGAAAGCCCCGCAGCGTCTCGTCCTCGAGACCCTGGAAAGCCTCGTTGGCGAAGCCTTCTATCAGGAGCGACTCAGCCTCGTAACGTGGAATGCCCCGCGCCATGAGATAAAAGAGCTGGTCCTTGTCGAGCCGTCCGCAAGTCGCGCCATGGCCGCATTGGACGTCGTCGGCGAAAATTTCCAACTCCGGTTTGTTGTTCATCGTAGCCTGGTCGGAGAGCAGGATCGCCTTCGACTGCATGACGCCGTCGGTCTTCTGCGCATGCGGCCGCACGACGATCTTCCCTTGGAAGACGCCCGTGCCCTGCTCGTCGATGATATTGCGGAAACGCTCGCGGCTTTGGCCGTTGGGAAAAGCGTGGTCCACCACCAGAGTCGTGTCGGCGTGCTGCCGGCCGCGCGCCAGGGTCGCGCCGTTCAGCGCGACCTTGCTGTGTTCCCCATTCAATCGCGCGAAAATCTGCCGGCGCAACAGCCCCGCGCCTTCGACGAGCGCATAGGAGCTGAGGCTCGCGCCTTCGTCGACATGGGCGAGCAGGCTCATGACGCGCACGAGCTTGTCGCTCTGCCCCGAAACATGCGTGACGAGGTCGAGCGCCGCGCCGGCGGCAAGCCGGAGGATGAGCGCCTGATTGTCCTGCGCGGGCGCCGCGGTGAGCGCGCCCGCTGTCTCGACGATCGTCGCCTTGGCGTCCTTGCCCAGAACGACCACCGCGCGGGTGAAGCTCGACTGGACATCCTGCGACGAGACATAGGTCGCGAGTTCAATCTTTTGTCCCAAAGTGACGCCCGCGGCGATTCGCAGAACGACGCCGTCCTGCATCAGCGCGGCGTTCATCGCCACCATGGCGTCCTCGGCCTGGACATCGGCGCTGGCGACAAGCGCCATCACGCCCGGCGCGCCCTGGGCCAGAGCCTCGCGCAGAGACTGAACCTTTACGCCTTCCGGAAGCAAAGCAAGATCCGAGAGGTCGGGGCGGAAGACGCCGTCGAGCGTCACCAGACGCACCGAGTCATGGGCCCGCGCAATCTCGCGCATGCCGGCCTGGGCGGAGGCGATTGGCGCCGGCTTTCCGAGCGCCGCCTTGAGGTCTGTGTAATGCCAGGCTTCAACGCGGCGGTTGGGCAAGCCCTTGGCGGCGAAAGCCTCCCACGCCGCTTGGCGCAGGCCGGTTGCGCCCTGGCCCTTCATCTCCTCGAAGAAAGAGGAAAAAGCAGCGTCAGCTTCTGTCGCGAGCTTGATCATGGCTTAAGCCGCCTCTTCGCCGAGATACTCCTGATAGCCGCGTTCTTCGAGCTCCAAAGCGAGCTCGGGTCCGCCAGAACGCTGGATAGCCCCCTTCGCCATCACATGCACCGTGTCCGGCTTTATGTAGTCGAGCAGGCGTTGATAGTGGGTGATGACGAGGAACGAGCGGTTCGGCGCGCGAAGCGAATTGACGCCCTCGGAGACGACGCGCAGCGCGTCGATGTCGAGGCCGGAGTCCGTCTCGTCTAGAATGCCGAATCTCGGCTGAAGCAGCGTCATCTGCAGAATATCCATGCGCTTCTTCTCGCCGCCGGAAAAGCCGGAGTTGAGCGGCCGGCGCAACATCTCCTGGCTGACACCGAGTTTTGCGGCGGCTTCCTTAACGCGCTTCATAAGTTCGGGCGTCGCCAACTCCTCCTCGCCGCGCGAACGTCGCTGCGCGTTCATCGCAGCCTTGAGGAAGGTCATGGTCGCAACGCCGGGGATTTCGACCGGATATTGGAAGGCGAGGAAGACGCCCTTGGCGGCGCGCACATGCGGCTCGAGCTCGAGAATATTCTCCCCATCGAGCAGAACCTCGCCTTGGGTGACCTCATAGCCCTCGCGGCCGGAGATCACATAGGAAAGGGTGGATTTGCCGGTGCCGTTCGGCCCCATGATGGCGGCCACTTCGCCGTCCTTCACCGTAAGGGTGAGGCCCTTGAGGATTTCCCGGTCGCCAACCGAAACATGGAGGTTCTTGATTTCGAGCATAGTTGAAATCCCGGAAGTTTCAGTCGTCGTTGCGAGCGAAGCGAAGCAACCTAGCGCTGCGGCGCCGCCCTGGATTGCTCGTCGCGACGCCCCTCGCAATCACGAGACGTTGCGACGAACGAGGATTAGCCGACGCTCCCCTCGAGTGAGATCGAGATCAGCTTTTGCGCCTCGACCGCGAACTCCATGGGCAGCTGCTGTAGCACGTCGCGCACGAAGCCATTGACGATCAGCGCCGTCGCTTCTTCGGCCGAGAGCCCGCGCTGCTGGGCGTAAAAGAGCTGGTCCTCGGATATCTTCGAGGTCGTCGCCTCATGCTCGAACTGCGCGCTGGGGTTCTTCGACTCGATGTAGGGAACCGTATGCGCGCCGCATTCGTGGCCGATCAGCAGGCTGTCGCATTGGGTGAAGTTCCTCGCGCCTTCCGCCTTGCGGTGCGCGGAAACCTGCCCGCGATAGGTATTCTGCGACTTGCCGGCGGAGATGCCCTTCGAAACGATGCGGCTCCTGGTGTTGCGGCCCAGATGAATCATCTTCGAGCCGCTGTCGACCTGTTGATGGCCGTTCGAAACCGCGATCGAATAGAACTCGCCCTGGCTGTTGTCCCCGCGCAGGATGCAGGAAGGATATTTCCAGGTGATGGCGGAGCCCGTTTCGACCTGCGTCCAGCTGATGTGCGAATTGCGGCCGCGACAATCCCCGCGCTTGGTGACGAAATTATAGATGCCGCCCTTGCCTTCGCTGTCGCCGGGATACCAGTTCTGCACGGTTGAATATTTGATCTCGGCGTCGTCGAGCGCAACCAACTCCACGACGGCGGCGTGGAGCTGATTCTCGTCGCGCTTGGGCGCCGTGCAGCCTTCAAGATAGCTCACGTAAGAGCCCTCGTCGGCGATGATCAACGTGCGCTCGAACTGCCCCGTCTTCTGCTCGTTGATGCGGAAGTAGGTCGAAAGCTCCATCGGGCAGCGCACGCCCTTCGGCACATAGACGAAGGAGCCGTCTGAGAAGACCGCGCTGTTCAGCGTCGCGTAGAAATTGTCCGTCGCCGGCACGACCGAGCCGAGGTATTTGCGCACGAGCTCGGGATGCGTCTTCACGGCCTCGGAGATCGGGCAGAAAATCACGCCGGCCCTGGCGAGCTCATCCTTGAAGGTCGTCGCCACGGACACGGAGTCGAACACCGCGTCCACCGCAACCTTGCGCGTCTCGACGCCGGCGAGGATCTCCTGCTCGCGCAGCGGAATGCCGAGCTTCTCATAGGTGCGCAGCAGTTCAGGATCGACTTCGTCGAGCGTCTTTGGACCCGGCGTCGACTTGGGCGCCGAGTAATAGTAGAGGTCCTGATAGTCGATCGGCGGATACTTGACCCGCGCCCAGTTCGGCTCGTCCATGGTGAGCCAGCGGCGATAGGCCTCGAGGCGCCATTCGGTGAGCCAGTCGGGCTCGTTCTTCTTGGCGGAGATGAAGCGAACAATGTCTTCGCTCAAGCCCTTGGGGGCCTTCTCCGACTCGATGTCGGTAGTAAACCCATATTTGTAGGCGTCGACGTCGATTTCCTCGACGCGCGCAACGGTCTCCTGACGAGCCGCCATCTGCTCTCTCTCCTCGCCACGACGGGTTCAAGGCCCGCCGGCCGATCCGGTTCCTCGCCTTCTGGAGCGCTTTCCGCCGAAGTGGAAGCCGGTTCGGCGTTAAGAAAGCGCGGCCAAGCTAAGCGACGGAACGCCGCGACCTGATACGGTCCACGACCTCCGCAAGAACCATTCCAAACTGTTCTACATCCTCTTCGCGTGTAGACCAACCCAGGCTGACGCGCAGAGCTTCCTTTTCCTCGGCCCGCATTGCTGCGAGCACATGAGATTCGCGCACCTTGCCGGAGGAACAGGCGGAGCCGCTAGAGACGGCGACGCCGGCAAGATCCAGCGCCATCAACAAGGTATGCGCCGGAATCCCCGGCATGGCGAAAGCGCTGACGCCGCCGACCCGCGGCGCGCCGCGGCTGAAAAAGCGGGCGTCAGGCGCGATTTCGGCGACCCGCCGCTCCAGCGCGTCGCGCAGGCCGGAAAGCCGCGCATTCTCGCCCAGGCGAGCCGCAAGCGCAGCCTCGAAGGCGGTGGCGAAACCAGCGATAGCGGAGATATTTTCGGTTCCTGCGCGCCGGCCAAACTCCTGTCCGCCGCCCTTCACCAGCACATCCGATATGTGGAGGCCATCTTGCGCCGCCGCAAGCGCCCCCGCCCCCAATGGACCGCCGAGCTTATGTGAGGAAAAGAACAAAAAATCCGCGCCGGTGGAGGGGAACGTTGTCTCGATTCTGCCAATCGCCTGGGTGGCGTCGCAAATGAGGAGGCCGCCCGCCGCGTGCACCCGCTCGGCCGCCTCGCGAACCGGCTGAATCACGCCCGTTTCGTTATTTACGGCCTGAAGCGCAAGCACGAGCCGCTTGTCGGCGAGGCGCGCCAGAGCCGCATCGAGGGCGGGAAGCGACAGGGCGCCCTCAGGCGTCAGCGCCACGCGCTCGACAGCCTCGGAGGCAAACCGATGGCCGGCGAGGACCGCCGGATGTTCGCCCGCGCCGATGAGCAAAACCTCCATCGGAGCACATTCGCTACCGCGCTGCAGCATCGGCGTGAGGACGAGATTGGCCGCCTCGGTCGCGCCGCTCGTGAAAGCGACGTTGCGGGCGGCCGTCCCCAGCCCCTTCGCGATCTTCACGCGCGCCTGCTCCAGCGTTGATTTAGCCGCGCGGCCCTCGGCGTGGACGGAAGAGGCGTTGCCGGGCGCTTCCATCGCCGCAAGCGTCGCCGCGCGCGCTTCCGGGCGCAGCGGCGAGGTGGCGTTGTGGTCGAGATAGATTCTAGCCATGGGGGATATTTTACTCTCTGTCCCCGCTTGTGGGGCTATCGGATTCGCGCATCTTCTCTTCTCGGCCATAGCCGGGCTGGCCCACGCCATTTAGGTCATGTCAGCAGCCAGGGGCGGATTGGCTTAAATCTCACCCGTCCCAGCCAAAAGCCGAGCCGCTGCGCTATCATCGCCAGCCCCAGCAGCGCGCTCATCAAGGCGAAGACCGCATTCGTAGCGGCCGCCGCAAGCCCGCTGAATACCAGCGCCCCTCGTCCGAGAATCGCCAGGATCGCCCGTGTCGCGCCGCCCTCGGCCTTTGCGAGCTTCGCAGCCTTGCCGAGCTCCGCGCCGTCCTTTGCGATGGCCAGCGCGTCCCTTACCCCGCCCGCGCCGGCGCGGCGGAAGATCGTCGCCGCGTCTTCCCCCAATGCGCGAAAGCCCGCGAGCGCCCCCGGCCGCACGATTTTGGCGGCGGCCGCGCGGGCGGCGGCGAGGTCGAGCTTCGCCCCCGCCGAAAGCCCCGCCGTCAGCGCCTCACGGTCAACCGCCTTGGCTGCCGCGCCGGAGTGCGCCTTGGCGAGCGGGGCCGAGAGACGCCCGGCCTTTTGCGCGCCTTTCACGAGGGTCAGTCCGGAACGGGCCGGCAGCAGAGCCCCGACGCTGGTCCATGTGACGGCGGAAAGCGCGAGCCCTGCCGCCGCGAGGCCGACGACAAGCGCGTCCGGGTCCTCGCCGCGCTCGAGCTTTCGGCCCTCGTTCCAGAGGTCGCGCAAATCGCCATAGCCGGTGAGATCGCCCGCCAGCGCCCCTGCGAAGGCGGCGCCATTGTCGCGCGCGCCGTGGAGGAAGCCTTCCGTGAAATCCTCGATCGCCCGTTCACTCGCCCGCTCGTGAAGCGCGGAGAGGCGCCTCTCCTGCTCGGGCGTGAGGGAAAGCCCGCGCCTGGCCCCAAGCTCGACGAAGCTTTTCGCGAGATCTTCATCGCCGGTGGTGAGCGCCGAGTCGAGGCCGGCGGCGAAACGCGCTGGCGTCAGCGTCTGATCGAGCCGCGCCTGCGTCAGCGCCACGGGGTCGTCCCGATTCGCCGCAAGGCGCAAGCCGTCGAGCGCCGGCGCGAGGTTCTCCGCAGCGAGCCAGAACAAGAGGGCCACGAGGGCGAAGGCGCCGAGGCGAGCAATGGTCATAGCAGAGATGTGGTCATGGAAACGCCGCGGCGGGAGACGCCAAAGGTCAGCGGTCGTCGAAAAGATCGCGCCTCACATCCTGCGCGGCATGAAAAACGGCGCGGTTTAGGATGCCCTCATCGTCCTCGGTGCAGAAGATATTGTGGGATTGGAAACGAAACCGGCGGGCGCCGGGCAGTAACTCCTCTGCGAACGCGCCCATCTTCGGAAGATCGATAAGCAGGCCGAAAGTTCGCTCGAGCCCCGCGTGGTAGGCTTCCGCCTGATAGAGCCCGAACCGTCGGGCAGTGAAAACGCC
>JAMBEQ010000138.1 GCA_024506175.1 Methylocystis sp.
TTGCGATATTGCGATGGGCGAAGATCAGGCCCGGCTCGGCGTTGACGATGATGTCCGCCGGCACGCGGCTGTCGGCGCAGCCGATCCAAAGAAACTCGGGCTGTTGTCCGCGCGCCAAACGCTCGAAATAATCAGGCGCCCGTTGCTTCGTTTCCTGCGCCCAGGCCTTGTTCTCGAGCAGCAGCTTTTCATAACCATGCATGTTGACGCCCATTCTCCGGTTCCCGACCGCATGAGGCGTCTCACTTTGCGAAAGTAAGGAGCCTCACGCCTTTGGGGCTTTCTCGCGCCGTAACCGCAAGTCTAATGTGGCGACTTTGGCCATACAAGGCGCGCCGGGCGGCAGCCATAGGACCACTGCGTTTTTCTTTCTGTCGCCAGAGCGAATTGCAAAAAAAATTTAATTCATGCGCTGTCGCCACAGAGTTCCCGCCATACTTGCGGCAAAGACGCGATGATATCATCAGCAATCAACCCAGGGCCGAAAATATCGGCGGCGCGCGCATGCATCCAGGCGGCGGCGGAAGCGGCGAGAAAGCCCTCCATCCTCTGCGCGAGGAGCCCCGCGACGATCCCCGTCAACACATCGCCCGAGCCGGCGGTCGCGAGCCAGGGGCTCGCATGGGCGATGACCGAGGCGCGGCCGTCCGGCGCGGCGACGACCGTGTCGGGCCCTTTGTAAAGCACCACGGCGCCGCTCACCCGCGCGGCGTCGCGGGCCCTGTCCAGCTTTGAGCGCAACGCGTGGTCGCCATTGGTTTCGGCAAATAGCCGCGCGAATTCGCCGGCATGCGGGGTCATCACCACTGGCCCCGGCGCCGCGCGCGTCGCCCGCCACAGACGGAAAGGGTCGCTCTCGAAACTCGTCAACGCGTCGGCGTCGAGAACCGCGGCGCGGCGGTACGCCTGCGGCGTCAGCGCCACCTCGACCTGCCGGCAGCTTTCCTCCGAGACGCCCAGGCCGGGGCCGATGGCGACGGCGTTTTTGCGCTCGTCCGCCAGCACGACGGCAAGGCCCTGGGCGCCGTCGGCCGGGCGCACCATCACCGAGGTGAGCGCGGCGGCGTTGACTCTCAGCGCCTCGCTGGGGCTCGCGAGCGTAACGAGCCCCGCGCCGGCGCGCAGGGCGGCGGCGGCCGATAGCCTTGCGGCTCCCGTGAAGGAGGCTTCGCCGGAGACGACGAGCGCATGCCCGCGCGTGTACTTATGCCCGTCGACCCTCGGCCTCGGAAGGGCCGAAAGCCACAACTCCGGCGCGTTGACGAAGGCTTTCACCTCCATCGATTCGAGCGTCGTCGAGCGGATGCCGATATGGGCGCAGGTGAGCTTGCCGCAGCGCAGGCGGCCGGGAAGCAGCAGATGCCCGGTCTTGACGCGGAAAAAAGTGACGGTCTCGTCCGCCTCGACCGCCGCGCCGCGGATCGCTCCTGTGGTGCCGTCGACACCGCTCGGAATATCGACAGCCACGACATTCTGCTTCGTCTCCCGGCGCCACTGGTTCAGGCGGTTGACCAGGGCCTGGGCGCTCGGGTCGAGATCGCGCGCCAGGCCCGTTCCGAACAATGCGTCGATGACGAGGTCGACGCCGTGGAAGTCGCATTCATGCGCCGGCAGAAGGCCGCCTGCCCAGCCCGCCGCGGCCCGCGCCGCGTCGCCGCGCAGTTGATCGGGCGGGACGAGCGAAGCGACGCGGACCTTATAGCGCTGCGCCTTCAGAAGGCGCGCTGCGACATAGCCGTCGCCGCCGTTGTTGCCCGGCCCGCAAAGCACCAGCACGCGACGCCCGCTTGTGCGCTGGAGGATGCGGCCTGCGACGCGCGCAATCGCCACCGCCGCGCTTTCCATCAGCTCCATGCTCGGCACGCCGCTCTCGATCGTCATGCGGTCGGCGCGGGCCATTTGTTCGGTCGTGAGAAGTTCGAGCGGAAAGGGACTCATCGGCATAATGGGATGGTGGCGGATGGCGGGGGCCAGCGCAATGGCCGGCGCTCGCGGAATAGCGCGGAAAAGCGTTTATTTCGCGCCGCATTCCGTCGCAGGTTTCTTTGGGCTATGGATCAACTCATGTTGACAGCCATTCTCCTCGCCTATGATGCGCCCGCCCAGCCGCTCCGCCGCGACGCCGTCGCTCGCAGCCTCGCCTCGCTGGTGGACGCCTGCGTGCAAGGGCTCGTCGCCGACGCGGTTGTCGCCGGCGCGCCCGGCGGCGGGCTCGATAGAGTCGCCGATGAAGCGGGCTGCGCGCTGGTCGAGGCCGAGACGACCACGGAGGGGCTCGCGCAAGCGCTCTCTGTCGCGCGGCGCGAGGGGGTTTTGGCGCTGAATGCCGGCTATGCCGTCGAGCGCGGCTTCATCGACGAAGTCAACGATGCGCTCGCCTATGGCGCAGGCGAGCGCGCCTATGTGCTGCGCGCCGCGCCTTCGTCCTTGCTCACGCGGCTCGCCCCGAGACTGGCGCCTCCGGTCGGGATCATCGCCAGGAAGAGCGCCATGCGCAGCGCGGCGAGCGCCGATTTTAAGCATCTCGCCAAGCGGCTGCGCTGCTTCGAGCTCGCGAGCGCCGCCCGCTGCGCCTTCTGATCACCTGTTGAAGGTGTTGCAATCGTCGATCCGGCCGCTCTTGAAGCCGCGCAGCAGCCATTCGGTGCGCTGCGCCGAGGAGCCGTGGGTGAAGCTGTCAGGCACCACATAGCCGCGCGACGCCTTTTGCAGGCGGTCGTCGCCGATCGCCTGCGCCGAGGCGACCGCTTTCTCTACGTCGCCTTCTTCCAGAAAGTGGCTGCGGGCCTCGCCATTGTGCGCCCAAACCCCGGCCAGGCAATCGGCCATCAGCTCAACGCGGACGGAAAGCGAATTGGCCTCGGCGCGGCTCCCCGCGCGGGCCTGGGCGCGCTGCACCTTGGGCAGGATGCCGATCAGGTTCTCGATGTGATGTCCCATCTCATGCGAGATGACGTAAGCGTAAGCGAAATCGCCGCCGCCGCCGTAACGCCGCTTCATGTCGCGGAAGAAGGAGGTGTCCAGATAGATGCGCTGGTCGATGGGGCAGTAGAACGGCCCCATGGCGGATTGCGCGGCGCCGCAGCGCGACGTCGTCTCGCCGTCGAAGAGCACGAGACGCGGCGCCTTGAAGGAGACGCCCTTCTGCTCGGGCAGGACCGCCGACCACACGTCTTCGTTGGAGCCGAGAATCTTGGAGACGAAAAGCCCCATCTGGTCGGTCGGCCTGGAAGTCGGGCGCTGACGCTCCTCTTGCTGCGCGACCTGGCCAGGAGAATGCATCTTGCTGAACATCTCGGCGCCGCCGATGAGCAGGGCCGGATTTATGCCGAGCGCCCAGCCGATAAGGCCGAGAACGACGATCGTGCCGAGGCCGAGGCCGCCGCCCCCGAAGCTCGGGCCGCCGAAGCCCCCGCCCTCTTCGCCGCGGCGGTCCTCGATGTTCTCGGACGTCTGTAGATCTTCCCACTTCATCGGTTGACTCCGCTCGCGCCGCAGCTGGCGATCAGCGCTATTTAATCAACCTTCGCGGCAATGGGTAGACGCGGGGCGAGAAGGCGCGGGCGGATGGCTTGGCGCCAGAGATTGCGCGCAAGCAGCTCCCGTCGATCATTCACATCACTGCGTCGCCCCCCACCCTTGATCCCTCCCCGCAAGGGGGAGGGAAAGTGGCTCGCGCCCGAGTTTGCCGAGTTTGCTTATCGTCGATTCCGAACCTCTCCGCGACCCTTCCTCCCCCCACGAAGTGGCAGGGAGGGGCAGGGGTGGGGGGCGATGGGGCTCCACGAATGCCTCCGTAAAGCCCCCCAGCGCCAAATTCCTCGCCGCCGTTTCAGGCGCGAGGGCATACAGGGACCCCGCCGGCGCCGCCCGACCCAGGCGACGCCCCTGCAAGTTGGCGAGGCGGGGCGCGTATAGGGGAGTTTTGGGGGGTGGGGATAAATCTTGTGGCCTTCTACGCGGCGCTGGCTTCGCGCATATTGTCGTGAAACAGGGCGTTGGCGCGAGGTGGACCTTCGCTCGTACCGGCTCCGCCGTTAACGACCGTGGCGAATTCGCATCAGCCTTCCCCCTATGCAAGCAACGTCTCTATCGTTTCGAAATGCCATTCGGTACCGCCGCGCCGCATCTCGACGCCATCCTTCCCATCCATAAAGACGATTTGCTCTGTGTAGGTCACGCGTGTCTTGCCGCCATCCGGTTGCAGTTCGAGGCTGGACAAAGTGACGGAGTGAATTTCGCCGGAAAGGTGGAGGTCATAGGCGTAGATAAGGCGGCAGTCCGGCTCGATGACGTGATAGCGCGCCTCGAAAAGCGTCGTAATCCCGTTATCGAAGCGGCCTTCCGCCACTTCCAGGCCCCCCACTCGGAAATCCATCGAACGACGCAATTCGGTCCATCGTTCTGGCGGGCCACGAAACCATTGCGTTTTCAAAGCAGGGTCAGACCATGCCGTGAAAATGCGTTCGGGAGACGCTGCCCAAAGTCGCTTTATCGAAAACGCGCCATGAAAAAACGGAGTGGTAGTCATTTTTCACCTTTGTTGTTTGCAGAGCTCGCTTCTTCGCTTCCAAGCAATCTTTCGAGTTGGTCGAATCGGCATTCCCACGTTTGACGGCGTTCGCTTAGCCAACCTTCGACGCGCGCGATGGCGTCGCCGGAGATGCGGCATTCGCGGGTGCGGCCCCGCTTTTCTGTGACAATTAAGCCGCTCGCTTCGAGAACTTGGACATGTTGTTGGATTGCCGCGAGCGACGACGCGTAGGGCTTCGCGAGTTCGCTGACAGACGCCGGTCCACGCGATAGGCGCTCAAGAATTCCCCGCTGCGTCGCATCCGCAAGCGCGTGGAATGCCCTGTCCAATTCAGCCGAATGGTCAACCATGCGCTTAAGTATCTGCGCGACGCCATAAAAGTCAAGCGGTCGCTTAAGTGTTTCAGTCGCTCGCAAGGCGGATTGCCGCGATCCCCGCTTTTTGCGAGACGCGTCGGAGAAAAAAGAAGCCCGCCAGAGCCGGGCTTTGTCGCGTTCCTTATCGGGCCTCTCGGCCCTGACGACGCGCGGAGATTTGGGAGCGCCCAGAGAAGCCGGGTGCTCGCCTTTCTTTTTTCAGCGACGTTCCGCGATCAATCTACCCCGACCATCACCTCCGAAGATTTGATAATCGCTTTTGCCTTCATACCCGCCTTTAGTCCGAGCTCATCGACCGACTCGTTGGTGATGGAGGCTGTAATGATCGTGCCGTTTACGTCGATCAGCACATGCGACGTAGTCGCCCCTTTTTTGACCTCTTTGACCGTGCCTGCGAGGACGTTGCGTGCAGAAATTTTCATGATTACGTCTCCAAATTCGAGTTGCACCTACCATAGCGCTACCATTGCAACCGACTTGAGCTAATCCCGGAGGCTCCGGTAGGCAATGTGGGAAAATGGCGCATCTTCTCCTCACCTCAAGCGAGGCCCGTCGGGCTTTACCGGCCTTGCAAAAATCAAAAGTTCGCAGCGCCGATTCCGCTCGGGTTTTGAGGAAACAGGCGCCAACCGGCAAGGGCTGCTGCATCACGACTGCGTCGTCGCCGTTGCAACACCGGCACAGACGAGGATGCTGCCGCTGGCGCGTTTGGACCAAATGGCGACTTTGGCGCGCGTCAGCAGAGAACTCACGCTGGAGGCAGCGAGTGCGTAGGCAGAGTCTGTTGCTGCGACAATCAGGCAGAAGGTCGCCGTCAAAAGTCCCGCTTGCAAAGGATAACTGCCGTCTGAGCTGATGAACTGTGGGACAAACGACACGTAGAAAACGATAGTCTTTGGATGGAACACTCCAACGGCGACGTTGCCGAGAAACGCCGTAGGGACTGATAGCGTTCGTGTTTTGGGGCGTCGGGGAAAGTTGGTCGCTCTTGGCGATTGTATAAAGGCCGAGCCCAATCAAATAGAGCGCCCCAGCCCATTTGAGCGCGGAGAAGGCGAGCGCCGAAGCGGTGAGCAGCGCGCCGACGCCGGCAAGTGAGAGCGTCATCGCAATTGCGTTGCCAACCGTCATGCCGGCGACGGAGGCCAGCGCTGTCTTGCGGCCCGAGCCGAGCGCGTAGCCGACAATTGCGGTCACGCCGGGCCCCGGAATTAACCCCATCACGAAAGACGCGGCGACGAAGGCTAACCAAATCGAAAAGGTCATCTTCAATTCCATAAAAATGGGCGCTGGCGGCGGAGAGGGAGTTTGACGAAAGCCATTCTCGCAAGCAAGGCCGTTGCGAAAGTGCAGCGCGTGTTCGAAGCCCGGGCCCGAGGGATTCGCTCATCCCAAACTCGCAGGCAGACTCCCTCGCCCTTCGAGACCCGCCGGCGGCGGCTCCTTGGAATGAGGAAGCCCTTAGCCTGATTGTCCTGCGCGCGCCGCTCTTCCCGTCCCGCCCCGGCCGTGATAAGGCGAACGCCTCAACTACGCGCGACATGGAGAGCCGGCTTCGCCGCGAGCGTCGGGCAAGCCGCCTTTTTCGCTTATCTTTCGCGCCCTTAGGCTAGAGGAAATTCCATGAGCCAGTCCGGTTTCTTCACCACCTCCCTTGCGCAGTCCGATCCGGAGCTCGCAAAGGCGATCGAGCTCGAGCTCGGTCGCCAGCGCCACGAGATCGAGCTCATCGCGTCGGAGAACATCGTCTCCAAGGCGGTGATGGAGGCCCAGGGCTCGGTTCTCACCAACAAATACGCCGAGGGCTATCCGGGCAAGCGCTATTACGGCGGCTGCCAGTTTGTCGACATCGCGGAAAACCTCGCGATCGACCGCGCCAAGCAGCTGTTCGGCTGCGGCTTCGCCAACGTCCAGCCGAACTCCGGCTCGCAGGCCAACCAATCGGTCTTCCTCGCTCTGGCGCAGCCGGGCGACGTCTTCATGGGCCTCGACCTCGCGGCCGGCGGCCATCTGACCCACGGCTCGCCCGTGAACCTCTCGGGCAAGTGGTTCAAGCCGGTCCCCTACACGGTCCGCAAGGACGACCAGCGCATCGATATGGAGCAGGTCGCCGCGCTCGCCCGCGAGCATAAGCCGAAGCTCATCATCGCCGGCGGCTCGGGCTATTCGCGCATCTGGGACTTCGAGGCCTTCCGCAAGATCGCGGACGAGGTCGGCGCCTATTTCATGGTCGACATGGCGCATTTCGCCGGCCTCGTCGCCGCGGGCCTGCATCCCTCGCCCTTCCCGCACGCCCATGTCGTCACCACCACGACGCATAAGACGCTGCGCGGCCCGCGCGGCGGCATGGTGCTGACGAACGACGAAGACATCGCCAAGAAGATCAACTCGGCCGTGTTCCCCGGCCTGCAGGGCGGCCCGCTGATGCATGTCATCGCCGGCAAGGCGGCGGCTTTCGGCGAGGCGCTGAAGCCGGAGTTCAAGGCCTATCAGCAGCAGGTGAAGGACAACGCCCAGATTCTGGCCAAGACGCTCGTCGACACCGGCCTCGCCATTGTCTCGGGCGGCACCGACAACCATCTGATGCTCGTGGACCTGCGCCCGAAGAAGATCACCGGCAAGGCGGCGGAAGCCGCGCTCGGCCGCGCGCATATCACCTGCAACAAGAACGGCATCCCCTTCGACCCGGAGAAGCCCTTCGTCACCTCGGGCATCCGTCTCGGCTCGCCGGCGGCGACCTCGCGCGGCTTCGGCGCGGCGGAGTTCAAGGAAGTCGGCGGCCTGATCGTCGAGGTTCTGGACGGCCTGGCGTCGAAGGGCGATGAGGGCAATGCGACGACGGAAGCGGCGGTGAAGGAAAAGGTTCACGCGCTGACCGCCAAGTTCCCGATCTATCCCTGATCGAGAAACGACGCTTACGCCCTCCCCTTCAGGGGGAGGGCGGGGACCGGGCCTTGTCGAGGGCATGAGATGCGCTGTCCCTATTGCGGCTCCTTCGATACGCAGGTGAAGGACTCGCGCCCGACCGAGGATTCCGCCTGCATCCGCCGCCGGCGGGTCTGCCCGACCTGCGGCGGGCGCTTCACGACCTTCGAGCGCGTGCAGCTGCGCGAGATCATCGTCATCAAGAAATCCGGCAAGCGCGCGCCTTTCGACCGCGACAAGCTCACCCGCTCCGTCGAGATCGCGCTGCGCAAGCGCCCCGTGGAGCCCGAGCAGGTTGAGCGGATGATCTCCGGCGTCGTTCGCCAGCTGGAGAGCCTTGGCGAAGCCGAAATCGAGAGCCGGCGCATCGGCGAGCTCATCATCGAGGGCTTGCGTTCGCTCGACGCCGTCGCCTATGTGCGCTTCGCCTCCGTTTATCGCGACTTCCGCGAGGCGCGCGACTTCAACGCGCTGATCGACGAATTGGAAAGCGGCGCCGAAACCGCCGACGCCGCCGAAGACGAATGAGCCTCCACGAAAAAATCCCTCCCGCCGCAACCGACGGCGCCTATATGGCCGCGGCGCTGTCGCTCGGGCGCCGCACCATGGGCCGCACGGCGCCCAATCCAGCCGTCGGCGCTCTGGTCGTGAAGGACGGCGTGACGATTGCGCGAGGCTTTACGGCGGAGGGCGGGCGCCCGCACGCCGAAACGGTCGCGCTCGCCGCGGCCGGAGAAGCGGCGCGCGGGGCGACGCTCTACGTCACGCTCGAACCCTGCTCGCATGACGGGCGCACGCCGCCCTGCGTCAATGCGATTATCGCTGCGGGCGTTGCGCGGGTGGTTGCGGCGATCGAAGACCCCGATTCCCGAGTAGCCGGCAGAGGCTTTGCCAAGCTGCGCGAGGCGGGGATCGAGGTGGCGGTCGGCCCGGAGGCGGCCGCCGCGCGCTGCGATCATCTCGGCCACATTTTGCGCGTCACCAAGCATCGGCCGATGGTGACGCTGAAGCTCGCGCAGACGGCGGATGGCTACGCCGCCGGCGCCGCGCATGATCCGCGCCTGCATATCACCGGGCCGATCGCCGATGCCTACACCCATGTGCAGCGCTCGCTCCACGACGCGATCATGGTCGGATCGGGCACGGCGCGCGAGGACGACCCGCTGATGACGGTGCGCCTGCCGGGAATCGACGGCGCCAAACGTCTGCGCGTCGTGCTCGACCGCAAGCTGATCCTCTCGCCGCGCTCGCGCCTCGCCGCAACGGCCCGCGAGACGCCGCTGCTGGTGATCGCCGGGGACGATGTGAGCGAGGACGCCGCGCGCGCCTTTGTCGAGGCGACGGGCGCGGATGTCGCGCGGGTTCCGACGATCGACTGCCGTCTCGACCTGCTCGCGGCCTTGCGCCTCCTCGCCGATCGCGGGATCACGCGCGTCTTCAGCGAAGGCGGGCCCCTTGTGGCCGAGAGCCTGCTTTCGGCGGGGCTGGCCGACGAGTTTATCCTTCACACGGGCTTCAAGCCGCTTGGGCGCCCGGGCCGGCCGGCGCTCACCCCCGCCGCGCGGGCGGCGCTGGAAACGCGGTATCGCCTGATCGAAAGCCGGATGCTCGGCGCCGATCAGATGGCGCGCTACACGAGGATGGACTGATGTTTACCGGCATCGTCACGGACATCGGCGAAGTCGTCTCGGTCGAGCCGCGCGGCGAACTCAGACGCCTGCGCATCGCCTGCTCCTATGAGGCCGACTCGATTGCGCTGGGCGCCTCCATCGCCAACGCAGGCGTCTGCCTGACCGTCGTGGCCGTGGCGCGGGAAAGCGGGCGGACGGTCTTCGATGTCGACGCCGCCGCCGAGACTTTGGCGAAGACGACGGTCGCAAGCTGGCGGCCGGGGACGCGCGTCAATCTCGAACGCGCGCTCAAGATCGGCGACGAGCTCGGCGGGCATATCGTCACCGGCCATGTCGACGGCGTGGCGCGCATCCTGTCGCGCGATGATCTTTGCGACAGGGCGCCCGACGGACGCCCGTTGGAAGAAACGAGCATGGGTCGCTTCTGGATCGAGGCGCCGGCCGCGCTGTCGCGCTTCGTCGCGCAGAAAGGTTCGGTTGCGCTCGATGGCGTGTCGCTCACGGTGAACGAGGTCGAAGGCGACCGCTTTTCCGTTCTGCTCATTCCGCACACGCTCGCGGTGACCACCTTTGGCGCGCGTGCGGCAGGGGACGCGCTGAACATCGAGGTGGACTTGATGGCGCGCTACGCTGCGCGCTTGAGCGGCAAATAGAAGCGATAAAGGCTGACAACGCCCCGCCCCTGTGACATAAAACGCGGCTCGAAATCAAAAAAAACACAGGCTGGCCCCCAACCCTCCTCCGCCAAAGGGCGTCTGAAAAGACGCCCGTCTTTCGACGGGCTATGGCGGGAGAGGGAGTTAGATTGCGGCCTTCATGAAAGGCGCAGCTCACCTTCGTCGCGAGCGTTCCCTCTTCAGGGAGGGGCCTTTCGGAGTCTGAAAATGGCAGGTTTTGCACCCGACGACACAGACGCTGCGCCCGTGCCCGGCGCGCGCATTCTCGTCGTCGCGGCAAGGTTCAACGCCGGCATTGTCGGCCTCTTGCGTGCGGGCGCTCTGGCGGCTATCGAACGTCTTGGCGCAAGCGCGACGGTGATCGACGTGCCCGGCGCGCTGGAGATCGCTTGCGCCGCCGCCATCGCGCTCGAGGCGGCGGAGCGCGCGGGGGCGCCCTTTGAGGGGCTCGTCGCCCTTGGCTGCGTCATTCGCGGCGAGACCTATCACTTCGAGATCGTCGCCAACGAAAGCTCGCGCGCCCTGACCGATCTTTCGGTCGCGCGCCGCCTCCCACTTGGAAATGGAATTCTCACTGTGGAAAATGACGAACAGGCGATCGTGCGCGCCGATCCCAAGCAAGGGGACAAGGGCGCCGACGCGGCGCTCGCGGCGCTGTCGCTGATCCGCCTGAAGCGGAGTCTCGCATGAGCCTCGACCAGCGCTCAGCCGCGCGCCTCGCCATCGTGCAGGCGCTGTACCAGATGGACGTCGCCGCCAAGGGCCTCAACGAGATCTACGCCGAATTCGAGTCGCATTGGATCGGCCGGGAGATCGAGGGCGTGCAGTATAAGCCGGCGGAGCTCACCTTCTTCCGCGACGTGTTGCAGGGCGTGCTCACCGATCAGGTGGCGATCGACCGGCAGATCGACCGCGTGCTCTCTGGCGGCTGGCCGCTCGCCCGGGTCGAAGCGGTGATGCGCGCAGCGCTTCGCGCGGGGGCTTACGAGCTACGCTCGCGCAAGGACGTGCCGGCCCGCGCCGTCATAAAAGAATATGTCGACGTCGCTGGCGCGTTTTTCGGGCCGACGGAGTCGGGAATGGTGAACGCCGTGCTCGACAAGATCGCCCGCGAAGAGCGTTCGGGGGAGATGGGGTAGCCCGCTCGCATCGGGGCTTGCCATTCCCACCGCAAGCCTTCCCGCTCACATAATATCTAGCGAGCCGGAGGCTCGTGCAGTTCGCTGACAAAGGCCAGAGGCGGCCTCGTCCTTCGAGACGCGAGCTCCTCAGGATGAGACCTAAGTGTTTGACGCAGATTGCAGAAGCCCCTCATGCTGAGGAGCCGCCGCAGGCGGCGTCTCGAAGCACGAGGGGCGCCTCTTCGCTCACGCCGCGCTCTTCTGATAGTCCTTAACATCCGAGAATTTAATCGCCTCATTGCGCTCCGCGTCGTAGTTGAGCTGAAAGGCGGAGGTGCTCATGAAGACGGGCGCGCCGTCGAGATCGTCGGCGATGCTGGAGCGGTTGGAGTCGATGAAGCTCTTCAACTTCGCTGGCTCGTCCGATGTGATCCAGCGGCAGATGGTGAAGCGCGAGGTTTCGTAGCGCGTCTGCAAGCCATATTCGGCCTCGAGCCGCGTCGCCAGCACGTCGAGCTGCAGCGCGCCGACGACGCCCACGATGGAGCCGGAGCCATCATGCGGTGTGAAGACCTGCACGACGCCCTCCTCCGCCAATTGCTGCAAGGCCTCGCGCAGCTTCTTCGCCTTCATCGCGTCCGAGATGAGAATGCGGCGAAGAATTTCCGGCGCGAAGCTCGGCACACCGCGAAAAACGATGTCCTCGCCTTCGGTCAGCGTGTCGCCGATGCGCAACTGCCCGTGGTTTGGCAGGCCTACCACGTCGCCCGCGTAGGCTTCATCTGCAATAGAGCGGTCGCGCGCGAAGAAGAATTGCGGCGCGTTGACCGGAATGTTTTTCCCCGTGCGGATAAGCTTCGCCTTCATGCCGCGCGTGAGCTTACCGGAGCACACGCGCATGAAGGCGATGCGGTCGCGGTGGTTGGGATCCATATTCGCCTGAATTTTGAAGACGAAGCCGGTCATCTTCGGCTCGCTGGGCTCGACCAGGCGTTTGTCGGCCTCCTGCGCGCGCGGGCTCGGCGCATATTCAGCCATGGCGTCGATGAGATCGCGCACCCCGAAATTGCGTAGCGCGCTGCCGAAGAACACGGGCGTGAGATGGCCTTCGCGAAAGGCCGCGAGATCGAAGGGCTTGCTGCCCTCCTCCGCAAGCATCGCCTCCTCGCGCCAGGCTCCCGCGGCGTTGGGAAGGAGCGCATCGAAGATCGGATCGTCGAGGCCGCTCGTCTGCAGGAGGTCCGCGTCCTTGTCGATCTGGCGGACAGTTTTGGTCACGAAACGATAAGTGCCCGCGAAACTCTTGCCGCCGCCGATCGGCCAGGTGATCGGTGTCGTGTCGAGCGCCAGCGTCTTCTCGATCTCGTCGAGCAGCTCGAAGGGATCGCGGCCCTCGCGGTCGAGTTTGTTCACGAATGTGACGATCGGAATGTCGCGCAGGCGGCAGACTTCAAAAAGCTTGCGCGTGCGCGCTTCGATGCCCTTGGCCGCGTCGATGACCATGACCGCCGCGTCGACGGCGGAGAGCGTGCGATAGGTGTCCTCCGAGAAGTCCTCGTGGCCCGGCGTGTCGAGCAGGTTGAAGACGCAATCGGCATATTCGAAGGTCATCACCGAGGTGACGACCGAGATGCCGCGCTCGCGCTCGATGCTCATCCAGTCGGAGCGCGTCTGCTGGGCGTTGCGCTTCGCCTTCACCGCGCCGGCAAGCTGGATCGCGCCGCCGAAGAGCAGGAGCTTTTCGGTGAGCGTGGTCTTGCCGGCGTCCGGGTGCGAGATGATCGCGAAGGTGCGTCGCCGCGAGACGGGGTCGCGGGTCAAGGGGGTGGTCAAGGGCGGCTCGTTTCTGAGAGGCGATGGTTTGACGCTCGGATTAACGGCAAGCGGCCTGCCGGGCAATCCCGAAGGTCGAATGGCGCAGGGCAATCGGGTGAAGGGCTTCCTCATCCTGAGGAGCCGCCGCAGGCGGCGTCTCGAAGGACGAGGAAGCCCGCTTGCGAAAAGTTTTCCTCTCCTTCATCCTGAGACGGCCTCTTAGAGGCCTCCTCAGGATGAAGGAGAGGAAAACTCGGATTCACCCTATTGCCATGCTGAATGCCGGCCCCAATAGCTCCGTCACTGAGCCCCTGACGCCAGCAGCTTGTAGTTGATCGCATCGACGAGGGCCTCGAAAGACGCGTCGATGACGTTGGCCGAGACGCCCACGGTCGACCAGCGATTTCCCACCCCGTCGGCGCATTCGACCAGCACGCGCGTCACGGCGTCGGTGCCGCCCTGGAACACCCGCACGCGATAATCGACGAGGCGCACATCGTCGATGAACTTTTGATAGGCGCCGAGATCCTTGCGCAGCGCGAGGTCGAGCGCATTGACAGGGCCATTGCCTTCGGCCGCCGAGATGCGCGTCTGGCCGTGCACGTTGATCTTGACGATGGCCTCGGCGCCCCTGTCCTCGAAGCCGTTCCGCGCGAAGCGGCGATCCACGGCGACGCTGTAGCGCTCGATGTCGAAAAAATGCGGCGCTTCGCCGAGCACGCGCTTCGCGAGCAGAAAGAAAGAAGCGTCGGCGCCCTCATAGGCGTAACCGTCCGCCTCCTTCTCCTTCACCTCGTCGAGGAGGCGCGCAAGGCGCGGATCGTCCTTGTCGAGCCTGATGCCGAGGCGCGTCAGCTCGGAAAGGATATTGGAGCGCCCCGCCTGATCCGAGACCAGAACGCGGCGCTGGTTGCCGACCGTTTCGGGCGCCACATGCTCATAGGTGCGCGGGTCGGTCAGCACGGCGGAAGCATGAATGCCGGCTTTCGTCGCAAAGGCGCTGGCGCCGACATAGGGCGCGTGGCGATTGGGCGCGCGATTGAGAAGCTCGTCGAGCGCGTGGCTGATCCGCGTGAGATGCGTGAGCTTTTCACGCGTGACGCCGGTCTCGAAACGTGAAGCAAACTCCTCTTTCAAAAGCAGCGTGGGGATGATGGTCGTGAGATTGGCGTTGCCGCAGCGCTCTCCAAGCCCGTTGAGCGTGCCCTGAATCTGCCGCGCGCCCGCGCGCAGGGCGGCCAGGGAATTCGCCACCGCCTGCCCCGTGTCGTCGTGGCAATGCACGCCGATATGAGCGCCGGGGATAACATTTGTGACCGCCGAGACGATGCGCTCGACCTCATGCGGCAGCGTCCCGCCATTGGTGTCGCAGAGCACCACCCAGCGCGCCCCGGCCTCATAGGCGGCATTCGCACAGGCGAGCGCATATTGCGGATTGCCCTTGTAGCCGTCGAAGAAATGCTCGCAATCGACGGCGGCCTCCTTCTCCTTCGCGACAGCCGCTTTTACGGATTGCGTAATGCCTGAGAGATTGTCCTCTTCCGTGGAGCGTAAGGCGACCTTGACCTGATAGTCCCAGCTCTTGGCGACGAAGGTCACGGCGTCGGCCGCACTGTCGAGAAGCGCCGCGACGCCCGGATCGTTCTCCACCGACCGCCCCTGCCGGCGCGTCATGCCGAAGGCCGAAAAACGCGCGCGCATCCTGGGCCGCGCGGCGAAGAATTCCGTGTCCAGCGGATTGGCGCCCGGATAGCCGCCCTCGACATAGTCGATCCCGAGCTCGTCGAGCATGGCGGCGATCTGCCGCTTGTCGTCGAGCGAGAAATCGACCCCGGTCGTCTGCGCGCCATCGCGCAGCGTCGTGTCGTAGAGCGTCACGCGTTCCTTGATCATCAATGCGGTCCCGAGGCGGCCGGCGGGCCCGCCAGTTCTTTGGTCATGGTCGTATTGCCGAGCCATTCGCCCGCGATCGTTACCGTATTGCGGCTTTGCGCGACATAGCCGCGGGCGGCGAAGAAATCGCGCGCGACATCGGAGGCTTCGACAGTAAGCGTCTTGGTCCCGCGTGCGCCGGCGAGCTTCTCAATGGCGTCGGCGAGCGCGCTCCCGACGCCCTGCCCGGCGAATTCAGGGTGGACGTAAAGCATGTCAAGGAGATTGTTGTCCTTGAGCGAAGCGAACCCCGCGATCTCCCCGGAAACGAGCGCGACAATGGTGAGGGTGCCGGAGAGACGCGAAGCAAAGGCGGCTTCGTCGTCCGCCGCCGAGGCCCAGGCCTCGCGCTGGTCCGGGTCGTAATCCTCGGCCGCGAGCGCCTCTATGCTCTCGCGAAAGAGCGCGGCGAGCGTCGCCGCGTCTTTGGGAAGATAAGGCCGAAGACCGGGCGAGGCCCCCTGCTTGGCCATCACACGATCTCGAAGCTGTGCAGGATCTGCCACGCGACGAAGGCCGCGCCGCCGAGAACGAGAATTTTGAACAAAAGATACACGGCCCAATGGCGCTTGAAGGGCAGCGTCTCTTTCCAGTCGTCGTTGGACATGGCTTTGCTCCTGTTGTCGCGCGCGGGCGTTGCGGCGGCCGCGCCGTGGATCACGCTACCCGGCAGGAATTGCTTTGGGGTTTCGGTGGGAGGGAGAATGCGCCAGTCGGACCCCACCCGGCCCGCTGCGCGGGCTGCGCTCCCCGTAAAGGGGAGGGATGGGACTGCATCGGCGCCGTGAATCCACAGCGCTTCAGAAAGAGCGCAAACCCTCGGGCTCCAATCCCTCCCCCTCGCGGGGAGGGTGGCGCGCGAAGAGCGACGGGTGGGGGAAAGTCCGCTCACCGCTTCACCTCCCAGGTCGTCGTGCCGTCCTTATTGTCCTTGAGCGCAACGCCCATCGCCGCGAGCTCGTCGCGGATGCGGTCGGACTCAGCCCAGTTCTTGGCGGCGCGGGCGGCGAGGCGGGCGGAGATGAGACTATCAATCAAAGGCTCGTCAAACCCTGCAACTGGCATTTTCCTCGGATCAACTTCATCGATATTTATCCCCAAAAACGCGCAGCTTGCCCTCAGGTCGCCGGCTTTGGATGGGTTTGCGGGGTCGCGTCGAAGCTCGTCAAAAAGGCGATTGATCTCCGTGACCGCCTCGGGCGTATTGAGATCCTCAGTTAACGCTTCAATTAAAACCGGAGAAACGTCTCCCTGCGGCGAACCCTGAGTGCGTTGGCGAACTTCGGAAAGTCGACTTGCGCATTCCTCGAGACGCTTCAAGGTCCAGTCAATTGGCTGACGGTAATGCGTCTGCAACATGGCAAAGCGGATTACAGCGCCGGGCCATCTAAAGCCGTGCCACCCCGTCAGCAGCTCGTGGATCGTCACGAAATTCCCCAGGCTCTTGGACATCTTCTCGCCCTCGACCTGAAGAAACCCGTTATGCATCCAGTAATTCGCCATCACGTCGCGCTCGAACGCGCAGCATGACTGCGCGATCTCGTTCTCGTGATGTGGAAAGACGAGGTCGATGCCGCCGCCGTGGATATCGAATGTCTCGCCGAGATGCTTCCAGGACATCGCCGAACATTCGATATGCCAGCCCGGGCGCCCTCTGCCCCATGGGCTCTCCCAACCGGGCTCGCCCTCCTTTGAGGGCTTCCACAGCACGAAGTCCATGTCGCCGCGCTTGTACGGCGCCACATCCACGCGCGCGCCGGCGAGCATTTCATCGAGCGAGCGCCTGGACAACCGCCCATAGCTCGGCATCGACGGCACGTCGAAGAGCACATGTCCGTCCGCCGCATAGGCGTGGCCCGACGCGATGAGCTTCTCGATGATCGCAATCATCTGGGCGATATGTTCCGTCGCGCGGGGCTGCACGTCTGGTTCCAGGCAGCCCAGGGCCCGCACGTCTTCCTGAAAAACCTTGTTGGTCTCTTCCGTCAGCTCGCGGATGGTGACGCCGCGCTCGGCGGCGCGGGCGTTGATCTTGTCGTCGACGTCGGTGATGTTGCGGACATATTTGACATGGCTCTCGCCGTAGAGACGCCGCAGCAGGCGGTAGAGCACGTCGAAGACGATGAGCGGCCTTGCGTTGCCGATATGAGCATAGTCATAGACCGTCGGTCCGCACACATACATGCGCACATTGGCGGGATCGATGGGGCGAAACTCCTCCTTCGTTCGCGTCAGCATGTTGTAAATTTTGAGCGCGGGCGTCGGCATGAAAACCTCGTTGCCAGCATGGCCGGCGCGTTTCATGTCGTTTAAGGGACGTGACGGCTCCGGCCAGCGGGATGGCTAGCTGATAATGATCCGGCCGCAAATTCGGCGAGCGAGCGGCGTTTCGAGCGGCTTGTCGAGCGTCATGGGCCGCGACCATGCGCCCGAAGACGCCGTGGCGTCAAGCGCGCCGTTGTCCCGCCGCATGCGAGGCGAAACTGTGGCAAGTTAAGGCATGCTTAACCGCGCTTCGCTAGCTTCCTTCGACGCCGCCTCGCTGATTTGGCGGCCTCGGAACGGGCGCCGGCATGTTCATCCTCTCTTCGAAACACGAAAAGTCTCTCTGGCCGCGCCTCGCCGCGCCGCTTGTCGCTGGGCTTCTCTTTTCGGCCGCCTATTACGGCAGCGCACAAGCGGCCAACGCCACCTATGTCATTGCCGACCACGACGGCTATGGCGTGCTGGAGTGCCTGACCCAGAAATCCGGTTGCGGCAAGATCGTGGCCGACGCCTGGTGCGAGTCGCACGGTCATGGCGTCGCGAAGGCCTTCGGCCCCGCCGAGGACGTCACCGCCTCCATCTCGCCGGATGCGCCGCGCCAGCCTCTGACCCCCGGCGCGGCGATCGTCTCCTGCTCGGATTAACCCCCTACCGCAGCCAGTCGGCGCATTTGGAGGCTTCGCCGCCGCCCCAGGGCTGGATCGCCACGGCCGCCGTCGAATTTTCCGGCGAACCTTCGATCAGCCTGTCCGAATAGGTCATGTAGACAAGCATGTTGCGCTTGGCGTCGCAGCCGCGCGCAATGTGCATCTGCTTGAAGAAAAGCGAGCGCCGCTCGCTGATCACGAGGTCGCCCTGGGAGAATTTCTCCTTTTCCTTGCCGGCGCGCAGCTTGATCGGCCCATATTGGCTGCAGGCGAGAGAAACCTCCGATGTCTGCTCGGCCACGCCGAACATGCCGGCGACGCCGCCCTTCTCATGCGCCGTATAGGTGCAGGCCACGCCATCGATGAGCGGATCGTCGACGACGTAGGTCGCGAGCTTGTCGTTGGGCGTCAGCAGTTTGAAGTCCGTCGACTTGCGGAAGACGAGGTCCGGTCCTTCCTGAGCCAAGGCGCTCGCACTGAGCGCGGCCGCAAAAGCAATCGAGAATATCGCTGCAAATCTGTAGGTGTTCATCAGCCGGTCTCCAGTGCCGTCGCGGCGGATATGGGCGAGGACTTCGCCCTTGTGAAGGGCCGGCGACGGCGAGGCCATCAAAATGCCGCGGCGCGGACTGCGCAAATCGCCTTGTTGCCGACAACTTGCGGGGAGAATCCTTGGCCAGATTGATCGGCGGCGCGAAAACGCGAATATGGTCGAGGTTGCGCCGCGATTCCGAGCCCGGCGCGCGATGATCCTCCAAGCGCCAGGCCGGCAGCCGGAGCACCTGATGAGGCCGACCTTGGGGCCGACAACCTTCCGCATGATTCTTGCCCTGGCGCTCGGCGCCGGCGCCTTTCTCCCGATGACAGGCAGCGCGCGCGCGGAAAGCGCCTATTGCGCGGACCTGCGCGCACAGATCACCAAGGCCGGGGCGGAAGGCATGGCCGCCCGCTATCGCGCCGCCGCCGCCAAGCAACGGGCGGAGTATAGCCGACTCGCCGCCAAGGGGCGCGCCATGGGGTGCGACCGCCAGAATTTTCTGTTTTTCGGGGATCCGCCGCCCTACCAATGCGGCTCGCTCAACGCCAGGCTCGGCGCCTTGCAAGGCGCCATCGCCGCCTATGAGCAAGGAGCCGCCGACGACAGCCAGCGACAGGCGCTGATGGCGCGCTACGAGGTGAGCTGTCGAGACCCGCGCGTGATTTCCGCCAGAGAGCCGGCGCCCAAAAGCTTTTTCGAGGAGCTTTTCGGCGTGCGCGCGCCCGACCCCACGACGGGGCTGCGTGAAGTGCCGGTCGGCCCAGGGGACGAGATGCTCGACCCCGGATACGAAGAAGGACTGGAGTCGGACGCGCGTCCGCGCGGCGGCCCTGTGGCCATTTGCGTCCGCGGCTGCGACGGGGGATTCTTCCCGATTACCTATTCGGCCAGGGGCGCTGATCTCGACGATCTCAATTCGCTCTGCAAGGCCATGTGTCCCGGAACCGAGGCGAAGCTCTATACACAGTCGCAATGGAAGGGGCTCGACTCGGCCATCTCCATCGATGGCGAGCCCTACGCCGACCATCCGAACGCCCGAAAATTCGAGAAGACCTTCGACGCCTCCTGCAGCTGCAAGCCTCAAGGCAAAGGTTGGACGGAGGCGCTGGCGGAAGCCGAGCGCATTCTCGCCGAGCGCAACAAGAAGGATCAGATGGTGACGGCCGAACAGGCGGAGCAGATGTCGCGTCCGATCCTGCCCGGCGACCCGCGCGCAAAGAGTAAAGCGACTTCGCCGGCGCCATCGCCCGACGACGGCGTGCGCGAGGCTGCGGGAAGCGTCACGAGCGGCGCCTCGGAGGTCTACCGCGACGTCGTTGGCCCTGACGGCGTAAGGCGGCGCGTGCGCGTGGTGGCGCCGGCGCTTTAGCGCGCTTACCGCTCGCATGGAATCATGCGAGCGACAAGAAATCGCGCAAGTTCAAAGGTCTTGAGCGCATTCTTGTCGCAAAAGTCTGTCAACTTTTGCGGAATGCGCTCTAGCCGGGATGACTGGAGTTCTGCGCCAACTGCGCCACAAACCAGTCGCCGGCCTTGGCCACAACCTCTTCCAGCGCGCCCGGTTCCTCGAAAAGATGCGTGGCGCCGGGCACGACATCGAGGCGCGCTTCGCACTGCATTTGTGCGAGCGCCTCACGGTTCAAGTCGAGGACGTCCTCGTCATAGCCACCAACCAATAGCAAGGTCGGCGCCCGCACCCGCGCCAGCGCTCCCCCTGCGAGATCGGGGCGCCCGCCGCGGGAAACGACCGCGGCGACTCTTTCCGGCTCATCGGCGGCGGCGACAAGGGCCGCGGCGGCTCCGGTGCTCGCGCCGAAAAGACCGACCGGCAGGCTGCTCAATTGCTCTTCGTTCGCCGCCCAGCTGACCGCCTCCTCGACGCGGCCCGCAAGCAGGGGAATGTCGAAGACATTGCGTCGATCCGCAGCCTCCCGAGGCGTGAGCAGGTCGAAAAGCAGGCAGGCGAGACCGCGCTCGACCAGCTTTTCGGCGACGAAGACATTGCGCGGGCTCAAACGCGACGAGCCGCTGCCATGCGCAAAGATGATCAGCCCGGAAGCTTGCGGCGGCAGCTGCAGAATCCCAGGCAGTCCGCGCGGCGTGATGGCGACGTTCTTGGGTTCGGGACGGTTCCGCATCGTTCGGACCTCGGGAAGGGCGCATGCCGATCCATTCTATTTAGGTCGTGAACCCATAAAGCCGCTTGGCGGGGGAGCGGCCTACTTCGTGAACGCCAGCACGGCGACGGCACCGGTTTGGGGATCGACGCTGACACGGTAGCAGCTCCACGTGTGGGCGATGAGCGTCTGGCCGTCCCACTGCATACGGGTAAAGCAGTCCTGCTTACCTGTTGTCGGCGGGGAAGCCTTCCAGAGGATGTTGCCTTCTGAATCAACCAGCATGAGGTTGCAGCCATCCTTCATTTCCTCCGCCATCCAGTCGTAGAGCACGATGCTCCCCGCCCCGTCGGCACGATCAACGCGGTCGATTACTTGCCGTGACATACACGCCTCTGGCTTCGGTTGGCTTTTTCATGAGGATGACAGGCTCGGCCAAATCTGATTCAGGATCGGCATGAGCTAGTAGAATAGCTGAGTCCTCGACGCCGCCGGTGGGCCAGTTGGAAAAGAGGGGATGCTGCGGGGGTTAGCCACCTTACCTCCACTTTACGGGGAGGTCGGCGGCCGAAGGCCGCCGGGTGGGGTTCGACCCGCTAAGGCGGTGGCGGGGGCGTTGCCCCACCCGACCCCGCCTTACGGCGTGGGCTCATCCCTCCCCGCAAGGGGGAGGGATGAGCCCACGCCCCATACACCGTTAAGTCGCGCCCCATCACCCCTGCGCCGCCATATGCGACTTCACCGTCTCGATGAGCTGCTTGATGGAGAAGGGCTTGGGCAGGAAGCCGAAGTCGCCCTCCGGCAGATTCTTGGCGAAGGCCTCTTCGGCGTAGCCGGAGACGAAGATCACTTTCGCCGTGACGCCGCGCTTGCGCAGTTCGGCGAACATGGCGGGGCCGTCCATCTCGGGCATTACGACGTCCGAGACAATCAGATCGACCTTGCCGCCCACCTCTTCCACGACCTCGAGCGCTTCGAGGCCCGTCGAGGCCTCGAGCACGGTGAAGCCGCGCGATTTGAGCGAACGGGCGCCGATGGAGCGCACGGCATCTTCGTCCTCGACGAGAAGGATGACGCCCTGACCCGTATAATCGGCGGCGGCCTTCGGCGACTCGGCTTCAGGCTTCGGCGCTTCCTTCGCATCGGGAATGTAGCGCGGCAGGAAGATGAGGAAGACCGTGCCCTTGCCAACTTCGCTCTGCGCGAAAATGAAGCCGCCCGATTGCTTGACGATGCCGAACACCGTCGAGAGCCCGAGCCCCGTCCCCTTGCCGACTTCCTTTGTCGTGAAGAAAGGCTCGAATATCTTCTCGATCACATCCGGCGGAATGCCGCTGCCATTGTCCTCGACCTCGACGAGCACATAGTCGGCCGGAACGAGATGGGGCTCGTTGAAGCCGGCGCATTCGTCCTTGGTGACGTTGCGGCTGCGAATCTGCACGCGGCCGCCCGTTTCCGGCATGGCGTCGCGGGCGTTGACGACAAGATTGATGACCACCTGCTCGAACTGCGTCAGGTCCGCCTTCACGAACCACAGGTCGCGTCCCTGGCGCAGATCGAGTTCGTTCTTCTCGCCGACCACGCGGCGCAGCAGGTTCTGCAATTCGGACAAGGCGTCGCCGAGCTGGAGCACCTGTGGGCGTAGCGTCTGGCGGCGCGAGAAGGCGAGCAGTTGCCGCGTCAGGCCGGCCGCGCGGTTCGCGGTCTCCTTGATCTGGCGAATATCGCGGAAAGCCGGGTCTGTGGGCCGATGGCTCGATAGCAGAAGATCCGAATAGCCGATGATCGCCGTCAGCATGTTGTTGAAGTCATGCGCGATGCCGCCGGCGAGCTGGCCCACGGCGTTCATCTTCTGCGATTGGGCGAACTCTTCCTGGAGCTTGCGCTGCTCGGTGGTGTCGAGCGCATAAATGGTGGCGCCTTTCTGACCGGACTCTTCGGCAGGCGAAGCGAAGAACCTTACGGAGCGCGGCCCGGCCTTATCCTCAAAAGAGACGTTGACCGGCTTGACGTCGCTCTTGCCTTCGATCGCCTCCTCTATCGCCTTGCGCAGCATCTCGGCGTCGCGCTCAGCCAGGCCCACGAGCAGCGACCAGCCTTCCTTGCCCTGCGCCGCCTTTGGCAGCAGCTTCGCAAAGGCGGCGTTGGAGTCGATCAGACGGCCCTGCGCGTCGAGCGTGGCGATGGCCATAGGCGTGGAATTGAAGAATCGGGCGAAACGCACTTCCGCCGCGCGCAGTCCCTCCTCCGGCTTCTCGCCAGAGGCGCGATTGAGGACAAGCGTTCGCGACGCGCCGGCGGCGCCGTCCTGTCCGAAGGCCACTTGATGGAGAAGCCGCACCGGCAAGGATCGACCGTTGCGGCAGCGCAGATCGAGGTCGATCTGCTCGGTTTTCACCTCTCCAGGCGATCCTGAGACAGCTGCAAGCAGCGCCGCGCCGTTATTTGCGACAATCGAGGTCAGAGTCGCGCCGCCCGAGCCCACCTGGGCGAGATCATAGCCAAGCCAGCCCGCAAGGGTCTTGTTCATATAAGAGATCTCGCCGCCCGGCGTGGCCGAGAAAAAACCCGATGGAGCGTGGTCGAGGAAATCGATCGCGTGTTGAAGCTCCTGGAAAATCCCCTCCTGCCGCTGCCGCTCGCTCGTGACGTCGGCGACGCCCCATAGCGTCGCGCGCTCGCCAGCTTGCGGTAGCGGCACCACTTTGATGCGGTACCAGCCGACTGCCCCGACGCCTGTGAGCGGCGGGGAGAGGCGCAGATCCTCGACATGCGCTCGTCCCGCGCGGGCCGCCTGCGCTAGCCGGTAGATCGCCTCGGAGACCTCGGGAGGGCCGGAAAAAAGTCGCTCGACAAGTTGTAGGCTCGAGGGGTCGCGCGCGCCGCAGAGCGCCATATAAGCCTCGTTGGCGTAAACGATTTGATCGCCCCTGGCGACAAGGAGGCCCTCGGTCGCCGTATCCGCGATGAGCTTGGTGACGTCATTGCGCGAAAGACGGGAGGAAAATTGAATCAGGCCGACAGCATAGGCGAAAAGCGAAAAGACGCCTGCGACGCCGAAAAGCGCGAGCGCGCTCATCACGATGCGCGGAGCCATGGCCGTGGGTGCAAGAAAATAGACGCCCAGCACCGCGAAGACCGCGACAGCAAGCGCCAGCACGAGCCCGGGGCTGCCCGGGCGCTCGGCTCGATCGAATGCAGACGCCTCCGCTTTGTCGGTCATTCCGTACGCCCCGCCCATTGCGCCCGCGGGCTAAGCCCCGGACGATTCGGTCTGCATGCCAAAATAGGGTTAATGAAGCCGCGCGTCGCAACAACGCCGCGAAAGCCAGCAAGAATCACAGGAAAGAATGGCTGGCTGCGCGCGTGATGGCAATATCGCGTTGGCGACGCGGCCTATTGCTACCACCTGTTAACCATTGATTAACCTTTTAGGGGCGCTTGTCAGAAAAGCTGTTAATTTGGCAAGGCTCAGCGCGTTCGAAGAGAGACCAGCGGTTCATGCAAGACAAATTCTCACAGCTGCTCCCGGTTCTCGGAGCGATCGTGGCGTTCCTCATCGCCGCGCTTTTGGTCCTGTACATTTTTCGTCTACTCTTTGGGCGCAAGATACGCCCGGAAGGCGGCAAGACAGGACCCCAACGCCTCGATATCGTCGATGTTTTCGACGTGGATCGGGAGCGTCAACTTGTCATTGTGCGTCGCGACAACACCGAACACCTGCTGCTGATCGGCGGCCCCAACGACCTTCTCGTCGAAGCCTCGATCGCGCGCGCCGAAACTGTCCCCGCCCGCGCTGCGGCTGAGGGCCGCGCTGCGCCCGCCGCCTGGCCGCCAGGCCCGCCGGCCGAGGCCGGGCCCGTCCCCGCTCCCAAGCAGCCGGCCGCTGTTCCGCTCAACCTCCCGCCCGATCTCTTCGCGCCAGCCCCGCCGAAAGCGCCGGAGCCTGCGCCCGCCGCCCCGCCGCCGCCGAGCGCCCCGGCCGCCGCGCCCGCGCCGACGCGTCCCGCCGCTCCCCCGCCGGCGCCCCCGCGCCCCACAATTCCGCCCCGGCCCGCGACGCCGCCGTTCTTCGCGCGCGGCCAGCGCCTGACGCTGCCGAAGACCGAAGCCGGGCTTTCGCCCGCGCCGAAGCCTGCGGCCCCGCCTGCTCCCAAGCCGCCCGCCGCCGCAACGCCTCCTGAACCGCCTGTCGCCGCGCCGCCCGCGCCTCCACAGGCCCCGCCGCCCGCTGCAACGCCGCCTGCGCCGCCGGTTCAGACCCGGCCGCCGGCGCCCCCGCCAGCGCCGCCGCCCGGTCCGGCTCGCCCGCCAGCGCCCCCGCCGGCTGCGCCACCGCCGCAGCCCCCCTCGCCCCCGGCGCCGCCTACGCCAGAGGTCGACCCGCTAGAATCGCTCGAGGCCGAGATGGCCCGCCTGCTGGGGCGGCCAGAGAAAGAATAAAAAGAAAAGGCGTCGCCAAAACCGGCGACGCCTCTTTTTTCTTTGTTAGAAAGGCCGGGACGCGTCAGTCGTCTCGATAGACCTTCTCGCGCCTCTCATGGCGTTCCTGCGCTTCGATCGAGAGAGTCGCGATCGGCCGCGCGTCGAGCCGCTTCAGCGAAATGGGCTCTCCCGTCTCCTCGCAATAACCGTATGTGCCGTCATCGAGGCGCCCGAGCGCCGCGTCTATCTTGGCGATCAACTTTCTCTGACGATCCCGGGCGCGAAGCTCGATGGCGCGGTCGGTTTCGGAAGACGCGCGGTCGGCCAGATCAGGGTGATTTTCATTTTCGTTTTGAAGCGCCGCCAATGTTTCTCGGCTTTCCTGGAGAATATCTTCTTTCCAGGCTGACAATTTCCGACGAAAATACTCGCGCTGCCTTTCGCACATGAAAGGCTCGTCGTCAGACGGTTTATAGGTTTCGTCCAGTTCAACCGTCATGGTCGCCATCCCCCGTTGGACCATAGGCGGCGCCTATATAGACGTCCGCCGCAAGACTTACAATCGGACTGTCGTCGCGCAGCGACGCCCGAAACGCTCCGCTGGGAGCGGCGTCGGATACTATCAAGCCATCGCCTTACGCAGATTTTCATCGACCTTGTCCAGGAATCCGGTCGTCGACAGCCAGTTCTGATGAGGGCCGATGAGGAGCGCAAGGTCCTTGGTCATGAAGCCGGCCTCGACCGTCTTTATGCAAACCTCTTCGAGCGTCCTGGCGAAACGCGCGAGCTCCTCATTGCCATCGAGCTTGGCGCGATGGGCGAGGCCGCGCGTCCAGGCAAAAATAGAAGCGATCGAATTGGTGGAGGTCTCGTGGCCCTTCTGGTGCTCGCGATAATGGCGCGTCACCGTGCCATGGGCCGCTTCCGCCTCGACGGTCTTGCCGTCGGGGGTCATCAGCACGCTGGTCATGAGGCCGAGCGACCCGAAACCCTGCGCGACGATATCCGACTGCACGTCGCCGTCGTAATTCTTGCAGGCCCAAATATAGCCGCCGGCCCATTTGAGCGCCGACGCCACCATATCGTCGATGAGCCGGTGCTCGTACCAAAGCCCCAACGCCTCGAACTGCGACCTGAATTCCTTGTCGTAAATTTCCTGGAAGATGTCCTTGAAGCGGCCGTCATAGGCCTTGAGGACGGTGTTCTTCGTCGAAAGATAGACCGGATATTTGCGTTGGAGGCCGTAGTTCAACGAGGCGCGCGCGAATTCGAGGATCGAGCCGTCGAGGTTGTACATCGACATGGCGACGCCGGCGCCCGGGAACTTGAAGACTTCCTTCTCGATGACCTGCCCGTCTTCGCCCTCGAATTTGATGGTAAGCCGGCCCTTTCCCGGGACCTTGAAATCGGTGGCGCGGTACTGGTCGCCAAAGGCATGGCGCCCGACGACGATGGGCTGCGTCCAATGCGGCACCAGGCGCGGAACATTTTTACAGATGATCGGCTCACGGAAAATGACGCCGCCGAGAATATTGCGGATCGTGCCGTTCGGCGACTTCCACATCTCCTTGAGGCCGAACTCCTTCACGCGCGCTTCGTCGGGGGTGATCGTAGCGCATTTCACGCCGACGCCGTATTGCTTGATCGCATTGGCCGCCTCGATCGTCACCTGATCATCGGTTGCGTCGCGGTTTGTATCGAGAGATCGTAGTAGAGAAGGTCAATATCGAGGTAAGGCCGAATCAGCTTGTCCTTGATGAAGGCCCAAATAATGCGGGTCATTTCGTCGCCGTCGAGCTCGACGACAGGATTGGCCACCTTTATCTTCTGCATCTCTATCGATCCTCAAGCTGCGCGCGCCTTATAACCCCACGCCAGCGCATGGGAAAGCGGCGCCGGGGCAGTGCGTCGGCGAAGCGCACATGAAACCGACCGCTACGCCGCACCGCACTGCACTGGGTCGCCTGGATGCTTCTGTTCCGAGCGCGCCTGCAGCAAAGTCCAAGCACCCTCGGCGCCAGTTCGCCTTTCCATGGCTGCGATTCGATCGCGCCGTTTCCGGTTCTCGAGGCTTTCCGGCGCCGGCCCGAATTCTTCCCTCTTCCCCCGCGCGCCGCTTCCGCCTAATTAGCGGTTTCTTTACATGAGGAAGCAGCAATTGGTCGGAGCGGGGACGGATCACAGCAAGCCGGCGCTGACGGGCGGGCCCGCCATCATATTGGTGCGCCCCCAGCTCGCGGTGAACATTGGCATGTGCGCCCGCGCCATGGCCAACTTCGGCCTCTCAGACCTGCGGCTCGTCTCCCCGCGCGAGGGCTGGCCGCGCACCGGCGCCTATCGCAAGGGCGCCTACGCTGCAGCGGCCGGAGCGACGCATCTGCTCGAAAGCGCGAAGCTTTACGACTCGACGCGTGAAGCCATCGCGGATCTCAGTTTCGTCTATGCCGCGACCGCGCGCGGGCGCGGGCAGATGAAGCCCGTGCTGCCCCCCGCCCAGGCGCTCGCCGACACGGCCGCCCGAGTCGCGGCCGGCGAGAAGCATGGAGTGCTCTTCGGCCCGGAGCGGACGGGTCTCGACAATGACGACGTTGCGCTTGCCGACGCCATACTGACCTTTCCGGTCAACCCGGCTTACGCCTCGCTCAACCTCGCGCAATCCGTCCTGCTCGTGGGCTACGAATGGTTCCGCGCCGCCCATGGCGACGCCCTGCCCTATGAGGTCGAACAACGCTCGCCGCCCGCGACGCGCGAGATGACCCTGGCCTTCTTCGATTTCCTGGAAGAAGAGCTCGACAAGCGCGGATTCTTCCGCCCGCTGGACAAGAAACCCGTCATGTCGCGAAACTTGCGCAATATGTTCCACCGCATGGGCCTGACCCAGCAGGATGTGCGCACGCTCTGGGGCATGGTGGTGCGGCTTGTCGAAGGGCCCAGGCGCGATCCAAAGAAGGCGTGGCGGCGCAAGAAAATCGAAGCCGCCGAGATCGAGTGAATCTGCCTGAGAATCTCGCCCTCCATTGGCGGGAACCCGGCGCATTCATAATTGAATGTTCTCGTCGAAGATTTCCAACGGCAGAAGCCTGGTAAACTGCACCGCAAAACCATCCGGCGTTTGGCGGACGACGGTCGCTTTAGTATTCCTCCCGAGCACGAGCTTCGTTTTGTTTTCCAACTTCACGGCGGACCGGATCGCCGCGCCGGTGCGTGAGATGTTTTGGATTTCGCATGGGAACGCGACATTGCCGAGCATGATCATCGAAGCTGGGCGACTCGGCACGATGCGATCGTACTCTCGGAAAAGGGAGCCACGGTGGGAAAGCGAAGCAATCTGCGCTGCTATGCGTTTGCGCCTGCTGGCGCTCGCTTCGAAAGCGATCGCAAACTCGCGTTCAGCCGAGCCGATCGCCATCCCCTCGAAACGGCCAAACGTCTGCAGATAGAGTACGATCCAGACGCCTGTCTCGGGCGCGTGCGGGCCTTCCACCGATATGGCGTGCGTGGATATGTGATTGGCGCGGCAAGAATACTCCCGCCGATCCGGCAGCATGAATCGCCCTTCCAGGTCGATCCGCAGGGAGGGATTGTCTTCATCCCCTCGAGGGCCAAAAAAAATTGATTCCTGCGCTATCATCGGTCGCCTACATGCGCTCTGATTCAGCCATGACATCGGCTGAGTGCCAAAAAAGCAAATAATTTAAAGGGATATGGTCCCTGATGCTTGATCTGATCACAAAGAAGTGAACAAGGTCTTAGGTCGTTCGAAACTACAGATCAGCACGTTTCACCGAACCTGATCTTTTCTACAATTCAAGCTCGCCCTCGACTATTTCAAAAGGAAGCAGCGCCGCGAATTGCACCGCAAAACCATCCTCCATTTGACGCACGACCGTCGCTTTAGTCTTCCTTCCGAGCAGCAGCTTCGTCCTGTTTTGCAGCTTCACGACCGACCGGATCGCCGCGCCGCTGCGCGAGATATTCTTAATTTCGCACGGGAAACTGATATTGCCGACCCTAACCGTCGAAGCCGGGCAGCTTGGCGCGACTCGCGGATGCTCACGGAAGTCTGGGCCAGGCTTGCCGGAGAGTTCGTCGTCGATCCTCTGCGCGATGGAGGTCAGAGCGGCGCCCAGCGTCGGGGGGCAGCGTTCGGCGGAGCCGCCCAGGCGGGCGAGGTCGGATGCGACACAGGCGAAAAAGAGGGGCATGGAATTCGGAGCGAAAACGCGAATACTTATATTGCCATTGGCTAGGTGTTCGCCGCCGGCGATCAGAAGGAGATCCATATTGTCGTAAATTTCATCGAGCTTTTCATGCAAATTGATTGGAGCGCCCACTGTCCGCCTTCCTGAATTTTTCTTTTCCAATTCATCTCGCAGGGACATGAATAATGAAAAAAGAAATCAAAGCAATCGCGCCAATGCGTTAGACTGTGGATTATTACTGACAAGCTCAAGGCGAAGGCGCTATTTCGCCAGGTCCACACGCATTAGACTGCAACTAACAGGCAGGGAACGCGACATCGCCGAGCCTTCCAGCCGCTTCTCGGCGCACGCTTTTATCCCATCAGTGAAACGAGGGGCTCGGGCCCCGCGGCCGCGCCGGCTTCGGCGCGGCGAGCGGGCTCGCCTGGTGATACAACAGGCGCCATGCGCCGTCGATGCTGCGAAACCAATTGGTCGCGAGCAGCAAGGAGCCGCCGACCTCCTCGACGCAAAAGACCCTGCCGTCGACGCCCTCGATCAAAACCCGCTCTTCCCGCGTCGTCAGGTCTTGCTGCGAAGGGTTGCGGAAAATGTCGCGGTACGAGCCGAGCACGGGCGCTCGGCCGATGAGCGCCGGCCAGCCAGGATGCACGCAGGTGACGCCCTCCTGCGCCCAGATCGCCTCCATCGCCGCAAGGTCGCGGGCCACAAAGGCGCGATAGTAGGCGGCGTTGGCGGCAATGAGCGAGTCGTCGTCCATGCGGCAAGGTTGGGGGATTTGGCGGCGCATGGCAATATGCGCCCTCACGGCTTTCGGCAAAACGTCTCGGCCCCCAAGTAATGGCGTGGAAATCGCCGTATATCGCGACGAACCGGAAACCGTGCTAAAGCTTACGCCAATTCCCCGGCCTTGAACCGGGCGCAGGAGGCCGCAATGTTCATCCAAACTGAAGCCACCCCCAATCCCGCCACGCTGAAATTTCTCCCCGGCCAGAAGGTGCTCGGCCAGGGCGCCATGGAGTTTCGCTCACGCGAGGCGGCCGCGAACGCGCCGCTGGCGCAGGCGCTGCTGGAAATCGACGGCGTCGAGGCGGTGATGTATGGCGGCGATTTCGTATCCGTCACAAAGAACGAGACGGACTGGGCGCATCTCACGCCCGCCATCCTCGGCACGATCATGGAGCATTTCGCCTCCGGCGCGCCGCTCTTCACCGAGGGCGGCTCGGCCGCGGCCGACCATGGCGGCGAGTTCTATGATCCGGCCGACGCCGAGACCGTCGCGACCATCAAGGAGCTGATCGAGACCCGCGTGCGCCCAGCCGTGGCCGGCGACGGCGGCGACATCGTCTTCCGCGGCTTTCGCGACGGCGTTGTCTATCTCGGCATGAAAGGGGCCTGCTCGGGTTGCCCCTCCTCCACTGCGACGCTCAGGAACGGCATCGAAAATCTGCTGCGCCATTTCGTGCCGCAGGTGAAGTCGGTGGAGCCGGCGTAGGCCGGCGCGGGATTCGCACGCGCCTTTGTTGATCGCGACCGCAAAAGGGTCATAATCCCCGTCATGCGAATCCTTGCGATCGACACCGCCCTCCCCGCCGTTTCAGCCTGCGTGCTCGACCACGACGCGGCGCAACCCATTGCTTCCGAGACCATCGCCATGGAGCGTGGCCACGCGGAGGCGATCATGCCGCTCATTGAGCGGGTCATGGCCAAAGTGGAGGGCGGCTTCTCGACCATCGACCGCGTCGCCGTCGCCGTGGGGCCCGGCTCCTTCACCGGCATCCGAATCGGTCTGGCCGCGGGCCAGGCCATTGCGCTCGCCTGCAAGGCCGAGGTCGTTGGCGTCTCGACGCTTGCGGCGCTGGCTGCGCCCCTCATTCTGGATGCCGCCGATAGCGTGGTCGCCGCGGCGATCGACGCGCGACATGGCAAGGTCTTTGCCGCGGCCTTCGGGCCGGACGGCCGCGCCCTGCTGACGCCGCGTCGCGCCGGGGCGCATGAAGCGCTGCGCGCGCTCGGCGACGGCCCGCTGCTCTTGATCGGCTCAGGGGCCAGCATGCTCGCCATGGAAGCGCGCGCGCGCAACATGGCGGTGAAAATCGTCAGCGAACAGGCCTCGCCCGACATCGAGTTCGTGGCCCGTCTCGGCCTCGCCGCCAAGCCTGAAACTGCGCCTGCAAAGCCCCTTTATCTGAAAGAGCCTGACGTAACGATTTCCGGCAAGCAGCAGGAGGCCGCGCCCGCCCAGGCGGACGCCGCGGAGCCGCCGATCGCCCCGGCTGACAGCGGAACGGCGCCGGCCGCGCCGGAAAACGGCTCGGAAAAAATAGAAAAGCTCGCCACCGCGACCGCGCAGGCCTAGAATCCCCACATGAGCCTGATTGCTTCTTTTTTCGCCAAGCCCACTTTTGTCGTTAGACCAATTGGCGCCGAGCGCGCGGAGGAATGCGAGGCGCTTCACGGCGCCTCATTCGCCTTCGGCTGGTCCAAAATCGACTTCGAAAGCTATCTCACCGACCCGAACGTCATCGCCGACGGCGCCGTGACCGAAGGCGTCAGAAGCAAGCTCGGCGGCTTTATCCTCTCCCGCCTGCTGCCGCCGGACGCCGAAGTGCTGACCTTCGCCGTCGACCCCTTGCGCCGCGGCGGCGGGCTCGGCCGCATGATTCTCTACAAACACCTCGAGAATCTGGAGCGCGGCGGGGCGCGTCTCGTGTTCCTCGAGGTCGCCGACGACAACGAGGCGGCGCTGAAGCTCTATTATCGCTTCGGCTTCAAGGAAATCGGCCGGCGCGAGAACTATTACCTGCGCGCCGACGGGACAAAGCGCGCGGCGGTGAATCTAAGGTTGGAGATGTGAGCATTGCCAGTGCTGGCCGAACATGCGCTCGCCCTGGAGGCGCTGCCTGCGCTACAGAAGGACCCGTTCGATCGCCTTCTTGTTGCGCAAGCGATCGTCGAAGGGTTTATCCTGCTGACTGCCGACGAGAGGCTGGCTCGTTATCCGGGCCCATGCGCGCGATTTGACGTTGCGATCGCGCTTGGCTGTGAGCGCCGCGAATATTCGAGTCGGCGCGCTCTGCAAAAGCGCCTATAATCCGACAAAAGGAGTCGCATGATCCTTGGAAGGAGCATCAAAGATTTCCACCAGTGGTCCGCACGTGGCTCAAACGCTCCCCCCGGCGCCCGAGGCGGCGCCCTCGGAAGGCGGCAAGGTTCTGGTCAAGTCCTATGGCTGCCAGATGAACGTCTATGACGCCACGCGCATGGCGGACCTCCTTGGCCGCGAGGGCTACGCCGAAACCGCCGACGAAGCCGAAGCCGATCTCGTCATCCTCAACACCTGCCACATTCGCGAGAAGGCCGCCGAGAAGATCTACTCGGAGCTCGGGAAGCTCGCCCTCGAAAAGCGCGAGCGCGAGGCTTCGGGTCGGGAAATGAAGATCGTCGTCGCCGGCTGCGTGGCGCAGGCCGAGGGCGAGGAGGTCTTGAAGCGCCAGCGCGCGGTCGATCTCGTCGTCGGCCCGCAGAGCTATCATCGCCTGCCCGATCTGTTGAAACAGGCCAAGGATGGCCGCCGCCTCACCGACACGGAATTCGCCGTCGAGGATAAGTTCGAGGCTCTGCCCCAGCCGAACCGCGCGCAGATCCGCGCCCGCGGCGTTTCGGCCTTTGTCACGGTGCAGGAGGGCTGCGACAAATTCTGCTCGTTCTGCGTGGTTCCCTACACGCGCGGCGCTGAGGTCTCCCGGACCGTCGGCGATGTCGTCGCCGAGACGAAGCGCCTTGTCGACGGGGGGGTGCGCGAGATCACCCTTATCGGGCAGAACGTCAACGCCTATCGCGGGACGGATGAAAAGGGCTTGGAATGGAGCCTCGCGCGCCTGCTCGCACATCTCGCGGAAATGCAGGGGATAAAGCGGCTGCGCTACACGACCAGTCATCCTGTCGACATGGCGCAGGATTTGATTGAGGCGCATGAGGCGATTCCAAAGCTCATGCCCTATGTCCATCTCCCCGTTCAATCAGGGTCGGACCGCATATTGAAAGCCATGAACCGCAAGCATACGGCCGCTGACTACCTCGACATCGTCGCCCGCCTGCGCAGGGCGCGGCCGGATGTGGCGATGTCTTCGGATTTCATCGTGGGGTTCCCCGGCGAGACGGATGCGGATTTCGAGGCGACCATGGCCCTGGTGCGGGAGGTCGGCTTCGCGTCGAGTTTCTCCTTCAAATATTCGCCGCGACCGGGCACCCCCGGCGCCGAGCGCGACGATCAGATCGACGAAGAAGTCAAGCGCGCGCGGCTCGCCGCGCTTCAGGCGTTGCTGGAGTATCAGCGGCAGGCCTTCAACGGCGCGACCGTCGGCAAAACGATCGACGTGCTTTTCGAAAAACCCGGCCGCCACGAGGGTCAAATCGGGGGCAAGAGCCCCTATATGCAGGCCGTGCATGTCAGCGGCCCAGCTGAGATGATTGGCGAGGTCGGCCGCGTCGCGATCGTCGCGGCGGGCTCGAATTCGCTGGCGGGCCGGCTTTTGGGCGAGGGCGAGGAGGCGAAGGCTTGACGACGTTCAACGATGTGAGGCTCCGCCCGGAGGAACCGGCCGAGCCTGACGCTGAAATCACGCTCGCCTTCGAAAACAACAAATATGCTTCTCTGGTCTTTGGCCACTACGACCAGAATCTCGCGAAGATCGAGCGGAAGCTGAGGATCGCCTCTTTCGCCAACGGCAATCATGTCACCTTGAAGGGCAAGGCCGAGGCCTGTGAGCATGGCCGCCGGGTGCTGGAGGCGCTGTACGAGCGCATTGCCAAGGGCCAGACAATCGCGCTCGGGGACGTCGACGGCGCGATAGAAGAGACCGCCCGCCAGCGCAACCTTTTCCCTGACGCCGAGCCGGCGCGCGGCGCCTTTGAGCAGCTGATCACCCGCAAGCGCGGGCTGGTGCGCGCCCGCAACGCCGCGCAAGACCAATATCTGCGCGCCATGAAGCGCTATGAGCTCGTCTTTGGCGAAGGCCCGGCCGGCACCGGCAAGACCTGGCTCGCGGTCGGCCACGCGGTTCAGCTCATGGAGCAAGGCGCGGTCGAGCGGCTCATCCTCTCGCGCCCGGCGGTGGAGGCGGGCGAGCGGCTGGGCTTCCTCCCCGGCGACATGCGCGAAAAGGTCGATCCCTACCTCCGCCCGATCTACGACGCGCTCCACGACTTCATGGACTCGCGCATGGTCGAGCGCGGCATGCAGACCGGCATTATCGAGGTCGCGCCGCTCGCCTTCATGCGCGGGCGCACGCTGGCGCGCGCCTGCATCCTGCTCGACGAGGCGCAGAACGCCACCTCCATGCAAATGAAGATGTTTCTCACCCGCCTCGGCGAAGGCTCGCGCATGATCGTCACCGGCGACCCGTCGCAGACCGACCTGCCGCCCGGCCAGGTCTCGGGGCTGTCGGAAGCGATTTCGCTTCTCTCGGAGATCGACAGCGTCGGCCGCGTCAGGTTCTCCGAAGGCGACGTGGTGCGCCACGATCTCGTGCGCCAGATCGTCGGCGCCTATGACCGCGCCGCCCGCGCCAGAATGAAGCCACGCGAAGCATGAGCGTCGAGATCGACATCATCGTCTCCGCCGAAGCCTGGAAAAGGGTTGAGGGCCTGGAGCAGCTCACGCGCGACTGCATCGAGGCGAGCCTCGCAGAGAGCGGCGCCACACTGGTCGAAGGCTGTGAAATCAGCGTCACATATTGCGACGACGCCGAGATCCAGGCGCTCAACGCCGAATGGTGCGGCAAGGACAGGCCGACCAATGTCCTTTCTTTCCCGACGCCGGGGCCGCTCTCGGCCCGGCCTTTGCTGGGCGATGTCGTCATTGCTTATGAGACCGTGGCGCGGGAGGCCGAGGAGCAGGAAAAATCCATGCGCGACCATGCCGCCCACATGGTCATCCATGGATTTCTGCATCTGATCGGCTATGATCACGAGACTGCCGCCGAGGCCGAAGAGATGGAGAGCCTCGAAAAACGGATCGCGTCGCGGTTGGGCTTGCGCGACCCTTATGCCGGCGAGGCGGCCGGCGAAGAGGCTGAGCCGGGCGAACTGAACGAACGACATGTCGATACGATCTGAAAACACAGAGGAGCCGTTAAGTCGCCGGCATGAGCCGCGCATTACCCTGCTCGACCGCCTGCGCGGGATGCTGGGACTGGCGCCCGCCTCCGTGCGCGAGGATATCGAGGACGCGCTCGAGGAGACCGCCGGCGACGTGACGCCGCATGAGCGGGCGCTGCTCAAGAATGTTCTGAACCTGCACGATCTTCGCGTCGAGGACGCGATGATACCCCGCGCAGACATCATCGCCATCGCTCAAGACGTGACTCTACGCCAGGCCTTAGCCGTCTTTCGCGATGCTGGCCATTCGCGGCTGCCGGTCTATGCCGATACGCTCGATGATCCGCGCGGCATGGTCCACATCCGGGATTTCGTGAACTACCTGGCGCAGTGCGCCGGGGATGGGGCCGACTCCCAAGGCGACTCGGAGCCCACGCGAGTCGGTTTCGACATCCCGCTTTCCCAAGCCAATCTGCTCAAGCCCGTGCTCTTCGTGCCGCGCTCCATGCCGGCGCTCGATCTGCTCATTCGAATGCAGGCTTCCCACACCCATCTGGCGCTCGTCATCGACGAGTATGGAGGGACGGACGGGCTCGTCACCATCGAAGACATTATGGAAATGATCGTTGGCGACATAGAGGACGAGCATGACGTCGCCGAGCCGCCGGAGATCGAGGCGTTCGACAATGGTGATTTCCTCATCGATGCGCGCGCCGATCTGGACGAAGTCGCAGCCCGGCTCGGCGTCGATTTCCGCCTCGAGGATGCGCCGGCGGAAGTGACAACGATCGGCGGCCTCGTCGCCTGGCTCGCGGGCCGCGTGCCGATGCGCGGCGAAATCATCCCCACGCCCGTAGAGGCCTATGAATTCGAGATCGTCGAGGCGGACCCACGCCGCGTTGGAAAGCTGCGGGTGCGACCGCGCAGGCATCCGTGAGGACGGACGGACGGCCTTCAGGCCGGTATAGCAAGAGAGCCTAAGGCTCGCGGCTCGCGCCTCCGCCAAATCGCAGCAAACACAGTCTCGGCCTTTGCCTTGGCTCGAAAGCCGCTAGAGTCGAATCGCCGATTCGCGGGAGACTTCAAACGTATGGCGCAAACAGCCGATTTGACGGGCGTGCGGGCGGGACTGTTATCCCTCCCGCAGAGCGTCATCCTCGCAGATGGCTGGACGCGCCGGGCCATCGCTTTTGTCGCGGGGGCGGCTGGGGCGCTGGCCCTACCCCCTTTTGACTTCGCGCCCGCCATGGCGATCCCGATGACGGCCGCCGTCTGGCTGATCGACGGCTCCGCCGGACAAGGCGGCCGCTTCGCCCTCGCGCCGATCCGCTCGGCGGCGGCGACCGGCTGGTGGCTGGGCTTCGGCTATTTCCTCGCGGGCCTTTGGTGGCTCGGCGCCGCCCTGCTGGTCGAGGCGGACCAGTTCGCCTGGGCGCTGCCTCTCGCCGTGATCGGGCTTCCGGCCGCGCTGGCGCTCTTCCCGGCCTTCGGCCTGGGGCTCGCACGCCTTTTGTGGTCCCCGGGCAGCCTGCGGATATTCGCGCTTGCTGCAGGCCTCGGCGCCTCCGAATGGCTGCGCGGCCATATCCTGACGGGCTTTCCCTGGAATGATTTTGGCATGGCGCTGGCGCAGGCCGGGCCGATTGGGCAGGGGGCGTCGCTTGTCGGGCTCCACGGGCTCGATCTCTTCGCGGTCCTTATTTTCGCCGCGCCAGCGACGCTCGTCGACCGTCGCCCAGGCGAATGCTTCCGCTCCAACGCCGCCGCCTGGACGGCGGCCTTTCTTCTTGTCGCGCTTTCAGCCTATGGCGCGCTGAGGCTTGCGACCGGCCGCACAGAATATGTCGAGGGCGTCAAGCTGCGGCTCATGCAGCCGAATTTGCCGCAAGACGCCAAATTCCGCCCGGAGAACGGGCCGGAAATACTCAGGCGTTATCTTGCGCTCTCGGATCGCGCAACCGGCCCCGAACGCACCGGCGTCTCCGACGTCACCCACCTCATCTGGCCGGAATCGGCCTTTCCCTTCATTCTTTCGCGCGAGCCGCAGGCGCTCGCCTCGATTGCGCGGGCGTTGCAGGGGAAGATACTCATCACGGGCGCGGCGCGCATCGAGGGTGACAGCGGCGGCAAGCGCGGGCAGATTTTCAATTCAATCGAGGTTTTGCAGGGCGATCGAATACTCAGCTTCTATGACAAGGTTCATCTCGTGCCTTTCGGCGAATATTTGCCGCTCGAAGGGTTGCTGCGGCCGCTCGGGGTCTCTCATCTGGTTCCGGGCGCATGGAATCGAGGCCTGGGCCCGCGCATGCTCGCCGCGCCCGGCCTCCCGCTGATCGCGCCGCTCATTTGCTATGAAGCGGTCTTCCCGGGCGAAGCGGTTTTCCCGGAAAAGCAGGGCAAGCGTCCGAAGTTCCTCCTCAACCTCACCAATGACGGCTGGTTCGGCAAAACGATCGGCCCCTATCAGCATTTCGCGCAGGCGCGGCTGCGCGCCATCGAGGAGGGCCTGCCGCTTATCCGGGTAGCGAACACCGGCGTCTCGGCCATCGTCGACGCCTATGGCCGGGTCATCGAGTCGTTACCCCTCGGAGAAGAGGGACTGATCGACGGGGGACTGCCCCAATCCACAGCTGAGCCATTATTTGCTCGCCATGGGACGCTTATTTTCCCCTTGCTGTGGAGTCTAATTCTCACAGCCGCTTTGGTTGGACGTTGGCGGAACTGAAAATCTCTGCATTTTTGGCTTGAAATCGGGCCCCTTTGCTGTCCGAACCGGCGCTGGGCAATCGGCCTATTGCAGAGCGCGTTTAGCGTAAATTTTTACTCAACTTCTAGGGACAAATTGATCCCCTGTTTGCATTTGATCGCCGTTCGGCTAAAACGCGACAGGAGGTCTTGAAGTGAAGAAGACGCCAGATCCCATAGACCGTCACGTCGGAAGCCGCGTTCGCATGCAACGCATCCTGATGAAGATGAGTCAGGAGAAGCTTGGCGAAGCCTTGGGCCTAACCTTTCAGCAGGTCCAGAAATACGAAAAAGGATTAAATCGCATCGGCGCGAGCCGGCTGCAGCAAATCTCAAAAACCCTCAACGTTCCGCCTTCCTTTTTCTTCGACGGCGCGCCGACGCTTGGCGTAACGGAGGCGAACGGTTTCGCCGAGGGTTCTTCCTCTCAATACATCGTGGACTTTCTATCGACCGCAGAAGGGCTGCATCTCAATCGCGCCTTTGCCCGGATCAAGGATCCAAAGGTGAGAAAGCGCGTTCTTGAGTTAGTCAGCGCGCTGGCCGAAAGCGACGCCGAAGCGACGGAAGGCTGATCGCCCTTCTTGCGCCTCAAGTTCTCTTTATCGAACGATTGGCGCCCATCCGGCTTGACGTAACGAACGCCGACTGGCAATCACGAACAAGACCGTTGCACAATTCCGCGCCGAAACCGCGCCGACGGCTACTTGGAGATTCCGAAGTGACCCGGAAGAATTACCTTTTCACCAGCGAGTCCGTTTCCGAAGGGCATCCGGACAAGGTTTGCGATCGTATCTCGGACGAAATCGTCGACGAATTCTTCCGCGAGGGCGCTAAGGCGGGGGTGGATCCCTATGCCATCCGCGTCGCCGCCGAAACGCTCGCCACCACGAACCGCGTCGTGATCGCGGGCGAGGTGCGCGGCCCGCATATTTCTTTCGACCGCATTTCCGAGATCGCCCGCAACGCGATCCGTTCGATTGGCTACGAGCAGCGCGGCTTCCACTGGAACACCGCCACGATCGAAGTGCTCCTGCACGAGCAGTCGGTCGACATCGCCCAAGGCGTCGACGCCAGCGGCAACAAGGACGAAGGCGCGGGCGACCAGGGCATCATGTTCGGCTATGCGGTGCGCGAGACGCCCGATCTCATGCCGGCGCCGATCTACTACGCCCACAAAATCCTCGAGAAGCTGGCGCACGCGCGGCACAGCGGCAAGGAGAAGGGCCTTGGCCCCGACGCCAAGAGCCAGGTGACCGTGCGCTACGTCGACGGCAAGCCGGTCGAGGCGACGCAGATCGTCCTCTCGCATCAGCACGTCGACGAGAGCCTCTCCCCCGCCGACATCCGCCACCTCGCCGAGCCCTATATCCGCGAAGCGCTGCCCCAGGGCTGGATCACGGACAAGACCGTGTGGCACGTCAATCCCACCGGCAAATTCTTCATCGGCGGCCCAGACGGCGACGCCGGCCTCACTGGCCGCAAGATCATCGTCGACACCTACGGCGGCGCGGCCCCTCATGGCGGCGGCGCCTTCTCGGGCAAGGATCCGACCAAGGTCGACCGCTCGGCCGCCTATGCGGCGCGCTATCTGGCGAAGAACATCGTCGCGGCCGGCCTTGCCGACCGCTGCACGCTGCAGCTTTCCTACGCTATCGGCGTCGCCGAGCCGCTGTCGATCTATGTCGACCTCCACGGCACGGGGCAGGTTCCCGAGGACAGGCTAGAGGCGGTGCTGCCGCAGATCATGCGTCTGACGCCGCGCGGCATTCGCGAGCATCTCCATCTCAACCGCCCGATCTACGCCCGTACGTCCTCCTACGGCCACTTCGGCCGGGCCCCGGAGACGGACGGCGGCTTCTCCTGGGAGAAGACGGACCTCGTCGATGCGCTGAGGTCGCATTTCTAGTGTGAGCGGAAGGGGCCCTTTCGCATAGGCGGGAGGCCCTCAGAATGCTGACAAAGCAACGTTCGCGCCCCTCTGAGGTTTATCAACAAACTGAGGGCCTTTCGCCTTAGGCGGAAGGCCCTTTCGCCGTGTCTGCGAGCGGGAATCGCTCCGCGGCGCTGATTGATTGTTGTCGCGGCATCAGCAACTGCGTCTTGTTTGAGCTCTTCCATTCCGAGCCTGTGGCAGCTATCTCGGCGCCATGAACGAGCACCCGCCACACCGTCGCCTTTACGGCCGCTCCAAGGGCAAGGCGCTGCGCCAGCATCAGTCAGAGCTGATGGCGGCGCTGCTGCCCAAGCTCGCGCTCGACCTTTCCGCCCCCCTGCCGCTACGGCCAGACCGTGAAACCCGGCTGGAAATCGGCTTCGGCGGCGGCGAGCATCTCGTCGCAGCGGCCGCACGCGAGCCTGACGTCGATTTCTTAGGCTGCGAGCCGTTCATCAATGGCATGGCGAAGCTGCTTGCCGGCATAGAGGCGCAGGGGCTGGCCAATATCCGCCTCTACCGTGGCGACGCCGCCGAGGTTCTCGACCGTCTGCCCGACGCGAGCCTCTCCCGCGTCTATCTTTTCTACCCCGACCCCTGGCCGAAACGCCGCCACCGCAAGCGCCGCTTCGTATCGCCGGAAAATCTGGAGCGTCTCGCGCGGGTCATGCGGCCCGGCGCGGAGCTGCGCTTCGCCACCGACATCGACGACTACGCTGCCTGGACCCTGGCTCGACTGCGCGCCTGCAAGGCCTTTCGCTGGCGGGCGGAGACAGCGCAGGATTGGCGCAGCCCCTGGGAGGGCTGGACGCAAACCAAATATGAGGCCAAAGCGATGGCGGCGGGACGCCGCCCGGTCTATCTGACGTTCGTCAGGGAGCCGGGCTGAACAGCTAAGGGGAGCGGCGGATGGCGGATATGACCAATACGGCGGCAGGAGCCGCCAAGCCGATAGAAACGACGGTCGAGCGCTTTCGCTCGGATGTGCTCGAACCCTCGTTGCAGAAAGTCGTTCTCGTCGATTTTTGGGCGCCCTGGTGCGGCCCCTGCAAGCAGCTTACGCCCGTCATCGAGCGGGTTGTCGCGGCGACCGGGGGCAAGGCCATTCTCGTCAAGATGAATATCGACACCGAACCGGAGATCGCCGGTCAGCTGGGCATTAAATCGATCCCGGCGGTTGTGGCCTTCCAGCGCGGCCGGCCTGTCGACGGCTTTGTCGGCGCTCTGCCTGAAAGCCAGATCAAAGGTTTCCTCGAACGCCTCGTCGGCCCGATCGAAGACGCCGCCGACGCGATGGAGGCCGTTCAGGCGATGATCGACGCGGGCGATATCCCGGGGGCGCACGCGCTTCTTTCGGAGCTCACCGCCGAGGAGCCCGTCAACCCGAAGGCGTTCGCCATGCTCGCGCGGCTGTATTTGGCGGCGGAGCAGCTCGACTCGGCGCGGGCCGTTCTCGATCGCCTGCCCGAATCCGCGCGTAAGGATGCAGATGTCGTCGCCACGGCGGCCGCGATCGAGAACGCTGCGGCGGCGCAGGATCTCGGCGAGATCGAAGACCTCAAGACGCGCATCAACTTCGACCCCAACGATCTCCAGGCGTATTTCGACCTCGCTCTTGCGCTCAACGCCAAGGAAAGGCGCGAAGAAGCGGCGGATGCGCTCCTTGAAATCATCCGACGGGACCGTAGTTGGAATGACGACGGGGCCAGGAAGCAGCTGGTTCAGTTCTTCGAAGCCTGGGGGCCGATGGACAAAGCGGCCGTCGCCGCGCGCCGCCGGCTCTCCACCTTGCTCTTTTCATAAGAGAGGCGGCGCCCGTCGCCGCCGCGAGATCGCCATGAGCATGAACCGCCCCTACACGGACATATCCGTGCTTCCCGGAACGCTCCCTGTCTTTCCGTTGACCGGCGCCGTGCTGTTGCCGCGCGGCGAGCTGCCGCTCAACATCTTCGAGCCGCGCTACGTCGCCATGGTCGACGCGGCTCTCGAGGGCGACCGGCTCATCGGAATAATCCAGCCCCTGCCTGCCGGAGATGGCGAAACGAAAACGCGCCGCCTCTTTCGGATCGGGTGCGCGGGACGCCTGACACGTTTCGCAGAAACCGGCGATGGGCGCTATCTGATCACCCTCACCGGCATTGCGCGGTTTCGCCTCGGCGAGGAGCTTTCGGCGGGGACCCCTTACCGGCAGTTTCGCGTGAGCTATGACGGCTTTGAGGACGATCTTTTGCCGGGCGCGGGCGAAAGCGCGGTCGACCGCGATGCGATGGTCGGCATGTTGCGAAATTTCGCCGAATATTCGAAATTCGAGGTCGACTGGGCGAGCATCGACGCCGCCCCCACCGAAACGCTGGTCAATGCGCTGGCGATGATGTCGCCTTTTGGCGCCAATGAAAAACAGGCGCTGATCGAAGCCATCGACCTCAAGACGCGGGCGGAAACGCTCGTCGCCCTCGCGAAGCTCGACATGGCTCTACGCGACGGCGAAGGACAACAGTGGCACTGACAATTTACTACTGCACATAGGGATGCAAGATGAGCGATAATATAGATGCGGGCGCGGGCAACAATGAGTCGAACATAAATGAGACGACTGCAGCCGAGCCGACAAAGGTCGACCCGCGCCTTTTGGAAATTCTGGTTTGCCCGCTGACCAAGACGACCCTCGAATATGACCGCACGCGTCAGGAGCTTATTTCCCGCTCGGCGCGTCTCGCCTATCCGATCCGGGACGGCATTCCCATCATGCTGCCCGAAGAGGCGCGGCAGATCGACTGACCCGACGCATCCGCTATGGATGAGGCGCCCGCCCGCGAAATCATCGCGCTTCTCGATCTGGAAGAGCTCGGCGAGGACCGCTACCGCGGCCATAGCCCTGCCTCGGCGGGCAGCCACCTGTATGGCGGACAGGTTGTCGCGCAGGCCCTTGTCGCAGCGACCCGCACCGTTCCAGCCGACCGGCCCGCGCATTCGCTGCACGCCTATTTCATCCTCGCGGGGGATCCTCGCATTCCGATCGACTTCGCCGTGGATCGCATTCGCGACGGCAGAAGCTTCGCCACCCGTCGCTGCGTCGCGAGTCAAGGCGGGCGCGCGATCTTCTCGCTCGCCGCCTCGTATCAGACGCGAGAGGAAGGCTTTGCGCACGCGGTCGCCATGCCGCAGGCCCCGGATCCCGAGAGCCTCGAGCCCATAAACGCGCTCGTGGAGCGCTTCCGCGCTTTTCTGCCGCAGCCTTCGGCGCATTGGATGGAGCGGGCCGGCGCGCTCGATATGCGCATTGTCGCGCCGGAAACGCTTGTCGCGCCGGGCGCAGCGGGACAGAAAATCTGGTTCCGCATGCAGGGTCCGCTTCCCGAGGACAGCGCCCTCCATACGGCGATCCTCGCCTATCTCTCCGACATGACCTTGCTGAATACGGCGCTTGCAATGCACGGGCGCAATATTTTCGACCCCGCGATAAAGGTCGCGAGCCTGGACCACGCGCTCTGGATTCACGAGACGCCGCGCGTCGACGATTGGCTGCTTTATGTCCAGGAAAGCCCGGCGGCCTCGCATGCCCGGGCGCTCACCCTCGGCCGCATCTATTCCCGCGGCGGGCGTCTGCTCGCCTCCGCGGCGCAGGAAGGGCTGATCCGCCTGCGCAACAATATTTAGGCGCCTGCTTATCTTCTAGGCGCCCTCAACGCATGCGTCATTAGCTGTGCAGTTTCTGCGCTCTCCCCAGAAGTTCAAGCTTTTCCATTGAGACGAGGCTTCCGAGCCCGCGCTCGGCCGCTTGTGGAGGAGTCTCGCATTTTCTGCAAATCCCCCTGTTTTTCGGGTCGCAACGGGCGTGGCACGGCATTTGAAAGCAACTGCGCTGAGCGTGTGTGCGCTCTCTCCAACGACCGCGCCGCTGCGGCGTCCCGCTTTAATCGAAGCGGCGCCCGTCCAAGGGGTCGATAACAAACAGGATTGGCAGATGAAAATCGTGACAGCGATCATCAAGCCGTTCAAGCTCGATGAGGTTCGCGACGCGCTGACGAATATCGGCGTGCACGGCCTCACCGTGACGGAAGTCAAGGGCTACGGACGGCAGAAGGGGCACACGGAAATCTATCGCGGGGCGGAATACGCCATCAGTTTCTTGCCTAAGCTCAAGATCGAAGTCGCGATCCCCGCGAACTTCGCCGACAAGGTCATCGACGCGATCACCTCCACGGCCCGCACCGGCCAGATCGGCGACGGAAAGATCTTCGTCAGCCCGCTCGAACGCGCCATCCGCATCCGCACCGGCGAGTCCGACGCCGACGCGCTCTGATCGCCATCTCCCCAGGAAAACAGGAGCTTCCCTACATGAAACTTCCTTCGTCTCGAAGCGCGTTCCCGGCTTCGATCCTCGTGGGAGCGGCGCTCGTCGCGCTGGCGGGGCCGGCCTTCGCCGGCAACGATCCCACGCCCAACCCCGGCGACACAGCCTGGATGCTGACCTCGTCGCTGCTTGTCCTGATGATGTCCATTCCAGGCCTCGCGCTGTTCTATGGCGGCCTTGTGCGCACCAAGAACATGCTGTCGCTGCTGACGCAGACCTTCGCGATCGTCTCGCTTGTCGGCGTGATCTGGGCGGTTTACGGCTATTCGCTCGCCTTTGGCGACGGCGGCGCCCTGAACCACTATATCGGCGGCTTCAACAAGCTATTTCTGAAAGGCGTCGCCGCTTCCGCCAATGCGCCGACCTTCACCCCCGGCCATGTCATTCCGGAATACGCTTTCTTCGTCTTCCAGATGACCTTCGCCATGATCACCCCTGCCCTCATCATCGGCGCCTACGCCGAGCGCATGAAGTTCTCGGCGGTGATGCTGTTCACGGCCCTCTGGGTCACCTTCATCTACTTCCCCATCGCGCATTGGGTCTGGGGCGTGGCTGATCCGAACGCGATCGTCGACGCCGCAACGCAACTCGCCGCGGCGAAGGATGAAGCCGCCAAGGCGGCCGCGCAGGCGAAGATCGACGAAATCGTCGCAAATGTCGGCTGGCTCGCCGGCAAGGGCGCGCTGGACTTCGCAGGCGGCACGGTCGTCCACATCAACGCCGGCATCGCGGGCCTCGTCGGCGCGATCATGGTCGGCAAGCGCATCGGTTACGGCAAGGAAGTTCTCGCCCCCCACGCTTTGACGATGTCGATGATCGGCGCCTCGCTGCTGTGGGTCGGCTGGTTCGGCTTCAACGCCGGCTCGAACCTCGAGTCGAACGGCACGACGGCGCTCGCTTTCGTCAACACCATGGTCGCAACCGCTGCGGCGGGCCTGTCGTGGATGCTCGTCGAATGGGCGCTGAAGGGTAAGCCCTCGCTGCTCGGCCTGATCACCGGCGCCGTCGCCGGCCTCGTCGCCGTGACGCCGGCCTCCGGCTTCGCTGGCCCGATGGGCGCGATCGTGCTCGGTCTCGCCGTGTCGCCGATCTGCCTCTTCTTTGTCGACATCGTGAAAAAGAAGCTCGGCTACGACGATGCGCTCGACGTCTTCGGGGTGCACTGCATCGGCGGCATCACCGGCGCTCTCGCGACCGGCCTGCTTGTCAGCCCCGACTTCGGCGGCGTCGGAATCACCGACTACACCAATCTCGAGAACTACGCCGGCGCGTATGACATGGCGACCCAGATGAAGGCGCAGGGCACGGCGGTCATCGCGACGCTGCTCTTCTCGGGCATCGGCTCCGCGGTCCTCTACAAGGTCGTCGACATCATCGTCGGCCTGCGTCCGGCGCCCGATCAGGAGCGCGAGGGCCTGGACATCACGGATCACGGCGAACGCGCATACAACTACTGATAACGACCCCCAAGCAAGCATGGAGCGGCGCCCACGGGCGCCGCTCTTCTTTTTGCGACGACGTGGGAATCAGGCCGACGCGGGGCGCGCGAGCCTTTCACGCAAGTTAATCTCTGCGCGCAGCAGATTGGCGCGGGCTTGCGCGAGCCATAGGGCCCGCGTCTGGGGCAGGCGATAAAGCTTCTCGCCGGCAGCGAGGAAGCCTTCAAGCATTTGCATGCGGCCAAGATAAAACGCCTGCTCGGGAACCCAGCCATATTCAAAGTGAATGTCGTCGAGATTTCTCTCGAACACGGACCAGGGCGCCGCAAGCGACGAGAGGTCGAGATCGAGAAAGAAATCGAGATCGCGCGAGAAACCAGGATAATGTTCGGCGGGCGCCTGGGCCTTCATGTGGCTGGCCGTCGCCATGATGAGGTCATAGACCGCACAGCCCTCGATCTCGTCGAACTGCGAGTGGAACTCGAACAAAGCGGCGCTGGCGCGCACATTCTCCGGGTCGGTCCGCGGACGCCCATCCGGGTCTCGGGTGAGATAGACCGAGTCGTGCCAGAAGATCGCCGCCGCGACGAGATCGACGCGCGCGGCGAGGCGCGCCAGCGCATCGAGCTTCGAGAGCAGATCGACGATATGCCCCCATGCGTGATAGGCGCGCTGCGGCTCGCGATAGGCGGCGTCGAGCGTGGCGAAAGCCTCGGCGTCCTGGCGCGACGTGATGAGAGCCCAATATTTCTCGACGATTGCTTCTGTCATGCGCTGGCGGCGGTCTTTCTGTATCGGCGGGTTGAGACGCACGAGCGCAGGATGGCCAAGCAATCGGGCAAAGAAATCCTTTTCCTCTCCTTCATCCTGAGGAGGCCTCGAAGCGGCCATCTCGAAGGACGAAGGAGGGGAAAACGCCGACTAGCCGGCTCCCTCGCCCTTCGAGACGCCGCCTGCGGCGGCTCCTCGACGTGAGGAAGCCCTTCGCCCGGTCGCCCTTGGAAGACGGCGCTGGTTACTTGCTGGCGAGATTCCATACCGAAGACCAACCTTCTTGCAAGCCTTGCCTGTCCAGCGTCAAATAGCGTTTTTCCATCGACAGATAGAGAGCGGGCCAAGCGCCGGGCAGGGATCGAGCCAGCTCAGCCGCGCGCTTGGCTGCGGCGCCGAATCGGCCATCCTCATAGTCCGCCTGCATCGCTTGGTGCGCCGTGCGCCAGCGCACATACCACTCGGAATCGGCCATTTTCGCGTCTCCCGCGAGCGCGAAGACATGGGTCGGCTCGCTCCTCCCGACGACGACGATGCGCCCGAGATCGAGCCAAGCCATGTCGGGGACGGCATCTTTCACGGCAGCTGAAACGATGATGTCGGTCGAAAAAGCCTTGCTCGCCCCCTCCAGCCGCGACGCCAAGTTCACGTTGTCGCCGAGGATTGAATAGTCGAAGCGGCGGATCGACCCCATATTTCCGACGCTGCAAGGACCAAGATTCAGCCCCAGCCCCATCGCCGCCTCCACATGCGGACGGCCGGCGGCTTGCGCGAGCTCGGCGCGGCGCGCGTTGAAGGCCGCCATTGCCGATCGCATGCGCAGCGCCGCCTCAACCGCCCTGCGAGGGTGATCGGGGACGTCGAGCGGCGCGTTCCAGAAGGCGAGAATGGCGTCGCCCATATATTTGTCGACCGTGCCGTCGCATTCGAGGATGGCGTCGGTCATAGGCGTCAGATAGTCGTTCATGAACTGCGTCAGCTCGCGCGCGCTCATGCCCTCCGAGAGGCCCGAAAAGTTGCGCAAATCCGAGAAGAGCACGGTGAGCTCGCGCGTTTCGCCGCCCAGGGTGAGGCGCTCGGGGTGCTCGGCGATGCGATCGACGACCGCGGGCGCGACGAACTTGCCGAAGGCGCGGCGCACCTGACGGCGCGCCATGATCTCCGTGCGCCACAAGGTCACCGCGCCGATGATGTAAGCGCCGGCGACGACGAGGCTCGGATAGGCTGGGTCGAGCAAAAGCCCTTGCGTTTGAAATAGATAGAAGGAGCCGCCGAAGAAAGCGCCGATGGAAAGCGCCGCAAAGGCGGCCGACGCCAATTGCGGGGCGGCGAAGAGCAGCGGCATGATCGCCGCGAAGGCGGCGATCGCGACGATGAACTCCAGGCCGGGCGCCCAATCGGGGCGCGAGAGCAGCGCGCCGCTCGTCAGCGATTCGACGATTTGCGCATGGACGTCGACGCCGGGAACGACCGGCTCGAGCGGCGTGGCGCGAATGTCGCCAAGCCCCACGGCCAGCGCGCCGACGAAAATGATGCGGCCTTCGATTTCCTCGCGCGGGACCTTGCCCTCGAGCACCGATTTGGCGGAAATGTCGCGGGCCGGCGCGCTGTGGCTGTAACGCGGTCGTACATCGGCGTTGGGGCCGGTCCCGATCTGGAAGGCGCCGACCTTGAGCGCATTGACGCCCGTGTGCGCGCCATAAGCGGTCTCGCCGCTGGCGTTCGAGGACCGGACGACAATGCTCTGCTCGCCCTGCGCGACGCGCAAAGCTTCGAGCGCCAGGGACGGAGCCATCGCCGCGCCGACGCGGGTGAGCAGCGGCACCCGGCGCACCACGAGGTCGCGGTCGGGCGCCCAATTGGTTGCCCCGAGGCCTCGCGCGTTCCCGACCAGCCCAGGCAAAGGCAGAACAACGGCCGGGAAGGAATAAAGGAACGGCGCCGGCTCGTCGCCCGCCATGGCAAAACCCGCCTTGGCGGGGAAGTCCTGGGCGCCGTCGGGCGCGAGCGTGGCGCCGAGCACGACAGGCGCGCCGGCCAGCGCCTTCGCGAAGAGCGCGTCATTGTCGGGCGCCTTCGCGACGAGCTT
>JAMBEQ010000139.1 GCA_024506175.1 Methylocystis sp.
GGATTTCAGCTGGCTCGCTGCTTTTCGCGCTGGCGCTGCAGCCGATCTATGGCGCGCTCTCCGACCGCGTCGGGCGCCGGCCCATGCTGATTGCTTTCGGCCTGCTTGGAACGACCTTCACCGTTCCTCTGCTCTCAGCCATCGAGAAGACTCGCGACCCGTGGGACGCCTTCGGCCTGATTTGCTGCGCCTGGCTGATCGTCGCGCTCTACACATCAATCAACGCGGTGGTGAAGGCCGAACTCTTTCCGACCGCCATCCGCGTGACTGGCGTGGCCCTCCCCTATGCCGCGACAGTCTCGCTATTCGGCGGCTCGGCGGAATATGTGGCGCTGTGGTTTAAAAAGCTGGGCCACGAGAGCTGGTTCTACTGGTATGCGAGCGCGGCGATTTTCGTGTCGCTCGTGGTTTATGCAACGATGCCTGAGACGAAGGAGCGGTCGCGGATCGAATGACGCCGACGTCGTCAGTGCGAGCGAAGCGAAGCAATCCAGAGGCTGCAACAGCCCCTCTGGGAATGCTTCGTCGCCGCGCTCCTCGCACTGACGCGAAAGCCTTAGCGGCTGTCCGTGACCGGCCCAACGCCCAAATCCGCCAAGCGGACCGCCAATTCCGGCGCGAGCATCGGCGTCACGAGAGCGCTCGCGGGCGCCTCCGCGATCTCCGCATATCCCATCGCCCCCAAATGGCGATGAACCCAGATCGTCGCGCCGACGGCGTCGATCACCCAAACTTCCCGAACGCCATAGGCGGCATAAATGCCGATCTTACGTCCCTTGTCGTAGCTGAGGCTCGAATCCGCAACCTCGACCGCAAGGAGGACCGCCGGCCCGTCGAGAGCCCTCAGATCGAGGTCGCGCCGAAAGACACAAAAATCGGGCTCCACGAAAGTTGAGGCGTCGAGGCGAAGGGTGGTCTCTGGGATGATTGCCAGATGATCAGGCGCTCTGCGTTGGAAATAGCGGTTGAGTTCGCCCTTTATCCACTCATGCCGAGCGCCCTTTGGCGACATGGGCACGACCTCCCCGCCGATCAGCTCGAACCGCTCGTCCTCGTCGATGATGCCGACACGCACCATTTCCTCGATTTCGGCCACACTGAAGCAGCGCCGGAGCATGCCGTCGGCGGCCCGGGTGACAAGAGGCAGGGCGTCTGGTCGCAGATGCGGATTCATAGAGCGGGATAGTAACACGCAGCGCGCTGAACGAGGCGGTTTTTCTTACCCGCTCTCACAGAGCCTGAACTCGCGGTCCTCAGGGCCCTTGGACCGCGAGCCTTTCCTTTTAGGCTCGCATATCAATTATCGAGGAAGCTCCTCAGCTTCCGGCTCCGGCTCGGATGCTTCAGCTTCCGCAGCGCCTTGGCCTCAATCTGGCGGATGCGCTCACGCGTCACCGAGAACTGCTGCCCCACCTCTTCAAGCGTATGGTCGGTGTTCATGCCGATGCCGAAGCGCATGCGCAGCACGCGCTCCTCGCGAGGCGTGAGCGAGGCGAGAACGCGCGTGGTCGTCTCGCGCAGATTGGACTGGATCGCCGCCTCGATCGGGAGCACCGCGTTCTTATCCTCGATGAAATCGCCGAGGTGCGAATCCTCCTCGTCGCCGATCGGCGTCTCGAGAGAGATCGGCTCCTTGGCGATCTTGAGCACCTTGCGCACTTTTTCGAGCGGCATGGCGAGCTTCTCGGCCAGCTCCTCGGGCGTCGGCTCGCGGCCGATCTCATGTAGCATCTGGCGCGAGGTGCGCACGATCTTGTTGATGGTCTCGATCATATGCACGGGAATGCGGATCGTTCTTGCTTGGTCCGCAATGCTGCGCGTGATCGCCTGCCTGATCCACCAGGTCGCGTAGGTCGAGAACTTGTAACCGCGACGATATTCGAACTTATCGACCGCCTTCATCAGGCCGATGTTGCCTTCCTGAATGAGGTCGAGGAACTGAAGGCCGCGGTTGGTGTATTTCTTGGCGATGGAGATGACGAGACGCAGATTGGCCTCGACCATTTCCTTCTTCGCCTGACGCGCTTCGCGCTCGCCCTTTTGCACCATATGGACGATTTTGCGGAACTCGGAGATCTCCAAGCCCGTCTCGGTCGCGAGCGCGTGGATTTCGGCGCGCAGGTCCTTGATGCGGTCTTTCTCTTCGGCGACGAATTCTTTCCAGCCCTTGGAGCGCAGCTGCGCGACCCGCATCACCCATTTGGGGTCGAGCTCCGAGCCGTGGAACTTGTCGATGAAGTCCTCGCGCGCGACGCCATAGCTGTCCGCAAGGCGCAGCAGCTTCGTCTCATAGCCGATGAGACGCTTGTTGATGTCGTAGAGCTGCTCGACCAGCGCCTCGATGCGGTTCTGGTTCAGCGAAAGAGATTTCACGTCGGTGACGATCTCTTTCTTGAGCTGCTTGTATTTGCGCTCCTGCGCCGGCGTCAGCGTCTCGTTCTTGAGCTTGTTCTCTACATTCTGATCCTGGAGGCGGCGAAGCTTTTTGTAAGCATCGGCGACGCGCGCGAAGGTTTCCAGCACCTTCGGCTTCAGCTCGGCCTCCATCGCGGAAAGCGACACGGAGTTCTCCATGTCGTCCTCTTCCTCGAAGGATTCTCCGGGAGCGCCGCCCTCGGCGAGGCCCGCCGGCGGCGTGCGCGGCGCGGTGGCGGGCGCCATGTCCACGCCCTCCTCCTCATCCTCGGATGGCTTCGCCCCCGCCTTGCCCTCGGGACCGGCGTAGGTCGCCTCCAAGTCGATGATGTCGCGCAGCAGGACCTTCCCGGCCTCGAGCTCCTCGCGCCAGATAATGATCGCCTGGAAGGTAAGCGGACTCTCGCAGAGGCCCGCGATCATCGCCTCGCGGCCAGCTTCGATGCGCTTGGCGATGGCGATCTCGCCCTCGCGAGAGAGAAGCTCGACCGAACCCATCTCGCGCAGATACATGCGAACCGGGTCGTCGGTGCGGTCGGCGGGCTCGGAGGACCGCGTCGCAACGGCCGTCGCGCGCGGAGTCTCGACGAGCTCGCCGCCCTCGGCCTCCTCTTCTTCGGCGGCCTGCTCTTCCTCGACGTCGTCCGGGTCGTCGCCCTCCGAGACGGTGATGCCCATCTCCGAGAGCATCGCGTAGACGTCCTCGATCTGGTCGGAGGAAACCTCCTCGGACGGGAGGACGGCGTTCAACTCGGCATAGGTGACGAAGCCGCGTTTTTTCGCGAGCTTGATCATCCGCTTGACGGCGGCGTCGTTGAGCTCGAGAAGCGGCCCGTCGGCCGCGTCTACCGCGGCGGCGCCTTCGTTTTCGGCCTTGTCTTCGTCTTTTTTAGCCATGCACAGCTCCACACGGTCCCGGGCGCCGCGCCTCACGGGGCTGCAATCCGGGCCTCGTATCTGTCTTACATCGTCCGGAAACCGCCACTCCGGCACTTCTCCCGGCGCGGCAGGGGTCGGCCCGCCGCCGAATCGCGTTCCACATTTCCGCGCGGGCTCTTAACGTCCCGCTAACCACACTCAAATTGCGCGCTGGGTCCAGAAAGTCAAAGCGAGCGCGTCGAACGCCCCGAAGAGGCGCCGAACCCCTCCAGAGCCGCTTCCGCGCCATCTAGCGCGGACAGTTGCGTTTGAATATCCCTCAGACGCGCTAAATCCTGCTCGCTGGAATTCTGGGCCAGCCGGGCTTCCACCGCGCGAAGCTCCTTATTTAGCGCGCAGGAACGGCGATGCAAGACCAAAGCCTGACGCAGGCTCTCGGCAGCGTCGGCCGGCGCGGCGTCGGGCCGAACGCTCCAAAGCGCGGCGTGGGCGACCATGCCTTCGAGCTGCGCGGCGACCCCCCCGAGCCCATAATCTTCAATGACTTGAGCGAGATCCGCGCGGTCGCCGCCGCCGGCTTCGCTCCAGCGCACCAACGCGTCGCGCAGAGACGACGCCTCATCCGAAGCGAATTCGAGACCCGCAATCTCCTCGACCTGCGCCGCCAGCACCTCAGGGTGATTCATCAAAATCAGGAGAATCAAAGCGTCACGGGGGGCGATCTGCGACTTCACGCCGCGAAAGAGCGGCGAATTGGCGAGCGACTGGCTGATGCGCACCGGCCCCGGTTCGGGCGAGCCAGAACGAAAAGACGCGCGCCTGCGTGGCGGAAAGTCGCGCCCTCTGGGCGGCCGCGCCTGGCCAAAAAGGCCGGAGAGCCGGCCGCTCAACTCCTGGGCGTAATAACGTCGCAGGGTCTCGTCGCCGATCTGATTGGCCATCTCGCGCAGGCGCCGCTCCAGCCCTGCGCGGCGCTCGGGCGTATCGAAAACCACGCCCTCGGTCTCGCGCATCCAGAGCAGATCGACAAGCGGCCGGGTCTGGCTCAAGGCCTGTTGTACGGCGGAGGGACCGCCGGCGCGCAGCAATTCGTCGGGGTCTTGCCCGCCCGGCAGCAGCACGAATCGCAGCGTCTTGCCCGGGCCGATGAGGGGCAGCGCCGTATCGACGGCGCGGAAGGCCGCCTTGAGGCCGGCCTTGTCGCCGTCGAAACAGAGGATCGGCTCCTCCGCCATGCGCCACAGAAGGTGACATTGCTCGGGAGTCAGCGCGGTGCCCAGCGGCGCGACGGCGTGCGCGACGCCCGTCGCGGTAAGGGCGATGACATCCATATAGCCCTCGACCGCGATGACGGTCCCGGCGTCATGGGCGGCTTTGCGGGCGTTGTGAAGATTGTAGAGCGTGGCTCCTTTATGGAAGAGCGGCGTCTCGGGG
>JAMBEQ010000140.1 GCA_024506175.1 Methylocystis sp.
ATATCGCCGAGATCGGACGCGTCGCGGATACGTGCGTCTGCGCCTTCCCCAATGCCGGCCTGCCCAACGAATTCGGCCTCTACGACGAAAGTCCCGAATATATGGCGGAGCTCGTCGGCGAATTCGCTCAAGCGGGCCTCGTCAATGTTCTCGGCGGCTGCTGCGGAACGACCCCGGATCATATTTGCGCCATTGCGCAAAAGGTGAAGGGGATGAAACCCCGCGCGATCCCGAAGATCGAGCCGCTGCTGCGTCTTTCCGGGCTCGAGCCTTTCGCGCTCACCAAGGATATTCCCTTCGTGAACGTCGGCGAGCGCACGAATGTCACGGGCTCGGCCAAGTTCCGCAAGCTGATCACCAATGGCAATTACACGGCGGCGCTCGATGTCGCGCGCGATCAGGTCGTGAATGGCGCGCAGGTGATCGACGTCAATATGGACGAGGGCCTGCTCGACTCGCAGCAGGCCATGATCGACTTCCTCAATCTGCTCGCCGCCGAGCCGGACATCGCCCGCGTGCCGGTGATGGTCGACTCCTCCAAATTCGAGGTGATCGAGGCGGGCCTGAAATGCCTGCAGGGCAAGGGCGTCGTGAATTCCATTTCGATGAAGGAGGGCGAAGAGAAGTTCATCTCGGACGCCAAGAAAGTGCGCCGTTACGGGGCCGCCGTCGTCGTCATGGCTTTCGACGAACAGGGTCAGGCCGATACGCTCGCGCGCAAGACGGAAATCTGCGCGCGCGCCTATAAGATTCTGACGGAACAGGTCGGCTTCCCGCCGCAGGACATCATCTTCGACCCCAACATCTTCGCCGTTGCGACGGGCATCGAAGAGCATGAAAATTACGGCGTCGACTTCATCGAGGCCGCTCGCGTCATTAAACGCGATCTACCCCACGCCCATGTCTCGGGCGGCGTGTCGAACCTCTCCTTCTCCTTCCGCGGCAACGAGCCGGTCCGCGAGGCGATGCACTCCGTCTTCCTTTACCACGCCATTCAGGCGGGCATGGATATGGGCATCGTCAACGCCGGTCAGCTCGCAGTCTATGCCGAAATCGACCCCGAGCTGCGCGAGCTTTGCGAGGACGTGGTGCTGAACCGCCGCAAGGATGCGACAGAGCGGCTGGTGGAAGCGGCGGAGAGGTTCAAGGGCGCCGGCGCCAAATCGGCTGAGAAGGACGCCGCCTGGCGCGAGCATAGCGTCGAGAAGCGTCTCGAATATGCGCTCGTGAACGGCGTCACCGAATATATCGAGACCGACGTCGAGGAAGCGCGCCAGAACGCCAAGCGTCCCCTCGACGTGATCGAAGGCCCGCTGATGGCCGGCATGAATGTCGTGGGCGATCTCTTTGGCGCGGGCAAAATGTTCCTGCCCCAGGTCGTGAAATCCGCCCGCGTGATGAAGCAGGCGGTCGCCTATCTCATGCCCTTCATGGATGCAGAGAAGGATGCGCGGTCTTCGGCCGGGAAGATTCTCCTCGCGACGGTGAAGGGAGACGTGCACGACATTGGCAAGAACATCGTCGGCGTCGTGCTCGGCTGCAACAACTTCGAGGTGATCGACCTCGGCGTCATGACCCCGGCCGCGAAGATTCTCGAAACCGCCAAGAAAGAGAACGTCGATCTCATCGGCCTGTCGGGCCTCATCACGCCCTCGCTCGACGAAATGTGCTTCGTCGCCTCGGAACTCGAGCGCGAAGGGCTCGCGATGCCGCTCCTTATTGGCGGCGCCACGACGAGCCGGGTACATACGGCGGTGAAGATCAACCCCAACTACCGACGCGGGCAGGCGGTCTATGTCACGGACGCGAGCCGCGCGGTCGGCGTGGCGCAGGCGCTCGTCTCCGAGAAGACGCGCGGCGGTTACATCGCCGAAACGCGCGCCGAATATGAGCGCGTCGCCCAAGCCCACGCAAAGGCGCAGGCGGACAAGCAGCGCGTCACGCTCGCGCAGGCGCGCGCCAACGCCTATAAGATCGATTGGGCTTCATACGAGCCGACGAAGCCGAGCTTCACGGGCGCCCGCGCCTTTGCGAGCTACGATGTCGCCGAGCTCATTCCCTATATCGACTGGACGCCCTTCTTCCAGACTTGGGAATTCAAGGGCCGGTATCCCGCTCTGCTCGACGATCCGGAGCGCGGCGCGGCGGCGCGTCAGCTTTTCGACGACGCGCAGGCTATGTTGAGGCGCATCGTAGAAGAGCGCTGGTTCACGCCAAAGGCCATCATCGGCTTCTGGCCGGCGAATAGCGTCGGCGACGACATCCGGCTTTACGCCGGAGAGTCGCGCAACGAGGCGCTCGCGACCTTCTTCACCCTGCGCCAGCAGCTCGGCAAGCGCGACGGCAGGGCGCATATTGCGCTCGCCGATTTCGTTGCGCCGAAGGAGAGCGGCAGAGCCGATTATATCGGCGCCTTCGTGGTCACCGCCGGGGCCGAGGAGGAAAAGATTTCGGCCCGTTTCGCGCGGGCGAACGACGACTATGGCTCGATCATGGTCAAGGCGCTCGCCGATCGTATCGCGGAAGCCTTCGCCGAACGCATGCACGAGCGCGTGCGCAGGGAGTTTTGGGGCTACGCAAAGGAAGAAGCGTTCTCGCCGCAGGAGCTGATCACCGAACCCTATGCCGGCATCCGCCCGGCGCCCGGCTATCCCGCGCAGCCGGATCATACCGAAAAGGCGACGCTGTTCGATCTCCTCTCGGTCGAGAAGCGCACGGGCGTGAAGCTCACCGAAAGTTTCGCCATGACGCCGGCGGCGTCGGTCAGCGGCCTCTATATCGGTCACCCACAGGCGCATTATTTCGGAGTCGCAAAGGTCGAGCGCGATCAGGTCGAGGATTATGCGCGTCGCAAGGGCATGTCGGTTGCGGAGGTCGAGCGCTGGCTCGCGCCGATCCTCAATTACGAGCCAACAACGGCCGAAGCCGCGGAATAAAGTATATGTGGCCGGCGTCTTGTTCGCCGGCCACTCATCCTGGGGTTTCTCTTGTCCTCCTTATCCGGACCGTTACAAGTTGAATTGTTTTTATATAAATATAACGACAGTCATTAATAGAACTGTCGTAATCTAATAGATGTAACGCAAACCTTGTGATACATTTATCCACTCCCTTCTCCAAAAATTGACTATCTTGTCCACGGCGATGAGCGCCAGCCTCTGTTGTCGGAGGACCATCTCGATGTGGGCAGGCAAGATGATAATGGCGCGGGGCAGCAAAAAAGTCCGGATAAGAGGATCTTTCTCTTCCGACGAATCCGGCGCCACAGGCATTATTTTCGGGTTGGCCTTCATTCCCGCCTTTTTTGCGGTGGGCGTTGCTCTCGACTATCGTAACGCCACGGCCGTGAAGTCGCGCCTGCAAAGGGCGGTCGATTCCGCCGCGATTGCGCTGGCGGAGGCCGATCCGGCCTCGTCGCTCGACGCGCTGCAAAGAACCGCACAGAACATGGTGGCCACCAATGTCGGTGGATCGGCCACGGCTTCCGTGACGGTATCATCGCTGCCAGGCGGAGGATTCCAGGTGACCGCCAATGCGGCCGTCCCGACGTCCGTCATGAAAGCGGCGCGCGTCGAGACGATTGAGGTTTCCGCCTCGGCGACCGCGAAGGCGTCCGAGATCATCGTCAGCGGCGGCGGCGGGGGCTGTGTCCTGTCCCTCGATCAATCCGCGGTCGAAGCGCTCGACTGGACCGGCAACGCCAATGTCGCGCTCCAGAACTGCGACATCTACGGCAATTCCGGCGCGAGCGATGCGCTCGAGGTGAGCGGCTCCGCGCAGCTGACGGCGCGGATGGTCAGCGTGAACGGGAATATCGTCGTGCAGGGTGGCGGGACGCTCAATGCAATCAAAATGGTCGGGCAGCCGCGCCTGCCCGATCCTTACGCTTCTGTTCCGCTACCCAATTTTTCGGGATGCGATTTCAACGGATTCTCGACGAATTCCGGCGGTCAGCTCAATCCCGGCGTCTATTGCAACGGGCTCTCGATCAACACCAACAGTGGATCGAAGGGCCCCGTGACGCTCAACCCGGGGCTTTACGTCATCGACGGCGGCCAGTTCGTCATCAACAGCCAGGCCCAGGTGACGGGCATAGGCGTGACGATCGTCTTTACGCAAAAGTCGGGGAGCGGCTGGGCGAATGCGACGATCAATGGCGGCGCGCAAGTCGATATCGAAGCGCCGCTGCCCGGCGCCGCCAACGGAATCCCCGGCATCGTCATGTATGGCGACCGCTCAATGGCGACCGGGACCCTATTCAAGCTGAACGGCGGCTCCTCCCAGACGCTCAAGGGCGCGGTTTATCTCCCTCAGGCGAGCCTTCTTTTCAACGGGGGCGCGACGACGTCGAGCGGATGCCTGCAGTTGATCGCCGATACGATGAAGTTTACCGGCAACACCAATATCGATATCTCGGGCTGCGGCGACTTCGGCGTGACGAGCTTCGGCTACAGCCTCCGGCAGGGCGTGCGACTGGCGCTTTGAGCCCTTACAGGCGCGAATGTTTCGCGGCTCGTATGGTTGAAGCGGACCCGGCCCTCTCTTAAGGTGACGCCTCCTCTGCCCGCGCCGCAAGAGAGGGATGTTGCCCGGGCGCAGGCCGCGACCGCGAGTAAAATAAATGCCTGCTTCTTTCCTTCGGGAAAAAACGTCCCTCGCCGCCTTCGGCTGGGGCGCCATTTTCGCAATCTCTTTTTTCGCGCTTTATACCCTTGCGACGGCGCGCGGGGAGCCGGTCAACGCCATGTGGCTCGTGACAGCGGCGATCGGCATCTACGCCATCGGCTACCGCTTTTATTCGCGCTTCATCGCTGACGCGGTGTTGCGGCTCGACGCCAGCCGACGCACACCCGCGCACCGGCGCAATGACGGGCTCGATTACGTGCCGACAGACAAATGGGTGCTTTTCGGCCATCACTTCGCAGCGATCGCCGGCGCCGGCCCGCTCGTCGGCCCCGTGCTCGCCGCCCAGATGGGCTACCTGCCGGGAACGCTCTGGCTGCTGACGGGCGTGATTTTCGCGGGCGCCGTGCAGGACTTCTTGGTTCTCGTCATCTCGACGCGCCGCGACGGCCGCTCGCTGGGCGATCTCATCAAGACCGAGATGGGCCATATCCCCGGCGTCATCGCCATGGTCGGCATTCTCTCGATCATGATCATCCTGCTCGCCGTGCTGGCGCTCGTCGTGGTCAAGGCGCTCGCCGACAGCCCCTGGGGCTCCTTCACGGTCTTCGCGACATTGCCGATCGCGGTTTTCATGGGGGTCTACGGCCGCTACATCCGCCCCGGGCGCATCGGCGAGATGTCGATCATCGGCTTTGTTTTGCTTCTGGCGAGCATCGCCTTCGGGCGCAATGTCGCCGAAAGCGCGACGCTCGCCCCGCTCTTTACCTATAAGGGCGAGACGCTCGCCTTCATGCTCATTGGCTATGGTTTCGTCGCGTCGGTGCTGCCCGTGTGGCTGCTGCTCGCGCCACGCGATTATCTCTCCACCTTCCTTAAGATCGGCACCATTCTTTCCCTTGCGCTCGGCATCTTCGTCGTATGGCCTGATCTGAAAATGCCGGCGGTGAGCCGCTTCGTCGACGGCACGGGGCCGGCTTTTGCGGGCAGCGTCTTCCCCTTCCTGTTCATCACCATCGCCTGCGGCGCGGTGTCGGGTTTTCACGCGCTCGTTTCGTCCGGCACGACGCCGAAGATGATCGCCGATGAGTCGCAGACCCGCTTCATCGGCTACGGCGCCATGCTGATGGAGAGCTTCGTCGCCATCATGGCGCTGATCGCCGCGAGCGTGCTCGAGCCGGGCGTCTATTTCGCCATGAACAGCGCGCCCGCCATCATCGGCGCGACGCCGGAGACGGCGGCGGCCGCCATCTCCTCATGGGGCTTTGCGGTGACGCCTGAAACCCTCGCGGGCGTCGCGCAAGATGTCGGCGAGAAGAGCATCCTCTCGCGCACGGGCGGCGCGCCGACGCTCGCCGTCGGCATGGCGCATATTCTTTCGAAGGTCATCGGCGGCTCCGCCGCCATGTCGTTCTGGTATCACTTCGCGATCCTGTTCGAGGCGCTTTTCATTCTGACGACGATCGACGCCGGCACACGGGTCGCGCGCTTCATGATCCAGGACTTTGTCGGGACATTCGTTCCGGCCTTCCGGAACACCCAGGCATGGGGACCCAATCTCGCCGCGACGGCGGTGGCCGTCACTGGCTGGGGCTATTTCCTCTATCAGGGAGTCATCGATCCGCTGGGCGGCATCAACACGCTGTGGCCTTTGTTCGGCATCGCCAACCAAATGCTCGCCGCCATGGCGCTGACGCTGTGCACGGTGGTGCTCTTCCGCATGAAGCGCGAGCGCTACGCCTTTGTCGCGATCATTCCCACCGCATGGCTTTATATTTGCACGATGACGGCGGGGCTCGAGAAAATCTTCCATTCCGATCCAAAGATCGGCTTCCTCGCCCATGCGAGGAAATTCGCCGCCGCCGCCGACACGGGCCAGCTCCTCGCGCCGGCGAAAACACTCGACCAAATGCATCGCATCGTCTTCAACGACCACGTCGACGCCGGCCTTTGCGCCATCTACATCGTGCTGGTCCTGTCGATTCTGGGTTTTGCCTTTTCGTCGATACGCCAAGCCCGCGCCTGCGAGGCCGTCACCACGAGGGAGAGCGAAGATGAGCTGCTGCCTGCCGGGGCTTGATCTCGCAAAGCTCGCATCGAAGCTGCGCGACGGCGCGCGCCTGATGGTGGGTCAGGGAGACTACGACGCTTATGTCGCGCATATGCGCGCTACGCATCTCGGGAGCCCGATCATGACGCGCGAGGAGTTCTTCCTCGAGCGGCAGGCGAGCCGCTTCGGCGAGGGCGGCCGGCGCGCGCTACGATGCTGTTGAACCGCGGTCAGGCTTTCTCCCATCCAGGAACAATCCTTCGCCATCCTGCGTTTCCCCGGGCTCAGAAGACACCCTCTCCGGCGTAGGAGGCGACGATGGGAATAAGCCGTTCAGTTTTGCTCTGGTTGCTCGGGGTACCGATCCCGATCATCTTGCTGTTAGCGTTCTGGAGATAGCGCGCGACGCCCCGGATCAGCCGGTCCGGGGCTTTTTTCAGCGCGCTCCACAATAGAAAAAGCGCTCCGAATGGCGCGGTCGCCGAGGCCCGGCTAAAGTGCCGCTCCATGACGGAGAGAGTTAAGGATCAGGCCGGCGGCGCCCGTGCGACGCCGATGATCGCCCAATATATCGAGATCAAGTCGGCGAACGCCGATTGCCTTCTCTTCTACCGCATGGGCGATTTCTACGAATTGTTTTTCGGGGACGCCGAGGTTGCCTCGCGCGCGCTCGGCATCATGCTCACCAAGCGCGGGAAGCATCTGGGCGAAGATATCCCGATGTGCGGCGTCCCGGTCGAGCGGGCCAACGATTATCTCCAAAAGCTCATTGCGCTCGGCTATCGCGTCGCCGTCTGTGAGCAGATCGAAGACCCAGCCGAAGCCAGGAAGCGCGGCGCGAAATCCGTCGTGAAGCGTGACGTCGTGCGGCTCGTGACGCCCGGCACCATCACCGAGGATGCGCTGCTCGATCCCGCGCGGGCCAACGCCTTCGCCGCTGTCGCCCGCGCACGGTCGGACGGGGCAATGCGCTACGGCGTGGCGAGCGTCGACATATCGACTGGCGCCTTCGCGCTCGCCGAGTGCACTGAGAGCGAATTGTCGTCGGCGCTCGCGCGGCTGGAGCCGCGCGAGATCGTGGCGGCCGAGACGTTGTGCCGGGACGAGGCGCTGGCGACGATTTTCGCTGGCCTCGGGGCCCCCGTCGCGCCCCTCGGACGCGAGGCCGGCGACGCCGCGCGGCGATTGATGGATTTTTACGGCGTAGCCACGCTCGACGGCTTCGGCGCGCTGAGCGAAGCGGAGCTCGCCGCCGCCGCGGCGGCAATCCTTTATGTCGAGCGCACGCAAAAAGGCGGCCGCCCAGCTCTCTCGCGCCCCACCAGCTCGCGCGACACCGCGACGCTCGACATGGACGCCGCGACGCGCGCCAATCTGGAGCTCACGCGAACGCTTTCCGGCGCGCGCGAGGGTTCGCTTCTCTCCGTCGTCGATCTTACCGTGACGCCCGCGGGCGCGCGGCTTCTCGCCGAACGCCTTGCCGCGCCCTCGACCGATCCGGCGCTGATCGGCGCCCGGCTCGACGCCGCGGCCTTCTTTCTCGAAAAGCCCGATATTCGCGCTTCTGTGCGCGCCAGGCTCGCGCGCGCCCCCGATCTTGCCCGCGCGGTCTCGCGTCTGGCTTTGCAGCGCGGGGGCCCGCGCGATATCGCGAGCGTCGGGGCGGCGCTTTCAGCTGCGCGCGAGATCGCGGCGATTTTTGACCACGCCGAAACGCCGGGCGAGATCGCGCGCGAAGCCGCTACCCTCGCGAATGCGGATGCGGCGCTCGCGCAAGAGATCGCGCTGAGCCTGAAAGAGAGCCCGCCGCTCGACAAGCGCAACGGCGACTTTATCCGCGAAGGCCGTGACGGCGAGCTTGACGAAGCGCGCTCCTTGCGCGACGAAAGTCGGGTGGTGATCGCCTCGCTGCAAGCGCGCTATGCCGACGCGACGGGAACCAGGCTCAAAATCAAGCACAACAACTTCTTGGGCTTCTTCCTCGAGTTGCCCGCGGCCCAGGGGGAGAAGCTTCTCCGCCCGCCCTTCGACGCGACCTTCACCCATCGCCAGACCATGGCGGATGCCATGCGATTTTCAACGCGCGAGCTTGTCGAGCTGCAAAGCAAGATCGCCTCCGCCGCCGATCTCGCGCTGGGGCGGGAGCTCGCGATCTTCGACGCGCTGGCCGCGGAGATTCTCGCCCGCGCAGAGGCGTTGCAAGCGCTGGCGCAATCCTTCGCGCGGCTCGATGTCTTCGCCGCGCTCGCCGAGGTCGCGGAGAAAGGCGGATGGACGCGCCCGCATGTCGATCACTCGCTCGGCTTTGAAATCGTCGGCGCCCGCCATCCGGTCGTCGAGGCCTCACTGCAGGCGCAGGGCAAGGCTTTCGCGCCGAATGATTGCGATCTTTCAGGGGAAGACGCGGGCCGTATCGCGGTGGTCACAGGGCCGAACATGGCCGGCAAATCGACCTTTCTGCGCCAGAATGCGCTTATCGCGCTGCTGGCTCAGGCAGGCTCTTACGTGCCGGCGCAAAGGGCGCGCCTCGGGGTCGTCGACCGCTTGTTTTCGCGCGTCGGCGCTTCAGACGATCTCGCGCGCGGCCGTTCGACCTTTATGGTCGAAATGGTGGAGACGGCGGCGATCCCCAATTGCGCGACTTCTCGCTCGCTGGTCATTCTCGACGAGATCGGACGCGGCACTGCGACCTTCGACGGACTTTCCATCGCCTGGGCGACGATGGAGCATCTCCACGAAGTGAACCGTTCTCGCGCGCTTTTCGCCACGCATTTCCATGAGCTGACTCAGCTGACGAAACGCATGGAGAGACTGGTCAATCTAACGATGAAGGTGACGGATCACGCAGGCGAGGTCGTGTTTCTGCATGAGGTCATCAAAGGCGCGGCAGACCGTTCCTATGGCGTGCATGTCGCACAGCTCGCGGGCTTGCCGGCGAGCGTGGTTGCGCGCGCTCATGCGATTCTCGCCGAGTTGGAAGCCGCCGACCGCCGCGCGCCCGTCGAAGCGCTGATCGACGATCTGCCGCTGTTCAAGCATGTCGTTCAATCCGCGCAGTCCAAAGATGCGCTGCGAGAGGCGCTCGAGAAGATCGACCCCGATCGAATGAGCCCGCGCGACGCGCTGGCGGCATTGTACGAGCTGAAAGCAAAAATCTAGAAGCAAGCCATAAAGTTCGCGTGGCCCAAATGTAGGCGGCGCTTGTCACGCCGCCTTTCGCGCGCGTTAGGCTTTGGCCAACGCTTTCTTCGGCGCGGCCTCAGTCGCCTCGGCTTTTGCCGAGCCTTTTTTTGTCGTCGCCTCTTTCACCGCGGCAACGACAGGCGTTTCTTCTTCCGACTCATCCTCAGCTGCCGCGTCTTCGACCGTCTCTTCTTCCGATTCAGCCTCAATCGCCTCGTCTTCGACCGACGCTTCTTCCGACGCAGCCTCAACCGCTTCGGCTTCTACCGGCGCCTCTTCCGACGCAGCCTCAACCGCCTCGTCTTCGACCGGCGCTTCTTCCGACGCAGCCTCAGCCGTCTCTTCTTCGACCGGCTCCTCTTCCGACACAACGGCCGTCGTCAGAGCAGCGATCTGCCGCTTGGCGTCAGCTACGAGAAGATTGCGCAGATAGGCGCTGTCCGCATCCGGCGACTCCTCAAGTTTGAAGAGAAGCCTGAGTGCCCGCAGTGCGTCGAAGCTCGCGACCATTTCAATCGACATCCTTCATCCTCCCATCACGACGCGCTCAACAAAATCGTTGCACGCGCACACGAAAGGACAGGATTCGAATGTGTCGAAACTTCGCCGTTTTATTTAGTGAAACGGGCGCGATCTTGCGAACATGGATCATCCACACTTAAGTTTTTTGCGCCAACGCGCGCGACTTTGTGTGGCCTATTCACGATGAAGAAGACGCGCGTTGGGATGCGTCCAAATTGCTCGTTTATCGTCGCGCGCTTGCAAGAAATTTGAATAATTCAAAGGCTGCGCGACTCTTTATCGATGAAAAGAAGATGCGGTGTGATTCGCATAACGTCGCGCTGCGCATCGCATTCAACTCAGCGTGCAACACGCGCAAACACGAACTGCGTGTCGCCATATCGACGCACGTCTTCCAGCTTTAGAGATGATGGCAAATCGATCATCGAATCGGCCGCCTCCTCGATGACGACAAACGCATCATCAGTAAGCCAACCGCCACCGGTCAATGCGCGGCATGCGGGCTCCGCTAGCCCCTTGCCATAGGGCGGATCGAGAAAGGCGAGTGAGAAGATTTCTCCGGGGGGCGCCGCGCCGAGCTTCGTTGCGTCACGGCGGAAGATGCGGGTCACGCCACCCAGGCCCAGCGTCTCAATGTTAGCGCGCAACAAAGCGCGGGCTTCTGTTCCGTCGTCGACGAAAAGCGCGCGCGCGGCGCCGCGTGAGAGCGCCTCCAGGCCCAGCGCGCCGGTTCCTGCAAAGAGATCGATAACCGCCCCGCCGGTGACGGGATCATCGAAACGATGCGCGAGAATATCGAAGATCGATTCGCGCAGGCGATCCGACGTCGGACGAATCGCCTGCGAGCGCGGCGCGGAGAGCGCGCGTCCGCGCAGCGCGCCGCCAACGATGCGCATGGTCTATTCTCCGCGCGGCTTGCGAGGTCCCTTCGATGGCCCTTTGCCAGGACCGCCGCGCCCTTTTGGCGGCCCCTTGCGCGGCGCGGCGCTACGGGCCCCCCGAGGCGCTCCTTCGCCTGAGGCCCTGCCTTCGCCCGTGCGTGGACGCTGTGATCTGCGCTCGTCCCCGCTACGCGCAAAGCCGCGCTCGGCGCGCGGGCCCTCGAACTTGCGCGGCCGCGCCTCCCGCTCGTCAGCACCACGCGCGCGACGGGGGGCTTCGCCGTCACGACGGGGCGGGCGGCGTTCGGCGCGCTGCTGCTCTCCTTCATGCGGACGCGTGCGCGCATGACTGCGCGCGGCCGTTGCGTCGCCATGGTCGCGCCGGGCTTGAGTCTCACGCTCCCGCGGAGGCCGGGCGGCGCGTTCGGCGCGCGCTCCCCCAGAATGCGGCCGGCGATTTTCGCCGCCACGCCGATCGTCCCGCGCGAAACCTTCGCCACGCGCGCCTCTCGCGGGGCCTCGTGCAGGCTCGCGCTCTCCCTCGAAACGCGGGCGACGATTTTCTGCGCCGCCGCGTCGATCGTCACGCGCGAAACCTTCGCCGCGCGCGCCTCTTGCGGGACCCCGCGCGGGCTCGCGCTCACCTTCAAAACGCGGGCGACGGTTTTCGGCCCCGCGTCGATCATCTCGCGTAAAGCCCTCGCCGCGCGCGCCCCTCGCTGGGCCTCGCGCGGGCCGCTCGGCCTCCCCCTCGTCACGTCCCGGGCGGCGGCCCGCGCGCATCGCTTCGAAACGCTTGGCGTTGCGCGAGGGGCCCTCCTCCTCCGCAATGCGCTTCCGCCGCGTCGGCGTCACGCGCTCGACAGCGACGGCGCGGCCCTTGCGGTCGGCCGTGGCGGAACGCTCGATTCGCGCGCGGGGGCCTTTCTCCGCCTTCTCCTCACGTTGCTTGCGCAGGACGGAGACATGCTTGCGGGAGCGCCTCTCGGCGCCTTCGCGCTGCTCCTGCTTTTCAGCTGACGTCGCCTCGCGCAGCGGCGAGGCGAAATCGACTCCGGCAAGCTCCGCGAGACTCTTGCCGAGCTGCTCGCGCAGCATTTTGAGCTTTACTTCGTCGACCGCGCCCTCGCCCAATTCGCCCAGCTGGAACGGCCCATAGGAAACGCGAATCAGTCGCGTTACGTCGAGGCCTAGATGTTCCATCACGCGCTTGATTTCGCGGTTCTTGCCTTCGGTGAGGCTCATCGCGATCCACGCGTTGGCGCCCTGGACGCGTTCGAGCCGCGCCTCGATCGGCGCATAGGCCACGTCGTCGACGGTGACGCCTTTCTTGAGCTCATCGAGCTGGGCCTGATCGATCTCGCCGTGAACCCGCACGCGGTAGCGTCGCGTCCAGCCTGTCGCCGGCAGCTCCAGCGTGCGCGCGAGGCCGCCGTCATTGGTGAGAAGCAAAAGCCCTTCCGTGTTGATGTCGAGGCGGCCGACGCTGACGAGACGCGGAAGCTCCGGATGCTTCTCTTCGAGAAAGGCAAAAACGGTCGAGCGGCCTTCGGGATCGCTCGCGGTGGTGACGAGACCCGGCGGCTTATGGAACAGAAAGAGGCGCGTGCGCTCGCGCGCCTGCATAGGCTCGCCGTCGACTGTGATTTTATCGGCCTCGGTCACATTGACCGCGGGACTCTTGAGCGTCACGCCATTGACGGCCACGCGCCCTTGCTCGATCCAATCCTCGGCGTCGCGGCGCGAGCAGACGCCGGCGCGTGCCATCGCCTTTGCGATGCGCTCGCCTATGAAGGCGCTGGTTTTTTCGACCGGCGTCGGCGCGGGTCTGGCGCGCTTTTGCGCCGGGCGCGGCTTGGCCGCTTTTTCGTTGCGCGGCGCATCGAACTTCGGTTTGCCCGAATCGGCTTTCTTGCGCGCGTCGTCGCGCGCTGGAGTCTTGTGGTCGCGGCGGCGCATAGGACGCTCGCCGCCGGGCGCGCCGGAGCGCTTGCTGGGTTTTTTGTCGGCCATGGTCTTTGATAGCAGGCGGCGAGATGGCTTTGAAGCGCGATCGGTGACGCAGGCGAAATGATCTGGCGTCGCTTTCTCAATGCTCAGAAGGCTCGAAGAGGCCGTCTCGAAGCACGAGGGGGAGAATGCTATGGGTTTTCGGCGCCATCATTGACGCCAAGCATCGAGCGAAGAGCCACCTGTGACTGTCGACCCTTTCTCCGCCGCCTTCGAAGCGGCCCGCGCGGCGGCGCAAGCCGGGGAAGTGCCGGTCGGCGCCGCGATTGTGCACGCCGGTCGAATCGTCGCGACAGGCGCCAACCGCACGCTGCGTGACAAAGATCCAACAGCTCATGCCGAGATGCTCGCAATTCGCTCGGCCTGCGCGGCGCTTGGCAGCGAGCGGCTCGCCGGCTGTGATCTCTACGTCACGCTCGAGCCTTGCGCCATGTGTGCGGGGGCCATCTCCTTCGCGCGCATTCGCCGCCTTTATTTTTCGGCCGACGACCCGAAAGGCGGCGCCGTCGAGCACGGGCCGCGCTTCTTTTCGCAGCCCACATGTCATCATGCGCCGGAAGTCTATGGCGGCATTCGGGAGACCGAGGCGGCGCGGCTGCTGCGTGACTTCTTTCAGTCCCGACGCTGAAGCTCGAGCCGCTCCGCGGCTTTCGATAGTCCTTCGCGCAGTGTGTCACGACAGGCGTCGCCAGCGGCGAAAATGCGCGATGCCTTGAAGAGATCGAGGGCGAGATATTGATGCACGGCCGGCGCGACGAGCACGTCCGGCGGATTTTCCTCGACTTTGCGCGAGCTGATGGAGTTCATCAAAATCTGGGTCGCGACGATCATTGTCTGGAAGGGCGAGGGCGCGCGAGTCTCGCTCTCGGGGCCCGAATTGCCCGAAACATTCACCGCCACGATGATGTCGGCCTTGCCCGCGAGATGGTCATAGGGCAGCGGATTGACCAAGCCCCCGTCAACCAAATACCCGACCTCGCTTTTGGGCGGGCGCACGACGCCGGGGATCGCCATGGAGCCGGCGATGGCGGTGCGCAGGGAGCCCTTGGAAAACACCGCCTCGCGTCGGCGACGGAAATCCGTCGCCACCACGGTCATCGGGATGGCGAGATCTTCGAAGCGTTCGGGCATGCCACTCGGCCAGAAAGCGTCCAGGAAGCGCACGCCGTCAAAGAGCAGCGGATGCGCGAGATGGGCTAGGAAAGACTGCCGGCGCCGCGCCCGCGCGTAAAGCAGCTTGCGCGCCAGAACGAGACGATTGCGCAAAATCGCCTCCGTATGCGCGCGCAGCTCCGCGCCGGAGAAGCCCGCGGCATAGGCGGCGCCGATGAAGGCGCCGATCGACGTTCCGGCCAAAGCGACGGGCCGCACCCCCATCTCGTCGAGCGCCTGCAGGACGCTGATATGGGCGAGGCCGCGCGCGCCCCCGCCGCCGAGCGCCAGGGCGACCGTTTTGCCGTCGAGAACGCCGCGGCGCTTGATCAAAGGAAATATTCCAGCGCCCGGAGCGTCGCGGCGGGCGCTTCCTCCATGGCGTAGAGGCCGCTGTCGACGCTCGCGCCCGTGACGTCGTCGCCCCATTCCTTCCAGGCGTCGAGAAGCGACGGGCCATCGGCGGGAAAGGTCGTTTTGCCGCAAAGGACGAACGTCGGGACCAGAAGTTTCTTGCCCGCCGCCTTGTCGGCGATGAGCGCCTCCTTGTCGATCGTGGCCCCTGCGCGGAAGTCCTCGCAAAAGGCGTGGATGCGCGCAGGATCGTTGAGGGCCGCGCGATAATGCGCAAGCGCCGCTTCGCCGAAGACGTCGAGAGACTTCTCCTTCGTCGAGCTCTTCAGCGCCTCCTCGAGAAAATCATTCGGATCGAGCGCGATCAGTTCCTCGGGGCGTGGCGCCTCGGTGGCCAGAAACCGCGCCCGGCCCACCCGCCACAGGTCGCTGGCGCCGAAAGCGTCGTCGATCGGCGCGATATTGATAAGCGCGAGCTTCGTCAGGCGCCCTGGATGGTCGAGCGCGAGGCGGAAGCCCACGCGCGCGCCGCGGTCGTGGCCGACAAGCGCGAATTGCACATGGCCGAGCGCCTCCATGACCTTGACCACGTCGTCGGCCATTTCGCGTTTCGTATAGGCCTCGCCCTTCTCGCTCGCCGGCGCGGCCGACCAGCCATAGCCGCGCAGGTCCATCGCAACGACCGTGAAACGCTCGGCCAGCTTCGGCGCGACTTTTCGCCAGGCGACATTTGTTTCGCCGAAGCCGTGCAGCAGCACGAGCGCTGGCCCATCGCCATGAGATCGCGCGAAAATCTTCCCCGCCTGCGTATCGATCCAATGCGAGGCGAAACCAGGGAAAAGATCGGCCAATTGGGACATTGTCTCAACCATGTTCTTGTGAAGGCAACGCTTCTTGTGGGTGGATGTTATATAGTAACGCCCAGCGTTACAGTCACGGTTTTTCTTTTCTATTGCGCCTGCAAGCGACTTTGTCACGGAAACAATATTGATTGCCTGCTTGAAATGCCTCCCGGGCCCAGCCCGCTGGCGTAATCGAAGAAATCATAAGGGGGAGGAAATCATGAGCAAGATCGTCGATGAGGTTATGTCGGCCAACGCCGCCTATGCCGCGAGCTTCGGATCCAAGGGCGAGCTTGCTTTGCCGCCGGCGCGGCGCTTCGCGATCCTGACCTGCATGGACGCGCGTCTCGACCCCGCGAAATATGCGGGTCTCTCGGAAGGGGACGCACATGTGATTCGCAACGCCGGCGGCCGCGCATCCGACGACGCGATTCGTTCGCTGGTCATCTCTCACAAGCTTCTCGGCACCCTGGAGTGGTTCGTCATCCATCACACGAATTGCGGCATGGAGCTTTTCTGCGACGAGGTGATGAGCGAGCTGCTCGACGACAGCCTCGCGACGGCGTCCCTCGACATGCAGACGCTGAAATGGTCGAACCCGCAGCATGGCGGCGGCTGCTCGGCGGGCCATTTCATCAAGTGGCACACGATCAAAAATCAGCAAGAAAGCGTCGCGCAGGACGTCGCCCGCATCCGTTCACATCCGCTCGCGCCCAAGAACATCCCGATCTACGGCTATATCTACGACGTGAAAACCGGCAAGCTGATCGAAGTGCCCAAGGCGACAGAAATCGGCCGTGCGGCTTGATAAGCGAAAACGCTTTATTTGTTTTCCTGCATTCCCAACGCTCGAGCGAGCGTTGGGAATTCAATTAAGTTGGCGCCCGCTATTCTGGATTCCCGATGGACCTTGGCCCGTCGGGAATGGGGCGCTCTAAACCCGCTGCAGCGGCGAGCGTATGCCCTCATAAATTTTTCGATCGCAGGCGCGAACCTTCAAGCGTTCAAAAGATTGTTACTGCGCAGCGTCTTCGGGCGTTGTGATCGAGCGGAACGGAAAGCTCCGAAGTTGTCCGATGGACAGCTTGCGACGACCAGCTCGACCTGGCGGCTAGCCTGGGGGCTTCAGGCGGCCGCCGTTTTCATGCCCTCCTGTTATCACCCAGCCAACGCGTCGAGCACCCGCGCCCAGCTGCGCGCGCCCTTGTGGAACGACGTGTAGCTGTATTTCTCGTTCGGCGAATGGATGCGATCGTCATCGAGCGCAAAGCCGACCATTAGCGCGTCCATGTTGAGATCGCGCTTGAAAGCGCCGACGATCGGAATCGAGCCGCCACAGCCCGTCAAAGCCGCGTCCTTGCCCCATTCCTCGGCAAGCGCGCGTCGCGTGCGGCTCAGAGCTTCGGAGTTGAAAGGAAGCTGCAAGGCGTTGGAGGCGCCATGGTTGATGAATTCGACCTTGGCGTCCGCCGGCAGGCGGTCTTTCACGAAGGCGCGAAAGCTTTCCAGAATCATCCCGGCGTCCTGCTTGCCCACAAGGCGGAATGAAAATTTAGCCGCGGCCTGAGCCGGCAGCACGGTCTTCGAGCCCTTGCCGGTATAACCGCCGACGATTCCATTCACATCGCAGGTCGGGCGCGCCCAAATTTGCTCGAGGACGCCGCGTCCGCGCTCGCCGCCCACGCGCGTAAGGCCGATCTCCGAGAGCCATTTTGCTTCGTCGAAATCAAGCGAGCGCCATTGCTCGGCGATGTCTTCCGGTATTTCCGGCACGCCCGCATAGAAGCCGGGAAGCGTCACCTTGCCCTCGGCGTCGTGGAGACCCGCGACGATCTTCGCGAGGACATGCACGGGGTTGTTCACCGGTCCGCCGAACATGCCCGAGTGAAGATCATGGCTGGCGATGCGGATGACCACTTCTTCCTGCGCCAGGCCGCGCAGCATGACCGTGATTGCCGGCGTCGAGGCGTTCCACATGCTCGTGTCGCAGACGAGCGCAATGTCGGGCTGCGAGAGTTCGTCCTTGTTGGCGGCGAGGAAGCCGGGAAGCGAGGGCGAGCCTGTTTCTTCCTCGCCTTCGAAGAGGAAGGTTACATTGCAAGGCAGACCGCCGTTTTCCTCGAAAGCGCGGCAAGCCTCGACGAAGGTCATAAGCTGGCCTTTGTCATCAGAAGCGCCCCGGGCGACGATGTCCTTCCCGTGCTTTCCATCGACAAGCCGCGGCGCAAATGGATCGGCTTCCCAAAGTTCGAGCGGATCCGGCGGCTGCACGTCGTAATGCCCGTAGAACAGCACATGCGGAGCGTCCTTGCGCTTCGCCTTGGCGCGCCCGACGACGATCGGGTGCCCGGGAGTCTCGCGGACATCCGCCGCAAACCCTAAGCCTTTGAGCTGGTCGGCGAGCCAGTTCGCGGCGCGTCGGCACTGCTCGTTATAGGCGGGATCGGTCGAGACCGACGGAATGCTCAAAAAATCGAAAAGGCGCTGCGTCGACGCGGGGAGATTCGCGTCGATCGTGCTCAAGACGGCGTCGATCGTGGCCATGGAATCAGGTCCTTCGCAGTTGACGCGAAGCTAGTGCGAAGTCGCCTCCGAGGAAAGGCCGAAGCGTCAGGAGCTCGAAGCCGAGGCGCCGTCCGGCTTCTTGCGCTTGCGTTTGGGCCGGCCGCTTTTCGTCAGATGCTTCCACTCATGAGGCGCGAGGTCGATTGTCTGCCGCCCACCGGCCTTGGCGGGGCTTCTCTTGCCCCGGTTTCGGATGCGGTCGGCCACTTCAGCGCGCACCGAGGGCGATTTCAGCGCAAGTCCCGCGATATCCGAGGCAAAGCCCGGCAGGATCAAAAGGAGAGAGGCCAGCGCCTGCAGCGCCCCGTCGAGCATGGCTCCGTCAGGGCGCAATTTCCCGCGCTCCCGCCACACGGTGAGCAGCCGCTTGACATCCGAGAGACCGAGCGCCGTCGTGCCGAACCCCAGAAGGATCGCGACAAAAAGCCCCACCGAGCGCAGGACGAAGGCGAAGGCCAGAATTTCGAGCGCGAGCCACAGGCCGAGCGCCAAGCCGATGAACTTCGTCCGATCTGTCACTCGTAGAATACTCCTGCGCGCGCAAAGGCTTTTCGCCACGCTCTATGCGATGCGCCGACCCTTGATTCGTGACATGTGAGCCTCGACATGGTAGCCGACAAGGAAAGAATCCGGGAGTGTTCAATGTCGCCGACCGGCGAACCTTTCGATCCCACGTTGATCGTCTTTGCGGCGCTCGCCATTTTCGTCGTCTGGAAGCTGCGCTCTGTGCTCGGCGTTCGCGTTGATCGCGAGGCGCCTCCTCATCCGCAATTCGAGCCGCGCCGCGCGCCGATCGGCCCGGCGCCGCTGCCGGGCGCCGCGCCCGTCGACAACCTTCCCACCGTGCATCCGGAAGACCGCTGGAAGGGCGTCGCCGAAAATCGCGCCGAGGCGATCCAGGGCCTCGACGCCATCGCCGCCGCCGACCCTCGCTTCGACGGCAAGGCCTTTATCGGCGGCGCGCGCCGCGCTTATGAGATGATTGTCGCGGCCTTCGCCAGGGGCGACCGGGACACGCTGCGCCCCCTGCTCGCAAAGGAAGTTTTCGACGGATTCGCCGGTGAGATCGCGCGCCGGGAGGCGGCGGCCGAGACGGTCGAGACGGCGATCGTAGCCATCGATTCGTCGCTGGTCGATTCCGCCCGCGCCGCGCCGCGCCTCAACGAAATCACCGTGCGTTTCGCCGTGCGGCTGATGAACATCCGCAAAAACAAGGCCGGCGAGACGATCGAGGGCGGAAACACCGTCCCCGTCGAGGAGCTGTGGACCTTCGCTCGCGATCCGCGCGCCGTGGATCCGAACTGGAAGCTCGTCGCCACCCGCGCGGTGTGATTTCGTGAAAACGCCGGTGAATCTCGAAAGGATCGCTCTCGAAGCGATAAAGGGCTTCCCCGGTGATGATCTCGACCTTGCTTTTTCGGTGTTCCGCCGCTCCGCCGCGCGCATCGTCGCCTCGGCGCAAGAGCAGCGGCCGGCCTGCCCGCCGACTCCCGGGTTGATTGCGGCGGCGCGCGCCGCGCTCGAGACGCCGAGTTGCGGCGCCGGGTTTTTCGAAAGATGGTTTCGGCCTTACCGCCTCGGAACCAGAGGCTTTCTAACGGCCTACTATGAGCCGGAGGTCGAGGCCCGGCTGGCGCCGGAGCCGGGCTTCGAGACGCCCGTGCTGTCACGCCCCCCTGATCTCGTCACGTTGAACGAGACGCCGCTTTCTCGCGATGGCGAGGCGTTGACGAGCGCCCGGCGACTGGCGGACGGGAGGCTCGTCCCTTTCCCCGCGCGGCGGGAGATCGAGGAAGAAGGCGCGACGACAGGGTCCGCGCCTCTCGCCTATGTCCAAGATTCGGTTGAACTGTTCCTCATGCAGGTGCAAGGCTCCGCGCGGCTGCGTCTCGCCGACGGAACCACGCTTGCGCTCACCTATGACGGCCGCAACGGCCGGCCCTATACGTCGGTCGGCCGGTTGGCGATCGAGCGCGGGCTCGTCGCCGAGGGCGAGATGTCTCTCCAGAGGCTGGAGGCCGCTCTGCGCAAGATGGGCGTCGGCCCCGGTCAGCCTGGGCGAAGGCTGATGCATGAAAATCGTTCTTATGTATTCTTCCGCGTCGACGACTCTGAGGACCGAAAGCTCGGGCCCATCGGGGGCGAGGGCGCAGCGCTCACCCCCATGCGCTCCGTTGCCGTTGACCGGTCGATCTGGAGCTACGGCCTCACTTTCTGGATCGCGGCGAGCATTCCATGGGAGAGCGCTGCGGAGACGAGGTTTGAGCGGCTGATGATTGCGCAGGATACCGGATCCGCAATTTTGGGCGCGTCGCGCGCCGACCTCTTTTTTGGCGGGGGCGTGCGCGCCGGCGATCTCGCGGGCCGCGTTCGGCACGAAGCGGATTTTACCGTCTTCCTTCCTATAGGAGACGCCGCGCCGTGAGCGACGACAGGCGACGCTACATCCGTCGATTGACTCTCGCCGAGGCGGAGCTTTGGTCGATCGTCACCGCGAATGTGCACCCTTTTCGCGCCCGGTCGGAGCCGATGCTAGAGCCGCCAGCGTTTCCCAACGTGACCGAACCCTTGCGCGAGAAGGTGCCCATAGCCGTCCCCCATCTCGATCGCCCGCCGGCGCCCAAGCCGCCCACGCCGCTCATCGAGATCGATCATCGCACCCGCGTCAAGATCAAGCGCGGGCGGCTTGAAGTCAGCGCCAAGCTCGACCTCCATGGCATGCGGCAGGATGAGGCGCAGCGCGCCCTCAACGCCTTTTTGCGACGCGCCCAGGCGGACGGCGCCAAGGTGGCCATCATCGTCACCGGCAAGGGCCTTTCGCGCGACGAGGGCGGGGTGCTGCGCCGGGTCGTGCCCATGTGGCTTCAGTCGCCAAGCCTGCGCGACATTGTCGTCGGCTTCGGGGAAGCTTCGCGCCATCACGGCGGCGAGGGCGCGCTATACGTGCAAATCCGCCGGGCGGACCGTCACCGCGCCGGCTAATTTTTTCTTGAACAGCCTAGGTTTGCGCCGGCTCGACCGTCAGCGCCGGCGTTTTTTCCGGGCCTGCCAGGAAGGCGGCCGGGAGATTGGCGCGGCCTTCCTCGGCGATTTGCGGCGCCGAATGGGGCGGCGTCTTCCATTCGAAGGCGTCCAGTCGGCCAGTAGCGGGCGATAGCGGCAGCCAATGTTTCGAGACCACGCCGTCCGCGATCCAGACTGGATCGCGCGGGGCGCGACTGCCGCGGGCCAGCCACTGGCGCACCGGCCCGCTCGGTCCATTCTCAGCGTCCTCGATCTCCGCCATGAGCAGACAGGTATGGGCGGTGGGATGCTGGCCCTCGGCGACGAGGGGGGCGAGCGCCTCGCGAGCCTTGGCGAAATCCCGAGCGGCGAGCGCCGCCTCGGCGAGAGCGTGACGGCTGGCCGGCGCCTGGGGCGCCAGTTTCGCGAGCTTTTCGACCCGCGCCAGCTTCTGGCCGTTCGATTCCTCCGGCAAGGCCTGGAGATAGACGGCCGCGAGATCGGGATGCGGATCGGTCGCCCAGACGCTCTCAATCGCCTTCATCGCTTGCTTGTTGTCGCCGTGCCGAATCAGCACGCGCGCGGCGGTTGTGGCGGCAGGGACAAAGCCGGGCCGGCGCTTCAAGGCCTGGCGGGAGAGGTGCAAGGCCTCATTAGGATGTTCGCTTTCCCTCTGCATGGCCATGGCGGTCTCGATCACGGCGCGCAGCTTCTGCGCCGTCGGCAGGTCGATCGCCTTGGCGTTCACGCTCTTTTCGAGCGCCTCCCGGGCTTTCTGCCACTCGCCGGTCGCCGCGAGATGCTCGAGCACGGCCGAGCCCGCCCAGGGCAAAGGCGCGATTTCATGAGCGGCGTTGGCGAAATGCGCCGCCGCCTCGGCGTCCTCGCGGCGCTTCGCCTCGATATGGAGTCCGCGCAGGCCGAGAAGCTTCGTTTCCGGATTCAGCGTCATCTTGTGGAACGCCTTCGCAGAAGCCGTCCGGTCGCCGGCGAGCTGCGCGGCCTGGGCGACAAGCAGCTGCGTCAAAGGTTCTTCGGGCAAGAGCTTTTCGGCGAGCCGCGCCGCCTTGCGCGCGCGGGCGACATCGCCGGCGCCGACAGCGACGAGGCCCTGCGAGAGCACATCGAGGCCCTTGGCCTTGCGCCGCTCGCGCGAGCCCCCCGCCAGCCGGCTGGGGAGCCGGACCAGAGCCACGATGATCGCCCAGATCATGATGGTCGCGGCGATGAGCGACAGAAGGCCGGCGACGGCGACCGGAATCGACGTCTCGATGTGCTGGCCGGCGAATTCGAGAATGAGCGAGCCGGGCTGGTCGATAAGCCATCCGATCCCGTATGCCGCCGCAGCGAGAACGACGACGAAGAAGAACATGAAAAGCATGACTTCGCTCCCGCTTATTTCTTGCCGAGCGCCGCTACGGCGTTTCGCAGCAGGTCATCGGCCGCCTTGGCCGCCTCGCTGCGCCGATGGAGGGTTTCGCCGAACTCTTTCGCTTCTGCCTTGGTCTCTTCCGGCAAACTATCGAAGAGGCTTTCGGCCGCCATGAAATCATTGTGGCCCAGCGCCGACTCGATCCGCTCGATTTTGCCCACGAGGCTTTCTGGATGGATGCGGCCGGCAGGTCGGACTTTCACGAGCTTGCTCGCGCTGTCCAGCAGCTGCTCGGTTACGCCATGCGGCTGATCAGCGTGCGCCTCATGCGCTTCGAGCTTCTTGGCGATGGCCTGAAGCGATTCGCGAAGCTGCCCGCCGGTAGAGGCGCCCTTGTCCGCGAGCTCGATCAATATGGGCGCGGGTTCGGCGTCGAGGCGCGAAAGCGCGGCGATTTCCTCGCCGTAGGGCTTTCCGGCGTCGAGCTCCCGCTGGAGCGCAAAGGCGACGACGACTCTCGCGCTTGTCGTGTCCGGAGCGGCGGGCGAAGCAAGCGGAGCCGGCGCAGGCTTTGCCGCCTCCTCGGTTTTCGAAACTTCTGTATCGGGCGCGGCGCGGCCTTCGCTCTTCGGCCTGTCGAGCTTCTGGCGCAGCGTCTGAACCTCGTCGCTCAGGGCTTCGATTCTGCCTTCAAGCGCCGAAATCAGGTCGCGGTCGGTAAAGCCCTCGGCGTCCCGCGTCTCCGGCTTCGGAGGGACCGAGGCGGACTTCGGCGGCTCGGCGGCAATGGGGGCAGGAGCCGGCGTCGGAGCCGGAGCCGGCTCTTGGGCGATTTCCGTCGGCTTGGGCGGCAGCTGAGGAATTTCCTCCCGCTTCGCCTCGGGAGCGGGCGCTTCCGCCGGCTTCTCCGGCTCCTTTGCCGCTTCGACCGGCGCTGGCTCCGGCGGCTTCGGCGCGACCTCTGCCGGCTCGGCTGCAGGGCTGGGTTCCGTCGCAGGGGCCGGCGCGAGCGGGGCCTTTTCCAGCAGGGCGTGACGCGGGGGCGCCTTTGGAGTGGGCTTCGGCGATCCGGTGAGGTCCGCGATCAGGCCCTGCGCCTTATCGAGAGCGCCCTGCGCCTCGGCTAGGCCCTGTTCGACATAATCCGCCGCCAGGCCGACCCGCGGATCCAAATCCCTGAAAGTCAGAACCGCATAAGCCGCGGCGCCGAGGCCGATCAACAGGGCCAGCGTCGAAACGGCGAGCTTGGACAGCACGCCTCCCCTTCGCCTCTTGGGAGCCGGCCGGGGCGGCGGGACGGCCGCCTCTCCTTCCGCCGGAAAGTTCTCGATCTCCGGAGCTTCGCCCGTCGCCTTCTCGGATTCCGTCCCCGCCATGTGACCGTCCTCGCTCCGTTTCACCCATGGGCGTTGCAGGTATAATGTAGCCGGCTTGCCTGCGAAACTGGCTGATGCGCCTGAGACGAACGCCGATCAGCCTGCGGCCTCGACTAGGGCGAGGGTTCGCCGGGCGATGTCGAGATGCAGCCGCTCGACCATCTTGCCGTCGATCTGCACCACGCCTTTCTCGGCGTTTTCCGGTTGGTCGAAAATCTCGATGATCCGGCGCGCGAAATCGACCTCATCGAGGCTCGGCGCGAAAATCTCGTTCACCGGACCGATCTGATTCGGGTGGATCAGCATCTTGCCGTCGAAGCCCATGTCGCGGCCCTGCTCGGCCTCGCGCCGCAGCCCGGCCTCGTCGTTGAAGTCGTTATAAATGCCGTCGATGATCTCGATATTGTGGACGCGCGCGGCGAGTACGCCGGCCGAGAGCCAGGAGACGAGCGCCGGCCGGCCGGGCGTGAGGCGGGCGCGGGTCGATTTGGCGATGTCGTTTGGCCCCAACACCAGAACCTCCAGGCGCGACGCCGAATCGTCGGCGGCGCTGGCGATCTTCTCGATGTCGAAGATGGCCCGCGGCGTCTCGATCATCGCCCAGAGCTTCGTCTTGATCGGCGCCCCTGCCGCCACGATGTCGGCGGCGGCCTTCAGGATGTCGTCCCGGGAATTGACCTTGGGAATGACGATGGCGTCCGGCCCCGTCGGCGCAATGGCGGCGATATCCGGCTTGTACCACTCGGAGCCCCGCGCGTTGACGCGCACGACAATCTGCCGCGCCCCATAGCCGCCGCCAGCCACGGCCGCCGCCACTTGCTCGCGCGCCATGCTTTTGGCGGCTTCGGCGACGCCGTCCTCGAGCTCGAACATCAAAACGTCGGCGGGAAGGCTCTTGCCTTTTTCCAGCGCGCGGGCGTTGGAGCCTGGCATGGCCAGGACGCTGCGTTTCAATTTCGAGATCATTTTTCGGCTCGCCTGTGTTCTTGGTTCATCTTTTTCTTGCCGCGCCGGCTGGTCTACACAATAAGAAGCGTCTCCGCCATCGGCCTTTGCAGTCCCCACGGCGGCACGCCGCTACCGTCTCCCTGCAATGAGGAAAAAATGGCTGCCGAATCGAGCCTCGAAACCATGGGCGGCCTCCCGCCGCACCTTGTGTCGGGTTACGAGGTCTTCCTTACCGGCCGCTTCCGTTCCGACCAGGAGCGTTTTCGCAGCCTCGCCGTGAAGGGCCAGAAGCCCACGACCATGGTCATCGGCTGCTGTGATTCGCGCGTCGCTCCGGAGGCGATCTTCGACGCGGGGCCGGGCGAGCTTTTCGTCCTGCGCAACGTCGCCGCGCTCGTGCCGCCCTATGAGCCGGACGACCATTTCCACGGCGCCTCGGCGGCGCTCGAATATGCGATCATGGCCCTCGAGGTTCAGCATGTCGTCGTGCTGGGGCACGGCCAATGCGGCGGCGTGAAGGCCTATGCGGAGATGGCCGCCGACCCCAAAACGCCCCGGCTCAGCCACAGCGACTTCGTCGGCGACTGGATCAAAATGCTCGCCCCCGCCGCCGCCCGGCTCGGGGGCGCGCCCAATCCCGGCGACGCCGACTATCTGCGCAGGTTCGAATTCGAAACGATCAAGCAGACCCTCATCCATCTTCGCAGCTTTCCGATGGTCCAGGTCCTCGAGCGTCGCCGTTTTCTGCACCTGCACGGCGCTTTCTTCAGCGTGATGGACGGAAGGCTCCTGGCGCTCGACGAAAAATCGGGCGAATTCCTGCCCGTCGCGGAGACGTCGCATGCCGCCGCTCTCGAGGAGGCGCGCTTTTGACGGCCATTCCGGAGATTCGCGGCCTGCACGAGCTTGCCGGTCGCTATGATGCGCTGCTGTGCGACGTCTGGGGCGTTCTCATCGATGGCAAGAAGCATTTCCCGCGCGCGGCCGACGCCTTGCGTCGCTTTCGCGAGCAGGGCGGGCGCGTCGTCCTCATCACCAACGCCTCTCGCCCGGACGCCGAGGTGCGCCGGCAGCTGCTGGGGCTGGGATTGCCTCAGGACGCGTTCGACGATCTAGTTTCGGCCGGCGAGCTCACCCTGCGCGAGATCGTGGCCCGCAAAGGGCAGGCCTGCTATCACCTGGGCCCGCCGCGCGACAACGGGCTCTTCGAAGAAGCGGCCCGCCGGCTGGGCGAACCGGTAAAGAAGGTCGGGCCGGAAGCGGCGGACTACGTCGTCTGCACCGGCCTCTTCGCCGAGAGTGAAGAAATCCCCCAGGATTACGACCCGCAGCTCGCAGCGCTGAAAGCGCGCGATCTCACCATGCTTTGCGCCAATCCGGACATCGTCGTCGCCATTGGCGACGACATCGTCTATTGCGCCGGCGCGCTGGCCGAGCGCTATGCGGCCATGGGCGGCAAGGTTCTGATGTTCGGCAAGCCACATCCACCCATCTACGCCGCCGCGCTCGAGCGCCTGACGCGGCTGAGCGGCGCGCCCCTGGAGAAAAGCCGCGTCTTCGCCATGGGCGACGGCGCGCTGACGGATCTTGCGGGCGCTGGCATGGCGGGGCTCGATTGCGTCTTCGTGACCGACGGGGTGCACGCGGTGGAGCTACGCCCCGATGGCGGCAGCATCGATCCTGCGGCGATCGAGCGCTTGACAGCGCTTGCGGGCGCGCGTCCTGTGGCTTTGGCTCGGGAAGTTTTCTGGTAAAAGGGGGGAAACGGGGCTTCGCCCTTCCCGCTCAACGATCTGGTGAATACATGTCGACGCCGTTCAAAATTTATTACTTCGAAGACCTGAGCGTCGGCATGCGCGAGACGCTGATGAAGGCGGTGATGGACGACGACGTGATCGCCTTCGCCGATCTCTCGGGAGACCGTAATCCGATCCATCTCTCGGACCATTTCGCGTCCAAGACGCGCTTTGGCGAGCGTATCGTGCACGGCCTCTACACGGCCTCGCTGATCTCGACCGTCATTGGCATGTATCTGCCGGGGCCGGGCGCGGTCTATTTGTCGCAGACCCTGAACTTCCGCGCCCCGGTGAAGATCGGCGACGTCATAACCGTGGTTGTCGAGGTGGTGGAGCTCGTCGAGAAAGGTCGCCGCGCCAAGCTCAAATGCGAGTGCCTCGTCGATGGCCGGGTGGTGCTCGACGGCGAGGCGACCGTAATGGTGCCCTCCCGCGAACAGGCCGCCCGGCCAGCGGCGCCGCCGGCGGAGAAGCCTGCGACGGCGTAAACCGAAGGCGTCATCCGCCGGCCTTGGTTTGCCGGCGTTGCCGGCGCGAACTGGACAATTCCGTTTTGGCCGCGTGCGCGCTGGTAACGGCGACGAACCCTGGTGCGTCTTTCTTGCGGGCCTTGCGCTTCACGCCGCCGCACGTCAGTTTGGCGCCGTCCAGCGCCGTTACGGATCCGCACTTGAGTAAAAAATTTCTCGTCGTCCAAGATCCCGTTTTGCCGCCCGCCGGCCTAGAAGGCGCCGTCGCGGCCATTGGCAATTTCGACGGGCTGCATCGCGGCCACCGGGGGGTCGTCGCGCGGGCCCAGGCGCTCGCCAAAAAGCTCGGCAAGCCCTGCGTTCTGCTGACCTTCGAGCCGCATCCGGCCGATATTTTCGCCGGGAGGCCGGTGATCTTTCGCTTGACGCCCCCCGACGCCAAGGCGGCGCAGGCCGCCCGTCTCGGGCTCGACGGCATGATCGTGCTGTCCTTCAACAAGGGATTCGCCGCCCAGCCAGCCGAGGATTTCACCCAGGAGATACTCGCCAAACGGCTCGGACTCTCGGCTGTCGTCGCGGGCTACGATTTCCGCTTCGGCGCCGGCCGCAGGGGCGACGCGGCGTTCCTCAAAGCGGAAGGCGCGCGGCTCGGCTTCGCGGTCGAGATCGTCGACCGCATCACTCAGGACGAGGAGGGGAGTCTGGAAGCAGTCTCCTCCACCGCGACGCGCGAGGCGCTGGAAAAAGGCGACGTCGAATTGGCGCGCCGCCTCCTGGGCCACCCCTATTTCGTGCGAGGCGCGGTGCGTCACGGCGACAAGCGCGGCCGGCTGCTCGGTTTTCCCACCGCCAATATCGCCCTCGATCCATCGAACCGGTTGCACCATGGCATCTACGCCGTGACAATCGAGATCGAGGGTGTTGTTCGGGAGGGCGCCGCGAATTTCGGCCGCAGGCCGACCTTCGATAATGGACCGCCGCTGCTCGAAGTTTTTATCTTTGATTTTTCGGGAGACCTCTACGGCAAGGAGGCAGAGGTCGCCTTTTTCAGCTTCATTCGTGGCGAAGAAAAATTCGAGAGCGTCGAGGCGTTGATCGCCCAGATGGAGGACGACTGCCTCCGGGCGCGAGAAATCCTCCTCTCGCAGCGCTGAAACGCCCTTCCCCGGCTTGGCGCGCGAGAAGCGCGCCCTAGCCTCCTAGGCCTGTCTCTCGGCATGGAGGCGACCATGAGCGGCGCACGGCTACGGCTTTCTTCGGCAATTTTCTCTCTTCTCGCGCTTTGCGCAGTTTCCGCCAGTGCGGATGCGCAACCCAAGCGGCTTCTGATCATCGGCGACAGCTTGAGCGCCGGCTATGGGGAGCCCGAAGGGACCTCTTTCCCATGGGCGCTCAACCGGCGGCTTCACGCCCGCGGGCACCGGGATGTTGCCGTTCTCGACGCCTCGCAGGCGGGGGACACGACGGGCGACGCGCTGGCGCGGCTGCCCAAAGCTTTTGCTTATGGGGCGGACGCCGTCATTGTCGAACTCGGCGGCAACGACATGCTGCAGCAGGAAAATCCCGCTGTGGTTTACCGTAATCTCCAGGCCATCGTCCGTTACAGCAAGGCGCGTGGGGCGCGTGTGATCCTCGCCGGCATGCTTTCCTACGCGCGTCGGCCCGATCTGGTTTACAAGCGTGGCTTCGACGGGGTCTATCCGACTCTTTCCGTGCGGGAGAAAGTGCCGCTTTATCCCTTCTTCCTGGAAGGCGTTTACGGCAATTCCCAGCTCATCCAAAGCGACAACAAGCATCCCAATGCATACGGCTCGGATTATATCGCCGCCCGCATGACGCCCTTGGTGGAGCGCGAGCTGCACGCGATGCGCGGGGGCCGCTACCACGCCGAGCGCTAGAGCGCACTCCGCAAAAGTTGACAGACTTTTGCGACAAGAATTCGCTCAAGACCTTTGATTTTGTGCGATTTGTTACCGCTCGCATGATCCCATGCGAGCGGAATGCTCGCTAATCGCGCTTGCGAGGCTGCGTCGCATTGCGGCTCCGTCGGTCAGCGCCTATCTTTCGTCCGAAAGGGATAGACATGAGCGACGAACCCAAAGGCGACATCGAAATCATCCCGCCGGGCCAAAGCTCAAGCGCGGAGCGGGAGGAGAGCTTCGCCACCTCCCGCGTCTGGATTTCGACCAGCGGGGGGCAAATCAAGTTCGTCAAGCTGGGCCCGTTCCAGAGCATGCTGGTCGGGGTCGGGCTGCTGCTCTTCGTTGGCCTCGGCCTCTTTTTCCTCTCCGGCCTATTCCTCCTCCTCGTTCCCGCCGTCGCCTTGCTCGGAGCGGGAGCCTGGGTGGCGAACAAGCTTGGTTTCGGCCCCTTCCGGCAGCTGCGCTAGATTTTGAGGCTTCCCCGCCTCGACGCCGCTTGTTAGAAGGGTTCATGCCGACCTTCCTGCGTAATCGAATTACCGGCCCGGTCCGCGCTTGAGCTGCGCTCGCGCGGGTTCCGGGTTTTCGGCGCGGTTGGCGCATCCTTCCCAAATCCTTTATGTGACGCGGACCTTGCCGGCCGTCCCGGCGCCGCCCGACTCTGGTTGCTCAGACCCATGAACGACGACACGCCCAAAGGGCCCGACTATTCCAAGAGCCTCTATTTGCCGGCCACGGATTTTCCGATGCGCGCCGGCCTGCCGCAGCGCGAGCCGGAGCTGCTGAAGCGCTGGGAGGAAATCGGCCTTCAGGAGAAAATGCGTGAGGCCGCGAACGGCCGGCCGAAGTTCACGCTGCACGATGGCCCGCCCTACGCCAATGGCAATATCCATATCGGCCATGCGCTGAACAAGATCCTCAAGGATATCGTCACGCGCAGCCAGCGCATGACCGGCAAGGACTGCGTTTATGTGCCGGGCTGGGACTGCCACGGCCTGCCGATCGAATGGAAGATCGAGGAGGAAAACTACCGCGCCAAGGGCAAGAAGAAGCCGGACTTCTCGCGCCCTGACGAGATGATCGCGTTTCGCCGCGAGTGCCGGGCCTATGCCGAGAATTGGCTCTCCATCCAGCGCGAGGAATTCAAGCGGCTGGGCGTCGCCGGCGAGTGGGAGCATCCCTATTCGACGATGGCGTATAACGCCGAGGCGATCATCGCCCGCGAGATCATGAAATTCGCGGAGAACGGCCTTCTGTATCGCGGCTCCAAGCCGGTTATGTGGAGCGTGGTCGAGAAGACGGCCTTGGCCGAGGCGGAGGTCGAATACGAGGACCACTCCAGCGATACGGTGTGGGTCGCGTTTCCGATTCCAAGAGGCGCTGACGGCGATCTCGCCGACGCGCGCGTGGTGATCTGGACGACGACGCCCTGGACGCTGCCGGGCAACCGCGCGGTCTCGTTCTCCTCGAAAATCTCCTACGGACTCTATCAGGTCACCGAGGCGCCCGAAAACAATTGGGCCTTCCCGGGCGCCAAATTCATTCTCGCCGACAAACTCGCGCCGGAAGTCTTCAAGGCCGCCAAAGTGGAAGGCTTTGAGCGACTGCACGACGTGTCGGCCTCGGCGCTCTCGGAACTAATCTGCGCCCATCCGCTCGCGCATCTGGGCTATTCCTTCGACGTGCCGCTCTTCGACGGCGACCACGTCACCGACGACACGGGCACGGGCTTCGTGCATACCGCGCCGGGCCACGGCCGCGAGGACTTTGATATCTGGATGGCGAACGGCCGGCGTCTCGCCGAGTCCGGCATCGACAACCGCATCCCTTATACGGTCGACGAAGACGGCTTCTACACCAAGGAGGCGCCGGGCTTCGAAGGCAAGCGCGTCCTCACCGAAAAGGGCGAGAAGGGCGACGCCAATGAGGCCGTGATGGCCGAGCTTATGAAGGCCGGCAATCTCATCGCGCGGGGCCGACTCAAGCACCAATATCCGCATTCCTGGCGCTCGAAAAAGCCGGTGATCTTCCGCAATACGCCGCAATGGTTCATTGCGATGGATAAGCCCTTCGCGTTTGTCGCTTCTCACTCGAAACCTCATCCTGAGGAGGCCTCGAAAGAGGCCGTCTCGAAGGACCAGGGTTCGGGAGCCGCATCCTTCGAGACGCGTGCTTCGCGCGCCCCGAAGGATGACGGGCGGAATTTGCCGACGCTGCGCGAAATCGCGCTGGAAGAAATCTCGCGCACGCAATGGACGCCGACGGCCGGCGAGAACCGCATCCGCGGCATGATCGGCAATCGCCCGGATTGGGTCGTCTCGCGCCAGCGCGCCTGGGGCGTGCCGATCGCCGTCTTTGTGAAAAAGGGCACGCATGAGATCCTCGTCGATTCGCGCGTGAACGCCCGCATCGTCGAGGCGTTCGAAAAGGAAGGCGCCGACGCCTGGTACGAGACGCGCGCCGCCGAACGCTTCCTCGCGCCCGATTATGATCCGAACGACTATGAGAAAGTCGCCGACGTTCTCGATGTCTGGTTCGACTCGGGCTCCACGCACGCCTTCGTGCTCGACGATCCCAAGAACTTCCCCGCCCTCGCAGGCATCCATCGCAAGCGCGATGGCGGCGACGATGAGGTCATGTATCTCGAAGGTTCGGACCAGCATCGCGGCTGGTTCCATTCCTCCCTTCTCGAAAGCTGCGGCACGCGCGGCCGCGCGCCTTACGACGCCGTGCTGACGCATGGCTTCGTGCTCGACGAGAAGGGACGCAAAATGTCGAAGTCGCTCGGCAATGTCGTCGCGCCGCAAAAGGTGATTGCGGATTCGGGCGCCGACATTCTGCGCCTCTGGGTCGCGGCCTCCGACTACGCCGACGATCTGCGCGTCGGCCCGGAGATTCTGAAAACCTTCGTCGATCTCTATCGCAAATTGCGCAACACGCTGCGCTGGATGATCGGGGCGCTCGCGCATTACGGCGCGGACGATGACGAAGCGCTCGACCATGCAAGCGAGCTCGAGCGGCTCATGCTGCACAGGCTCGTCGAGATGGACGCGCAAATCCGCTCAGCCTATGCGGCCTATGATTACAAGCGCGTCGTGGCCTTGCTCACGCCCTTCATGACGAGCGACCTTTCGGCCTTCTATTTCGACATCCGCAAGGACGCGCTCTATTGCGAGCCGCCGTCGAGCGTGAAGCGCAAGGCGTCGCTTGCGGTGATCGAACGCATCTTCCGCTGCGTGACGACATGGCTCGCGCCGATCCTCGTCTTCACGGCGGAGGAGGCCTGGCTCGCTCGTTACCCGGACGCCGTCTCGGTTCATCTGGAAGACTTTCCCGACATTCCGTCCCATTGGCGGGACGAGGGGCTGGCCAAGAAGTGGGAGGGCGTGCGCGCCATTCGCTCTGTGGTGACGGGGGCGCTCGAAATCGAACGCGCCCAAAAGCGCATCGGCTCCTCATTGGAGGCGGCGCCGATTGTCTATGTCGCCGACGGCAAGCTGCGGATGGATCTGGACGGCGTCGATTTCGCGGAAGTCTGCATCGTCTCGGACATCGTCATCGAAACCGGTGAGGGACCAACCGACGCCTTCCGCCTGCCGGAGGTAAAAGGCGTCGCCGTCGTTCCGAGCCGCGCGAGCGGGGTAAAATGCGCGCGCTCCTGGAAGTATTTCGACCCCGCCACGGTGGGCCCGGAGTATCCGGATGTGACGCCCCGCGACGCACAGGCGCTCAAGGAGCTGAAGGCGCTCGGGCGCTGGAGCGCGTAAGCGAAGAAATGGAAGCGCGCGCGAACGACAATCTCGCTCGGTTGGCGCCCAATACCTCCCCTTCACGGGGAGGTCGGCGGTCGCAGACCGCCGGGTGGGGTCCGCGCCGCGATCACATTGGCTGGGCCATACCCCACCTGGCCCCACTTCGTGGGGCCACCCTCCCCGTGAAGGGGAGGGATTTGCTCACGCCGAGCGTCCGCCAAATCGGCTTGGGCTTGCGAGGGGTCTTTCATTGAAAGTCCTCCTCGCCTTTCTCGCCAATACCGCCACGAATTTTGTCATCGGCCTGCTGGTCGCCAAATTCCTCGGCCCCGAGGAATATGGCCGCTTCGCCCTCGCCTTCTCCATTGCGGTGGTGGTGCAGACGGCGCTCTACGATTGGCTCCGGCTTTCGGCGACGCGCTTCTATTCCCAGCGCACGCGTGAAAATGACCCGGTCATCCGGTCGACGCTCGGAACGTCCTTCGTCGTGGTGAGCCTGTTTCTCGTCGCGAGCACCCTGCTCTATTCGCTCGTCGGCCCCGAGCTCGACTTCGAGAGCGGGCTGATCCTGCTTGCGCTTCTTACCGCGACAGCAAATGGCCTATTCGATTACTCGACCGCGCTTGCCCGCGCCCGTTTCGAAGACAGCGCCTACGGCAGGCTGGTCCTTTTCAAGAACATTCTTGCGTTTCTGCTGCTCGGCGGGGGCGCCTTCATCTTCCGCTCCGCCGGCGTCGCGCTCGCGGGCGGCGTCGCGAGTCTCTTAGGCTCGGTGTTTCTGGCGCGCGAATCCTTGCGCGATCCCGGCGTGCGCTGCCAGGCGGCGCAGCCTGAAACGGCGCGGCTTCTCATCGCCTACAGCGCGCCCATCGTCGCCGCTCATCTTCTCTACCAGGCAATGCCGCTCGCCGCCCGCTCGATCGTGGCAAGCGTCTACGACTTCGCCGAGACGGGCCAGTTCGCCCTTGCTTACGACCTCGGCATGCGCGCAATCATGGCCTTTGGCTCGGCGCTGGACGTCCTTTTGTTTCAGATAGCGGTTGCGGCGCACGAGGAGCATGGCGAGGATCGCGCCCGGCAGCAGGTCGCCCATAATATGAGCGTCGTCTTCGCCTTTCTGCTGCCGGCCTGCGCCGGACTGTGGCTCGTTCTGCCCTCCGTCGAGACGCTCATCGTTCCGGCCGAGTTTCGCGGCCCGTTCGGCCATTACCTCGGGCTGCTCATGCCGGGCCTTTTCGCAATGGGGATGATCAATTTCGGGCTAAACCCTTTTTTCCAGATCACCAAGCGAACGGCGCCCTTGATCCTCGCGGCTCTCGCCGCCGCTGTCCTTTCACTGGTTTTGCTTTTGGTTCTGCCCTGGGGCAAGGACGCCTCCCATCTCGCCATCGCTCAGGCCGGCGGCTATCTGGCGGCTCTGGCGGCGACCATCTTCTTCGCGCTGAGGGCGCAGCCGGTTTGGCCGTCTTTCTGGGACCTTTTCGCCGCCATCGTCGCCACGGGCGTCATGTTCGTCATGCTGGCGCCCCTGCGTGGAATGGCGCCGGGCTTCGTCACGCTCTTGGTGCAGATCTTCGCAGGGGGGGCCATATACGGCTTGATGGTCGTCGCCTTCGACATCGCGGGCCTGCGCACGCAGGCGATCGCCTGGTTGCGGCCGCGCCTACAACGGGCGTGACAGAAACGCGGGCGGGCTTATGTTAGGCATTGCTTGTTCCAGCCATCGAGGGTGCTTGCTATGGTGATGCCGCTTTATGACGACGCGCCCCTGCGCCGCCTCGAACGGCCCATCGCCAATCACGCGCTGATCTTCGTCAACGTCGTCATCTTTCTCGTCGTCCAGAGCGAGATTTTGGGCGATCCTTTGACCATCATGCGCGGTTTCGCCATCATCCCGCGCGTCCTCTTCGGAGAGGCAAATCTCGCCGATTGGGTCGTCGGCCCCCCGCCGCCGGCGACTCTGGTCACCTCGCTCTTCTTCCATTCCTCGCTGCTGCACATCGCGAGCAACATGCTGTTTCTCTATGTTTTCGGCGACAATGTCGAAGACGCCATGGGCTCCCTGCATTATCTCTTGTTCTATCTTTGCTGCGGCGTCATGGCGGGGGTCTTTTACGTCTATGCGACGCCCCATTCGATCACGCCGCTCGTCGGCGCCTCCGGCGCCATCTCGGGCGTTTGCGCGGCGTTCCTGCTGCTCTACCCGCGCGCCACAGTCACGGGTTTCTTCCCGCCGCTGACCTTTGTGATGCTGCCCTTCTGGTTCATCACGCTCGCGGAGAAATCCCGTTCGCCCTTGCGGCCGCTTTTCGGACTGAAGCCGCCGCTTTTCTCCTTCCACGCAACCGGCTTTCTCTTCATCGGCGCCTGGATCGCGCTTCAGCTTCTCAACGCCAGCTGGGGCGGCGGCGAGAGCCATGTCGCCTGGATGGCCCATGTCGGCGGGATTGCGGCGGGGCTCATCCTCACGCCGATCTTCAAGCGGCGCAGCCACAAGCTTTTTGATCGCGGTCCCTACGGCCCGCCCAAGACCGCGCCCGCGCCGGAGGCCCTCCCCCCCGAGCAGACGGGCTCGGAAGGTTGACGCGGCGGGCGCTTGAAAAAAGCCTTGACCTCCCCGTTTGACTTGCGCGCGCGCCCCCGTTACCAGACCGCCACAGTTTTCTAGCGGGACGCGCCGCGTCCGCTCTTCATCTCCAGAGGTCGCGCGATGAAAATTCTCGTGCCCGTCAAACGGGTCGTCGACTACAACGTTAAAATCCGGGTCAAGCCGGACGGCTCGGGCGTCGATCTCGCCAATGTCAAAATGTCGATGAATCCCTTCGACGAAATCGCCGTCGAGGAGGCGCTGCGGCTGAAGGAAGCCGGCAAGGCGACGGAAGTCGTTGTCGTTTCCATCGGCCCGGCGAAGGCGGACGAGACGCTGCGCACCGGCCTCGCCATGGGCGCTGACCGCGGCATTCTGGTCAAGACCGACGAGACGGTCGAACCGCTCGCCGTCGCCAAGATCCTCGCCAAGATCGCCGCGGAAGAGCAGCCGGGCCTGATCATCCTCGGCAAGCAGGCCATCGACGACGATAGCAACCAGACCGGCCAGATGCTTGCCGCCCTCCTGGGCTGGGGCCAGGGCACTTTCGCCTCCAAGGTCGATGTGGCCGGCTGCTCCGTCGACGTCACCCGCGAAATCGACGGCGGCCTGCAGACGGTGAGCCTCAAGCTCCCGGCGGTCGTCACGACCGATCTGCGGTTGAACGAGCCGCGCTATGCGAGCCTGCCGAACATCATCAAGGCGAAGAAGAAGGAGGTCGCCGTGAAGTCGCCCGCCGATTATGGCGTCGACATCACGCCGCGGCTCGAAGTGTTGAAGACCGCCGAACCCGCGACCCGCAAAGCCGGCGTGAAAGTCGGCTCGGTTGCCGAACTCGTCTCGAAGCTCAAGGAAGCGGGAGTTCTCTGACATGGCCATTCTGCTTCTCGCCGAGACCGCCAATGGGGCGCTTGCGCCCGCGACCGCAAAGGCGCTGACCGCCGCTTCGCAAATCGGCGGCCCCGTGCATATTCTCATCGTCGGCCCGGGCTTGAAGGGCGCAGCCGACCAGGCCGCCAAGCTCGCAGGCGTCGAAAAGGTGCTGCTTGCGGAAGACCCGGCCCTCGACCACGTGCTCGCCGAACCGGTCGCCGCGCTGATCCTCTCCCTGGCGCCGTCCTACGAGGCGATCATCGCTCCATCTACCAGCGCGACGAAGAATGTCTTGCCGCGCGTCGCGGCGCTGCTCGACGTCGCCCAGGTCTCCGACATCATCAAGGTCGTCGTGCCCGACACATTCGAGCGCCCAATCTACGCCGGCAACGCCGTGCAGACGGTGCGCGCCAAAGACGCCAAGAAGGTGATCACCGTCCGCACCACGGCCTTTGCCGCCGCGCCGGAAGGCGGAGCCGCCCCGGTCGAGACGATTGGCGCGGCCGCCGATCCGGGCGTCTCCTCCTTCAAGAGCGAGGAGCTCGCCAAATCCGAGCGTCCCGAGCTGACCTCCGCCCGCATCATCATTTCGGGCGGCCGCGCGCTCGGCTCCGCCGAGAATTTTCAGAAGGTGCTCGACCCGGTCGCGACCAAGCTCAACGCCGCCATCGGCGCCTCGCGCGCGGCGGTGGACGCGGGCTATGCGCCCAATGACCTGCAGGTCGGCCAGACCGGCAAGGCCGTCGCGCCTGAGCTTTATATGGCGGTTGGCATTTCGGGCGCGATCCAGCATCTCGCGGGCATGAAGGACTCGAAGATCATCGTCGCCATCAACAAGGATGAAGAGGCGCCGATCTTCCAGGTCGCCGACTACGGTCTCGTCGCGGATCTCTTCCAGGCCATCCCCGAGCTCGACGCGGAGCTCTCCAAGCTCGGCAAGTAAGGAACAAATGGTCCCCGCCGCCCCGCGAACAGCGGCGTGGCGGGGAGCCCAATCATGACATTTTGAAGCTTGCCGGTTTTCTTTCGTCCCCTTCGCGCGTTATATTGCAGTGCAACGTGGCCGCATTTGCATCGCAGCCGTCCCGCCCTTTGAAGGTGGTCCTCTCGCTAGGTGTTCGAACTATGAGCTTCGAAATTCGCAAAGTTGGCGTGATCGGCGCGGGCCAGATGGGCAAAGGTATCGCGCATGTCTGTGCGCTCTCGGGCCTCGACGTCACCATCAACGACATCACCCCCGAGCGCATCGAAACCGGGATCAAGGATATCGGCGCGCAGATGCAAAAATCGGTCGAGCGCGGCTTTTTGACCGCCGAAGCCGCCGACAAGGCCATGCCGCATATTTCCGCGGCGCCCGCCATGCAGGACTTCGGCGACTGCGACATCGTCATCGAGGCCGCGACCGAGAATGAAGAGGTCAAGCGCAAGATTCTTAATGACGTTGCGGCGGTGGTGAAGCCGGACGGAATCATCGCCACCAATACCTCGTCGATCTCCATCACCCGGCTTGCATCTATCACTGGCCGGCCGGAGCGCTTCATCGGCATTCATTTCATGAATCCCGTGCCGCGCATGCAGCTCGTCGAGCTGATCCGGGGCATCGCCACGGACGACGCCACGTTCGAGCAAGCCAAAGGCTTTTGCGCCAAGCTCGGCAAGACCGTCACGGTCGCCGAGGATTTCCCGGCCTTCATCGTCAACCGCATCCTGCTGCCGATGATCAACGAGGCGATCTACACGCTCTATGAGGGCGTCGGATCGGTCGAGGCGATCGACACCGCCATGCGCCTCGGCGCCAATCATCCGATGGGACCGCTGCAACTTGCCGATTTCATCGGCTTGGATACCTGCCTCTCGGTGATGCAGGTGCTGCACGAAGGGCTCGCCGACACCAAATACCGCCCCTGCCCGCTGCTCGTGAAATATGTCGAGGCTGGCTGGCTCGGCAAGAAGACCCAGCGCGGCTTCTACGATTATCGCAGCGGGACGCCGACGCCGACGCGGTGAACCGAAAGCCCGCTAGCCTTGTTACGAGCGGGGAGACATGTTACGCGGGCGCGACTTCCCGCCATTGGGCGGCACGGCTGGAGAATCACATATGTCCGATACGAATGGAAACGGCGCTGGCCCGCAAGGCGGCGCTCCGGCTCTCAATGCGCTGGTTCAGTATCTCAAGGATTTCTCCTTTGAGAATCCGAACGCCCCGAATTCTCTTGGGCCGCAGGAAAAGGCGCCGAACATTTCCATTCAGGTTAACGTCAACGCCAAGCAACTGGCGCCGACCGACTTCGAAGTGTCGCTGACGCTGGAAGCCGCCGCCGGCGAGGGAGCAGGCCTTCTCTTCAAGCTCGAGCTCGAATATGGCGGCGTCTTCCGCCTCATCAACATTCCGCAGGAGCAGGTCCACCCGATCGTGATGATCGAATGCCCGCGCCTTCTGTTCCCCTTCGTGCGTCAGATCGTTGCCGACGCCACGCGCGACGGCGGGTTCCCGCCGCTTTACATCGATCCGATCGATTTCGTCGCGCTTTATCAGCAGAAAGCGGCTGAAGCCGCCGCCCACCAGCCGTCGGCGAACGCCTGAGGCGCACTCACATTCGGCGAAGTCACGCGGCGGAGGGCGATTGCTCTCCGCCTTCTTGTTTTTTGGAAATGTACTTTTCCCAGATGGGGGATTTCATGCTCGCCACAAAGGCGAGATGCGCTTCTTCTTCTTGGGCGGTGAGCCGACTCGGCAGAGGGGCGGTGCGCGCGCGCAGCAATTCGCCGGTCTGAGTCTGGCGCCTCTGGCTTACCATCGCCAGCGACAACGCCGCCTGCCGCCCGCCCCTGAGTTCCGCATAGACTTCCGCCAGCAGCCCCGCGTCGAGAAGCGCCCCGTGCTTGTCGCGGCGTGAGAGATCGACGCCATAGCGCTGACACAGCGCATCGAGCGAAGCCGGGCTGCCCGGATGCAACCGGCGCGCCATGGCGAGCGTATCGATGATGCGCGCCGGCGCGAGCGGCGGAAGCTTGCGGAGCGCAAATTCGGCGTTCAGGAAGCGCACGTCGAATTCGGCGTTATGCGCCACCATCGGCGAGTCCTCGATGAAATCGATGAACTCCGCGGCGATCTCCCCGAATTTCTTGTGCTGCGCGAGAAAGTTGCGCGACAGGCCGTGAACTCTGAAAGCTTCCTCCGGCATATCGCGTTCAGGGTCGACGTAGACGTGAAAAACTCGGCCAGTGGGGATCAGATTCAAAATCTCCACCGCGCCGATCTCGACGACGCGATGGCCCTGAGCCGGATCCAGGCCGGTTGTTTCCGTGTCGAAAACGATCTCGCGCATGAGTTAAGTTCGATCCGTGGCTTTCTGGCGCATCCGGAGTTTTTCGATGATCGCTCGCACCTCTTCGCGCGCCGCCTCGAGCCCCTTATCCGTATGCACCACAAAATCGGCGCGGGCGCGCTTTTCCGCGTCCGGAACCTGTTTAGCGAGAATGGCCGCGAATTTCTCTTCCGTCATGCCCGGCCGCGCCAGCACCCGGGCCTTTTGCACATCTTCCGGGGCGGAGACCACCACGATGACGTCGACGCTCTTGTCGACGCCGGTCTCGAACAGGAGCGGCACGTCATAAACGATGATCGGCGCCCCTTTCTCTTCCTGTTCCTTCAAAAAGGCGTCGCGCGCGGCCCAGACCAGCGGATGAACGATCTTCTCGAGCCGTTTCATCGCGTCCGCATCGCCGAGCACCCGTGCGGCGAGCCGGGCGCGGTCAACCACGCCGCCGGCGGTCACGCCGGGAAACTCCTTTTCGATGGGCGCGGCGGCGGCGCCGCTATAAAGATCATGGACGATCCGATCGGAGTCGAGCACGGGCGCGCCGGCCTCGCGGAACATTTCGGCGGTCGTCGTTTTTCCCATGCCAATTGAGCCGGTAAGCCCGACGCGAATCATATGGCGCCTCAGCAGGCAAGCGCGCCGAGGCGGCGCAAAGCATCGAGCAGCGGCAAGATCGGCATGCCCATGATCGTCCAGTGGTCGCCCGAGACCTCGGAAAAGAGATGCGCGCCGAGTCCTTCCACCTGATAGGCCCCGGCGCTCGAGAACGCGGCCTCGCCCACGGCGTCGAGATATTCGGCGATGAAGGCCTCGCTCAACGGCCGCATCGCCAGATCCGCATGGGCGACGGTCTCGAAAACCACGGCTCCATCCCGCAGGAGCGCCAGCGCCGAATGCAGCCGGTGGCGGCGCCCGGAGAGGAAGCGCAGCAGCTCGATGGCCGTCTCCCTATTTTGCGGCTTGCCGAAAACCCTCTCTTCGCAGCTCGCGACCTGATCCGCCCCGAGCACGAGCCGGCCCGGCGTCTGAGCTGAGATTGCGCCTGCCTTGGCCAGGGCCAGCTCCCGCGCGATGGCGTCGGGCCCCACCTGCCCCAGCGCCGATTCGATGGCGCGTTCGTCGACGTCGGCTGGACGGCTTTCGAAGGGCAAGCCAGCCTGAGCGAGAACCTGCCGCCGGCCCGCGCTTTTCGAGGCGAGAATCAACGGCGCGCCGGCGCGCCAGAAGGGAAAGGAAGCAGTTGCACTCACGGCGTCGGGCGTCCACAGGCTGGGCGGCGAAGCGCGAAAAACGGGGATAGTTATGCCGCTCGAAAGGCCCCGCTGTCGACAGGGGGCATATCCGCCCCGATTCATCAACAGGCTTCCCGGCGCCTTCGGCGGAGCCGTGAATCCAAAACTCAAGACTCATTAACATCCAACAGGAGTGTTCTCCACAGGGAGGACGCAAGCTAAGCACGGAGAATTAAAAGACTTTTTGAAAATCCATGCTTTTGCGCAAGACTGGCTAGAATCCATCCAGACTCCGCCACGCCTGTGGGAAAAGCGTTAACGAAAATTAACCTTTGGGTCGCAGGGGTTAAGAAACAGTAAATCATCCTCTTTATAAAGTGATTTTTAATTTTTTGGCTTTGCGCTACGTCACTGCCATCTGGATGGCGTGGAGCGGGGAACGATCATTGCCGGACGAAAAACGCCTCATCTCGGCCCTACGCGGCAAGGCCCAGGATATTCCGCCACTTTGGCTGATGCGGCAGGCCGGTCGTTATCTGCCCGAATATCGGGAGCTGCGCGCGCAGGCGAAAAGCTTCCTAGATTTTTGTTACACGCCGGCGATGGCGGCGGAGGTGACGCTGCAGCCGATCCGGCGTTTTCACTTCGACGCGGCGATCCTCTTTTCCGACATTCTGGTCGTGCCAGACGCCATGGGCCAGAGCGTATCTTTCGAAACTGGCGAGGGCCCGCGGCTCGATCCGATCGAGACGCCGGAAGGCGTTACGCGTCTGGGCGCATTCGATGCCGAGAAGCTCTCTCCCGTATTCGAGACCATTGACCGGGTGAAATCCGCCCTTCCATCCGATGTGGCCTTCATCGGCTTTTGCGGCGCGCCCTGGACAGTTGCGAGCTACATGATCGCTGGCAAGGGCACGCCCGATCAGGCGCCGGCGCGGCTGTTCGCCTACCGCCATCACGAGGCGTTTCAGCAGCTTATCGATCGACTTGTCGACGCCTCGGTGGATTATCTGCTTCGTCAGATCGACGCGGGGGTCGAGGCGGTGCAGATATTCGATTCCTGGGCGGGCGTTCTGCCGGCCAATGAATTCGAGCTGTGGTGCGCCCGGCCCGTGGCCCGGATGGTCGCGAGGTTGAAGGAGGAGCGCCCAGAGACGCAAGTGATCGCTTTCGTGCGTGGCGCTGACGCCCAGCTTCCGGGTCTCACCAGACGGTTGAACGCCGACGGTTATGGCCTCGATACGGCGCTCGATCCAGCCTGGGCTGTGACCGAGACAGCTCCCAACGTCTGCCTCCAGGGCAATCTTGACCCGTTGGCGCTTCTTGCCGGCGGGTCGGCGCTCGACCGGGAGACCGAATCAATTCTCGCAGCGTTCCGCGGCCGACCGCACATCTTTAATCTCGGCCATGGGATTTTACCGCAAACGCCGATCGAAAACGTCGAGCGGCTCGTCGCTCGGGTTCGGCGGGGTGAGCCGGTGCTCGGGTGATCACGCCCAGAGCAGTTGAGTAAAGCGACCAGGCTTTCTTAGCCGCAAATCCTCCTCTCCCCCTCGGAAAGGGGTGGTAATCCAAACTTTGTTCTCGGGGCAGGCTGGGAGCCGTTGATGTATCTCTGGATCAAGGCCTTGCATGTCATCGCCATCATCTCCTGGATGGCGGGGCTGCTCTATTTGCCGCGGCTTTTCGTCTATCACGCCGACACGGCGCCGGGTCCGCAGTCCGAGACATTCAAGACGATGGAGCGCAGGCTCTATCGCTTCATCATGACGCCGGCCATGGTCCTCGCCTGGCTGACCGGGCTCTTCATGGCCGTGGATGGGGGGGCGTTCCACCAGCCTTGGTTTCACGTGAAAGCGGCCCTCGTCGTGCTGCTCACCGTGGCGCACGTCCATGATGGCGCATTGTTGCGCAGGTTCGCCAAGGACGCGAACGCACATACGGCACGCTATTTCAGGTTGATCAACGAGCTGCCAACACTGCTCATGATTGGAATCGTTGTCATGGTCATTGTGAAGCCGTTCTGAGCGCTCTTGCATCGGTTTGAAAAAAGATTTATGTAAAAGCCCTTACCCCAGGCAGACAGTCGTAAAGACGACCGCCGATATTCCTCCGGCGCTCGGGAACTTCCGTCCCACACCCTGCCCGCTCCCCTGAACGCTTGTCCTTTCGAAGGCCCACATGCGGGAAATCAAACTTTCGGACTTGAAAGCTAAGTCCGCCGCCGAGCTTCTTGCTTTCGCCGAGGAGCATGAAGTCGAGAACGCCTCTCTCCTGCGCAAGCAGGAACTGCTCTTCGCCATCCTGAAACAATTCGCCACCCGCGATGTCGAGATCGTCGGCGAGGGCGTCGTCGAGGTCCTGCAGGATGGATTTGGCTTTCTGCGCTCCCCCGACGCCAACTATCTGGCGGGGCCAGACGACATCTATGTATCGCCGTCGCAAATCCGCAAATTCGGTTTGCGGACGGGCGATACGGTCGAGGGCATGATCCGCAGCCCCAAGGAAGGCGAACGTTATTTTGCGCTTCTGAAGGTCAACACGATTAATTTCGAGGATCCGGAGAAGGTGCGCCACAAGGTGCCCTTCGACAATCTCACGCCGCTCTACCCCGACGAACGGTTGAAACTCGAAATCGACGACCCGACAAGGAAGGATCTCTCGGCCCGCGTTATTGATCTTGTGGCGCCGATCGGCAAGGGTCAGCGCGCGCTGGTCGTCGCTCCGCCGCGCACCGGCAAGACGGTTCTTCTGCAGAACATCGCGCAGTCGATCACGACCAATCATCCCGAATGCTATCTCATCGTGCTGCTCATCGATGAGCGCCCGGAAGAGGTGACTGACATGCAGCGCTCGGTGCGCGGAGAGGTCGTGTCGTCGACCTTCGACGAGCCGGCCGTGCGCCACGTTCAGGTCGCCGAGATGGTGATCGAAAAAGCTAAGCGACTGGTGGAGCACCGCCGCGATGTCGTGATCCTGCTCGACTCCATCACCCGCCTCGGCCGCGCCTACAACACCGTCGTGCCGTCGTCGGGCAAGGTGCTCACGGGCGGCGTCGACGCCAACGCTTTGCAGCGCCCGAAACGCTTCTTCGGCGCCGCGCGCAACATCGAGGAAGGCGGGTCGCTCACCATCATCGCGACGGCGTTGGTCGACACTGGCTCGCGCATGGACGAAGTCATCTTCGAAGAGTTCAAGGGCACCGGCAACAGCGAGATCATTCTCGATCGCAAGGTTTCGGACAAGCGTGTCTTCCCGGCGATTGACATCACCCGCTCCGGCACCCGCAAGGAGGATTTGCTGGTCGCGACGGACATCCTCAAGAAAATGTATGTCCTGCGCCGCATCCTCAACCCAATGGGCACGGTGGACGCGATCGAGTTCCTGCTGGGCAAGCTGCGCGAAACGAAGAGCAACCAAAACTTCTTCGACTCGATGAATACCTAAGGCGCTCTGATTTCACTAGCTATTACGAGCCCGGCGCCGATTCGCGCCGGGCTGTTTTTTTTGTCGCCGACGGGGGGCTCTCATCGGCGAGGAAGAGTGCAAGGTATGTCGGAGCACTTCGAGATGTCTGGGACGATCCTTCAAGGCTAACCATGGACACGATCTTCGCTCTTGGCACTGGAGCCGGCCGCGCTGCGATCGCGGTTATTCGGCTTTCTGGCCCGCATGTCCGGCAGACGTTGGAGCAATTCGCTGGCGCCGTCCCCTCGCCTCGCGTGGCCCGCTTCACGCCGTTGCGGGACCCCGAAAGCACAGAGATGCTCGACCAGGGGCTGGCGCTGTTTTTCCCTGGCCCTCATTCCGCTACGGGCGAAGATTACGCCGAGTTCCATATCCACGGGGGCCGAGCGGTGGTCGACGGCGTGTTGATGGCGCTCTCGCGGCGATCAGGCTTGCGCATGGCGGAGCCCGGCGAATTCGCCCGGCGCGGCTTCGCCAATGGCAAGCTCGATCTCTCCCAGGCGGAGGCGCTCGCCGATCTCATCGACGCCCAGACCGAGGCGCAGCGGCGGCAAGCCTTGCGGGTCGCCGGCGGCGCGCTTCAGCGTGAGGTCGAGCGCTGGCGCGCTGTGCTGATCGACGCCATGGCGCTTGTCGAGGCAGAGCTGGATTTCAGCGATGAGGCGGACGTCGAGACTTTTGACCGCGCGCGACTGCGGCTCTTGCTAAAGCCTGTGCTTCAGGAAATGCACATAGCGCTTGAGATCGCTCCGGCTTCGGAGCGTATGCGGGAGGGTTTTCTGGCGATGATCCTGGGGCCCCCGAACGCGGGAAAATCCACCCTTCTTAACGCTTTAGCGCGTAGAGACCTTGCCATCGTCTCGCCTACGCCCGGCACGACGCGCGATATGATCGAGGCGCACCTGGATCTTGATGGCTTGCCGGTCACTTTCGTGGATACCGCGGGCCTGAGGGAGGCAACGGAGGAAATCGAGCGTATCGGCGTGGACCGTGTGGTCGAGCGCGTCCGAACAGCTGACCTTATTCTATGGCTTTCGCCCGAGGGAAAGGCGTCGGATGAGCGTCTAACCTCGAAGGTTCTGACGCTCAAGGTGGCCACGAAAATGGACCTTGCGCCTGCACCTCAGGGGTGGCTTGGCGTATGCGCGAAGAGCGGCGAAGGAGTTGACGCGCTGCTGAGACAGGTTGGAGAACACGCTAAAGCCCGGCTTGGCGACGGGGCCTCATCTGTTCTCATTCGGGAGCGCCATCGCGCAGAGATAATGGCCGCAATGACGGGAGTGGACTCCGCTCTTGCCGAGGGGAAGGACTTGGAATTTATAGCGGAGGATCTACGTTCCGCAGCGCGAGCCTTGGGTCGGATTGTCGGCTCCGTGGATGTCGAGGACGTGCTGGGCGCGGTTTTTTCGCGGTTTTGCATCGGCAAATAGGCAGCCTGTTTCACGTGAAACAGGGGGGAGCTTCAGAGAAAGAAGCTTGGGGAAGATGAAAGATTTCGACGTTGTGGTGATTGGTGGCGGGCACGCCGGCTGCGAGGCTGCCGGCGCCGCAGCGCGTCTTGGCGCGCGAACCGCGCTGATTACCCATTCCCGCGCGACAATCGGCGCGATGTCATGCAATCCGGCCATCGGCGGGCTCGGCAAGGGTCAGTTGGTGCGCGAAATTGATGCGCTCGACGGCTTGATGGGGCGCGTGGCGGATAAGGGCGGAATTCAATTCCGGATGCTCAACCGTTCCAAGGGCCCGGCCGTGCGGGGCCCGCGCGCCCAAGCAGACCGAAGACTTTATCGCGACGCCACGATGGCCGCGATCGAGGCGGTCGGGAACCTTTTCGTGCTTGAGGCCTCGGTCGAGGACTTGCTCGTGGAGGAAGATCGCGTCCTTGGCGTTCTGACTGCCGCGGGCGAAGAAATCCGCGCGGACGCCATTGTGATTACGACGGGCACGTTTCTCGGCGGGGTGATCCATATTGGCGATGAACGGATGCCGGCAGGCCGTATGGGCGATCCGCCGGCGCTGGGTCTTTCTCGTCGTCTGCGGGGTTCTGGCTTTGCGGTGGGCCGTCTGAAAACGGGCACGCCGCCCCGCCTCGATGGGAAGACGATTCGCTGGGTGGGTCTCGAAAAGCAGCTCGGCGACGAGACTCCCGAGCCGTTTTCGACCCTGACGACGCGGATCGAAAATCCCCAGGTCGCCTGCGCCATTACCCGCACCACTGCGCGGTCCCATGAGATTATTCGCGCCGATCTACATCGGTCGCCGCTCAAGACCGGCGCGATCTCCGGCCCGGGTCCGCGCTATTGCCCATCAATCGAGGACAAGGTCACGCGTTTCGGTGATCGTGACGGGCACCAAATTTTCTTGGAGCCCGAGGGGCTGGACGACGACACGGTCTATCCGAACGGCATATCGACCTCTCTGCCACTCGTCACTCAGGAGGCCTTCATCCATTCGATACCGGGGCTGGAGAGCGCGCGAATTCTGCGGCCGGGCTACGCCATAGAATATGATTACGTCGACCCACGCGAATTGCTGCCTAGCCTTGAAACGAAGCGGCTTAGGGGGCTGTTCCTGGCTGGACAAATCAACGGTACGACCGGCTATGAGGAGGCGGCTGCCCAGGGCCTTGTCGCCGGGCTCAATGCCGCGCGTCTCGCCGCCGGAAAGAGCCCTATCGTTTTCGATCGCGTCGAGGCTTACCTCGGCGTTATGATCGACGATCTCGTCACACGCGGCGTAAGCGAGCCCTATCGGATGTTTACCTCACGCGCCGAATATCGACTTTCGCTTCGCGCTGACAATGCTGATGAGCGCTTGACCCCGAAGGGGATCGAAGTTGGCTGCATCGGCGCGGAACGGGCGGCAGTCTTCGACTTGCGCGCAGAGAAACTTGCTCGCGCGCGGTCCCTGCTGGAGGGTGTCTCCTTGACCTCGTCGGCGGCCTTGAAGCATGGCCTTCCCGTGAATCAGGATGGACAGCGCAGAAGCGGCTTTGCGCTGCTCGCCCTTCCCTCCGTCTCGGTCGCGCGCCTGGCTGATATCTGGCCAGAGCTTCGCGAGATAGATCCCGCGACAGCGGAGCGTATAGAGACCGATGCGCGCTACGCCGTTTACTTGGACCGGCAGCAAGCGGATATCGACGCCTTCCGGCGGGATGAAGAACTGGCCCTGCCAGAGGCCCTTGATTACGATTCGATCGCCGGACTTTCGACGGAGCTGCGCGGGAAGCTTGCCTTTCTGAGACCCCGCACTTTGGGCCAGGCGCAACGCATCGACGGCATGACGCCTTCGGCTCTTACCCTTCTGGCGGCGCGGGCTCGGCGGGCGTGAGCGATCGATCGCGCGACTTCGCGCTCGAGCTCAGCCCTTCTCTCAGGAAGATTGAAGGCGAGCTTTCGATTTACGAAGACTTGCTGCAGCGCTGGCAGGCCAAAATCAATCTCGTCGCGCCCAGCACCATGAGTGACATCTGGCTCCGCCATTTCGCTGATTCGGCACAAGTGGTTGAGGCTGCGCCGGAGGCCTTGCGATGGGCGGATCTCGGATCGGGTGCTGGATTCCCTGGGATGGTTTCGGCGCTCTTGCTGAAGAATCGCGCTGGCGTCGTGGTTCATCTAATCGAAAGCGACCAGCGTAAAGCGGCCTTCCTGCGAGCTGTTTCACGTGAAACAGGCGCGCCTGTCGAGATTCATGCCGGGCGGATCGAAACAGTTCTGCCCTCGCTGGCGGCTGAAATCGAAGCCGTGAGCGCTCGCGCCTTGGCCCCCCTGGATCGACTTGTGGAAATGGCGCGAGGAGCTTTAGAAAATGGGGTAAAAGCCGTCTTTTTGAAAGGGGAAGAGTGGCGCGATGAATTGACCGCCGCGGAGGGTATCAGTAACTTCACCTTCGAAGCAATTCAGAGCCGCACGCATAAGCGTGCAAGATTGATCGTCGTCCACTCACCTTCAGAGGCAGATTTTGTCCGGAGACAATAGCGGCCAGCGGGTGCTCGTCCTCGCCAATCAAAAGGGTGGCGTCGGCAAGACGACTACGGCGATCAATCTTGGCACCGCTCTCGCTGCCGTCGGCGAGGAAGTCCTGGTGATCGACCTCGATCCGCAAGGCAACGCGTCCACAGGTCTCGGCGTCGATCGCAAGAGCCGAAAAATTTCGACCTATGACGTTCTACTTGGCGAGTCGAGCCTGGCGGACGCCATTGTCCAGACCGCCGTACCCCGCCTGTCAATCGCGCCATCGACCCTGGATCTGCTCGGCGTTGAGCTGGAAATTGCCGGAGATAAAGACCGCGCCTACCGCCTCAAACGCGCGTTGGCCGAGCTCGCCGCGTCAGAGCATCACGAGGACGGCAAACGCTATGATTATATCCTGATCGATTGCCCGCCGTCGCTAAATCTGCTGACGATCAATGCGCTCGCCAGCGCCGACGCCGTCGTCGTGCCGTTGCAATGCGAATTCTTTGCGCTCGAAGGTCTGTCCCAGCTCCTCTCGACCGTGGAGCAGGTCACAAAGACGCTGAACCCGAAGCTTTCGATCCATGGCGTCGTGCTGACTATGTATGACCCACGTAATAACCTCGCGACACAGGTGGCCGCCGACGTGCGGCGATTCATGGGCGAGAAGGTCTATGAGACCATGATCCCGCGCAATGTCCGCGTGTCGGAGGCGCCGTCGCATGGCAAGCCGGTGCTGCTCTATGATTTGAAATGCACGGGCAGTCAGGCCTATCTCAAGCTCGCTTCGGAAGTGATTCAGCGGGAAAAGCAGCTGAGAGCCGCGTAATTCGGCAGCCTCAGGCGCCGAGCGCATTCCGCAGAATGCGTTTCAGATTTCTAATCGGCGCGATTTCTATCGCTCGCAGGACTCCGTGCGGGCAGAAAGCGCGTTAGGGAGCGTTTCAATGGCAGAAGAACCGCGTCGTCGGCTAGGCCGAGGCCTGGCCGCCCTTTTGGGTGACGCCTCTGATGAGGCGCCCGCTGAGCGCCCGCGTGGGCAGCGCAAGGTTCCGATCGAATTT
>JAMBEQ010000141.1 GCA_024506175.1 Methylocystis sp.
CTTTAGCCTTTCGGCCGACGAGCGTTTCGGAACGCTGTTTTAGTTGAGGCCGCCCCCTTTACACCAGACGGTGGCGCTTGTCGAGCGAGGCAACGCGAAAGACCTGCCCTCGCCGCAAAAGAAAGTAGTGCGCCGAGGGGCGTTTCATCTCAGTATCCGACCTATATAGCCCTGCCGGGGCGGCTGGCCATGATAAGATGACGAACGGGAGCCCGATATGACTCAGCAAGAGGAGCGGAGGGGAGATCGTGACCGTGGCGGCGCGACGAGGGGCGCGTCGGAAATGATGAGCGAGGGACGCCAACGGATGGAAGACCTCACCGACGCTCAGGCCCAGTTCTGGGATCGGGTTCAGGACTCCAATCGCAAATGGCTCGACCGGATGCAGAACGAGGCCTCTATGGCGGCCGATCTCGCCAATAAGCTGACTTCCGCGAAGTCCCTGGTGGAATCCGCCAACCTTGTGCAGAACTGGACTGTCAAGCACCTGGAGCTCGCGACGGAGGACGCAAGGCGGATGCTTGCCGACACCCAGGAAATCATGGCGGCGGGCGCCCGCTTCTGGACAAGCATTGGAAATGGCAAGAGCCGCGGCCATTAGCCCGCGGCGCGCTCGATCTGATGTTCGAAGGCCCGGATGCGGGGCCTTCGGTTCACTCTTCTTCGCGGTCGTGGGTAAAACCGACTTTTATCGATACCTGATATTTCTCGACATTGCCCTTTTCGATGCGCCCACGAATCTGGATCACCTCGAACCATTGCAAATTGCGTAGCGTCAGCCCCGCCCGCTGTATGGCCGAAGCGATGGCGCCTTCGATGCTGTCGGGCGAGGCCCCAACGAGCTCAACGACCTTATAAACCGAACCTTCCATGACCCGCCTCCTCCCCCTCCAGCCGAAAGGAATCTAGCGCGGCGCGGGTTCAGGTCATCAACGCGCGGAGGACCGCGCGCCGGCTTCAGAACTTCTTCACCTCGATCCCGTGCTTTTGTAATGCATAGCCTATCTGTCGCGGCGTGAGCCCTAGAAGCCGGGCGGCCTTCGCCTTCACCCAGCCCGCGCGCTCCATCGCGTCGACGAGCTTTTCATAGTCCGTCCGCGGGTCTTTCTCGATGATGGTGCAGTTTTCCGCGCCTGGGCAAGTATCGCCAGGCGCCGGCGCACAGGCCCCCGCCTCCGTGGGCGGCGCCGGCGGCTTCGCAGGCTGCGGGGCCACGATAGGCAGAGGGGTCACGCCGGCCGGCCATTTGGACGACGAACCGCTCCACAAGATGGAGGAGAGGCAGCCGTCCTTGCGGCAGGAGAAATCCTTGTCGATGATGATGTCGCCATGCGCGAGCGTCGCCGTGCGATAGATGCAGTTCTCCAGCTCGCGAATATTGCCCGGAAAGCCGCATTCGTTGAGCACGCTCATGGCGGATTCGGAAAGCCTGAGCTTGCCCCCCTGCTCCGCGTTGAAGCGCCCCAGGAACTCATTGGCAAGAAGCGCCAGATCGCCTTTTCGCTCACGCAACGGCGGCAGGAAGATCGGCACGACGCTGATGCGATAATAGAGGTCGGCCCGGAACTCGCCACGCTGCACGGCCTCCTCGAGATTGCGGTTGGTCGCGCAGACCAGGCGCACGTCGACCTTGAGCGTGCGCGAACCGCCAACGCGTTCGAATTCGCCCTCCTGCAGCACGCGCAGAAGCTTCGCCTGGAAAGCGGGCGTGATCTCGCCGATTTCATCGAGAAACAGAGTCCCGCCGTCCGCCAGCTCGAAACGGCCTTTGCGCATATTGGCCGCGCCTGTGAAGGCGCCGCGCTCGTGGCCGAACAATTCGGATTCGAGCACGCTTTCCGGCAGCGCCGCGCAATTGAGCTTGATGAACGGCTTGTTTCGGCGCGGCGACTGATCGTGGATCGCGGCGGCGAACAACTCTTTGCCCGTGCCGGATTCTCCGCGCAACAGGACTGTAGATTTCGCCTTCGCGACGATGCGGATTTTCTCGATGACGGCGCGCACGGCGGGGCTGTCGCCGACGATGCCTTTGAGACCTTCGGCCTTCACCTCCGGCGGGACGGCGCCCTTTTCACGCCAGGCGCTTTCCAACATCAATCGTTCGCGGTCGCGCGCGATGAGCTTGTGAAGCCGCAGCGTTTGACCCACCAGATTGGCGATCATCGTGAGGAAGCGAACATCATGATCGACAAGCACCGAGGAGCGGCTGTTGCGCGACCGGTCGACAGTGAGCGTGCCGACAACCGCGTCGCCGTCCTTGATCGGCACGCCGATCATCGAGAAGGACTGGCCGTCTTCCGTGCCCCAGTCGGAAAGATCGACGCCCTCGAAGAGCGCCGAGGCGGCGACGTCTTCGATGACAACCGGCATTTTCGTCGCCACGATCTGCCCCACCGCGCGCTCGGGCAGACGGTCGAAAAAGACCTTTGCAGCGCCTTCGCTCCAACCTGAGCCGACGACGACCTCCGGCGCGCCTTTCGCGTCGAGCAAGGCGATAAGTCCGTGCCGCATGTCGAGGAAGCTCGACAGCAGCGTCAGCACGCCCGCGAGAACATTCTCGAGCCTGTTCGGGGACGCGAGCAGTTTCGAGATTTCGTAAATGCCGACCAGCGTGGTTTCGCCGGAAACCATCGCGCGCGAGGGAGGGGCGCCAATGGAGCCGCCGAGCTCAAGACCCATGGGAGCCTCATGACAGGCGTTGTTGTGCATTGCGATATAGAAGCAAGCAACGCGCCAACGCTGAAAAGCTCGATAAAACCAGGAAGTTCAGTCGATTTTAGAGTCCCTCTTCTCCTTGGAACAATTATAAAAACTCGCTTGGCGCCACAAATTTCCCCACGGCGCCGATTCCGTTGGCGCCCACTTTTCAGGTCCAAATCGCCGCGCCGATTCAATGTCGCGTTGCGAACATTTCTCCGAAGGCTTTGCGACAAGCCACCGAGCCCGCCGCTATCTGGCGAACAGAACACCAAGGCCCGTATTTCCAATTAGTTACGTCCGCTTTTCGCCCATGGCACGCTTGTTGCCGTCCTCCAGTCAACGCCAACGGCCGATATTGGAATTGTTCCAGACACCCTTCGCACGGGGTCCAACGACAAGCCTGAGAGGATTACGCTGTGGACGACTCTCGCTCTTTCGAAACCTATGAAGCCGAGCCCGCGCCCGCGCCGCTCGACGACATCATGCAGAAGATCGCCGAGCATAAAGGCTGCGGCACATCCGGCGGCAGCGGCAAAGCGAGCTGCGGCTCCGGCGCCAGCGAAAACGACATGCCGGCCGAAATCTGGGAGAAGGTCAAGAACCATCCCTGCTACAGCGAAGAAGCTCACCATCACTATGCGCGCATGCATGTCGCCGTCGCGCCGGCCTGCAATATTCAGTGCAACTACTGCAACCGCAAATATGACTGCGCGAATGAATCACGCCCCGGCGTCGTCTCCGAGAAACTCTCTCCCGAGCAAGCCGCGAAGAAAGTGCTCGCAGTGGCGTCCGCCATTCCGCAGATGACGGTGCTCGGCATCGCCGGACCCGGCGACCCGCTCGCCAATCCGGGCAAGACCTTCAAAACCTTTGAACTGATTGCCGAAGCTGCGCCCGACATCAAGCTCTGCCTTTCGACCAATGGTCTCGCTCTTCCCGATCATGTCGAGACGATCAAAAAGTTCAATGTCGATCACGTCACGATCACGATCAATATGACGAATCCGGACATCGGCGCGGAAATCTACCCCTGGGTGTTTTGGAAGCATAAGCGCGTCACCGGCAAGGAAGCGGCAAAAATCCTCACCGATCGCCAGTTGCAGGGCCTGGAGATGCTGACGGCGAACGGCATCCTCTGCAAGGTCAATTCGGTGATGATTCCCGGCATCAACGACGATCACCTCGTCACGGTGAACAGAGAGGTGAAGTCGCGTGGCGCCTTCCTGCACAACATCATGCCGCTCATCTCCTCACCCGAGCATGGCACGGTCTTCGGCCTCAACGGCCAGCGCGGCCCGTCCGCGCAAGAGCTGAAGGCGCTGCAGGACAGCTGCGAAGGCGAAATGAACATGATGCGCCATTGCCGTCAGTGCCGCGCCGACGCTGTGGGCCTGCTCGGCGAAGACCGCAGCGCGGAATTCACGACCGAGAAAATCATGGAGATGGAAGTCGATTACGACCTCTCCGCGCGTCAGGCCTATCAAGAGAAGGTCGAGGAGGAGCGTCAGGCTAAGGTCGCCGCCCGCAACGCCGAACTCGAAACGCTCGCTGGCGAGAATGTCGAACTGAAGATCCTCGTCGCCGTCGCGACCAAGGGCTCCGGCCGCATCAACGAACATTTCGGCCACGCCGACGAGTTCCAGATTTACGAGCTCTCCAGCGGCGGCGCGAAATTCGTCGGTCACCGTCGCGTCGATCTCTACTGCCAGGGCGGCTATGGCGAAGAGGACGCGCTCGAGACCGTCATCCGCGCGATCAACGACTGCACCGCGGTCTTCGTCGCCAAGATTGGTCACTGCCCCAAGGAAGATTTGCTGAAGGCAGGGATCGAGCCAGTGGATCAATACGCCTACGAATTCATCGAACAGTCGGCGATCGCCTACTTCAAGGACTATCTCGCCAAGATCAAGAGTGGCGAGATCACCCATGTCACGCGCGGCGACGCCACGATCCGTCAAGGCGCCTTCGTCTCCGTCGACGCATAGCGCGATTTACGACCGAACCCCTTGAGCAAGCTCTCACGGAAAGGACAAACGCTTTTTTAGAGAGCTTGCTTCGAAGTCAAGCAAAGGAGCTAAAATATGACCTACAAGATTGTCGCTTCTCAATGCACGTCCTGCTCCGCCTGCGAGGCGGAATGCCCGAACGTGGCGATCTCCGAGAAGAATGGCACCTTCGTGATCAATCCGAAGAAGTGCACCGAGTGCATCGGCTATTTCGACGTTCCGCAATGCGTCGCGGTCTGCCCGGTCGACAATACCTGCGTGATCGACAACTCCTATCCTCGTTACCAGGCGGGCGCTTGATGAAAATCGAATTCACCCCCGCCGCCGAAAAATTCATACGCCGCCTTGTCATGTTTGACGGCGGCCCGGGCTATGGCCTTCGGTTGTTGGTGTCGCCGGGCGGCTGTTCGGGCATGTCGGCGGAGTTCTCCGTCGAGCCCGGACCGAAAGAAGACGAGCAGGTCTTTCCTTACCCGCAGTTCAAGCTGTTCCTGCCGGCGCAGAGCCGCCTGCTTCTCGACGGCGTGACCATCGACTTCAAGGAAACGGCCACGTCGACCGGCTTCGTCTTCATCGACCCCAAGGCGAAAAGCTGCGGTTGCTCTTCAAAGACCGAAGCGCCCGCCTTTGAGGAAACGGCGTGAGGAAGTGACATGGCGGAAGACGCGGCGATGCAGACTGGCGTGAGGGAGCAGGATTTTCTGGCTTCCATCGTTCTCGGAGAGGGTCTCCCAGAAGAGGTCGAACGCCTGTTGCACGCCGCAGCTTCCTCCTACGATCAGGACCATCTGGCGCTGAAATATCTAATGGAAGCGCGGCTGCTCGCGCCGACCCATCCAGCGACCCTCATTGGCCTATATCGCTTCTACTTCTACAAGGGTCGCCTCAGGGAGTGTCTGGGCATCGCCGAGGCTTGCCTGACCCGCGCCGCAATCGACAATTCGCTGCCGCTCGATTGGCGAGACGTCGCGCCACAAGACGCCGCATTCGGCGATTTCGACGCTGTCGCCCCGCGCTTTTTCATGTTCTCGTTGAAGGGCTACGCCTATCTCTGCATGCGCCTGGGCCATTTTGAGCAAAGCGCCGCCGCAATCGATAAGCTCCTGGAGCTCGACCCCGCTGACAAGATCGGCGCGAAGGTTCTGCTCGGCGTCCTGGAACGCAGAGGGCTCGAAGATGTCGACTGACGACATCGACGAAGCGATCGACTGGCGGGGAAACGCGGTCCATTGCGCGGCCTGCATCCATCAAGATCGCTTGAAGGAGGAGCGTTGCAAGCTGTTGCGCGCCTGTGTGCACGACCGCTACGCCAGGCGCATCGACCGCTTCTTCGACTGGAATCCCGATCTCGCGCGGGACTATATAACACACGATTATTTCGAGGTGCGGGCCTGCGCGGCCAAGGCGGCGGAGGTCTTCCTCTTGCCGGCGATGCTCGACGATCCAGAAGAAGCTGTGCGCTGGAGCGCCGCGCGCCGTTTGCCTCGCCGCTACATCCTGCGCCTGCGCAACGATCCACACCGGGAGGTGCGCATTCGCATCGCGCTCCGGCTCGAAGGCACGGACCTTCTGCCGATGATGAGTGACGAAGATTACGCCGTGCGCCAGGCCGTGGCGAAAAAGCTGCCACCGGATCTTCTCGTGCTGATGATCAACGACGCGGACGCGGGCGTGCGCCGGGTGGTCGCGAGCCGCATCGAGCGGGCGGCCTTGGCGCGTCTCACAATCGATCGTGATCCGGTCGTGCGTCTGGAAGCAGCCAAACGTCAGGGGCCCGGCGATCTTCAAGCGCTGCTGAACGATCCAGATTGGCGGATTCGTTACGAGGTCGCACAAAGAGCCGCTCTCGACGTCATTGCCCGCCTTGCCGAAGACGAAGATCCGCTGGTGCGCGAATGCGCGAGCGAAAGACGCAAGGCGGCAGGCTTGAGCGCCTCATCAAATATCGTAGCGCAGAAGCGGAGCGATCAATGACCAACATCAGCAGAGACAGCGACCATGTCGAGGTCGATGGCCCGCCCTATTTCGACTACGGCGACAAGGTTCGGGCGAAACGAGCCATCCGCAATGACGGCACGTTCCCCGGCAAGGACATCGGAGAAATCCTCGCGAAGAAAGGCGAGATTGGATACGTCGTCAATATCGGCACCTTTCTGCAGCAGTTCTACATCTATGGCGTAGAATTTGAATCGACGGGCAATCGCGTTGGCATGAAAAGCAAAGAGTTGGAATTGGTCGAGATCGACGAGGAGCAAGAATGATGAGCGGACCGGCGAGATACGACTGGGGCCAGCGCGTGCGGGCGACGACCGACCTCGTCAATGACGGCTCCTATCCCGACCGCGCGGAGGACGAGCTCCTCGTAAAGAGCGGCGATACTGGAGAAATCGTCAATGTGGGGACGCATGTCGAGACAGAAACCGCAATCTATCTCGTCGAATTTTCGCCCCAGCTCATTATCGGCTGCCTCGAAGATGAAATCGAGCCTGTCTGATCCAGACTGGCTCAACTTTTTGCAACCCGCCAACGAAAGAGGCGCAACGTGAAAGTCATGCTCCGCAGAGACGCTGAAGGCGTCCTCTCGGCCTATGTTCCCAAGAAAGATCTCGAGGAGCCGATCATCAAGGTGGAGAAGCCCGAAATGTGGGGCGGCTCTGTGACGCTTGCGAATGGCTGGGTGCTTCAGCTTCCCGAGATGGCGGCTAGCACCAATCTTCCGATTACTGTCGAAGCGAAAAAGATCGGCGGAGAATGACATGACTCTTGCCCCTGCGCAGGTTTCGCAAATCGATGCGGTTCTGGCCTCCGCCGGCGCCGACTCGCAGACGCTCACCGCGCTTCGCAAGCTTGCGCCGGGGCTCATGGTCACGCGCTGCGACGCGCTCGACATGCGCGATGAGACGCCTTTCCG
>JAMBEQ010000142.1 GCA_024506175.1 Methylocystis sp.
GGTTGGCTGATAGACATGGGCGTCGCCATCGGGGCCGACGAGGGTCGTGACGGAAAGGCGGTCGCCGCCGACCTGTTTCACCAGGTCGCCGATGATCGAGAAGCTCGCGACGACGGGGAGCTTGTTCGTCTCGGCGAAGGCTGGCGCGGCGAGCGTCGCCGTTACCGTCGCAACGAAGTTCCGTCGTGTGAGCATGAAAGTCATCCTTCGAGATGTTTGCGCGGCGGCTTGAGTCGCAGCACGCCGCCGGCGCGTCCGAATATGAGGGAGACAAAATAGACGAGGCCGGCCGCGAGTATGATGGCGGGGCCGGTCGGCGCGCCAGTCTCGTTGGAGAAGACGAGCCCGGCGTAGACGCAAAAGGCGGCCACGCCGGCCGCGAGGGCCAGAGCGATGGAAAGCTCATGCGTCCACAGTCGCGCCGCGGCGGCGGGCAGCATGATCAGACCGACCGCCATCAGCGTGCCGAGCGCCTGAAAGCCCGCGACGAGATTGAGCACAACCAGGCCGAGGAAAATAAAAGGGACGAGTTCGCCGAACCGGCTAGACTGGCGCAGAAAGAGCGGGTCGAGCGTGTCCACGACCAATGCGCGATAGAAGACCGCGAGCGTGATGAGCGTCAGCGTCGAGACGCCGGCGAGCATGATGAGCGCGGAATCGTCGAGGCCGAAGACCGAGCCGAAGAGGACATGCAGGAGGTCAACGCTGGAGCCGCGAAGCGACACCAGCGTGACGCCGAGCGCCAGCGAAACGAGATAGAAAGCTGCGAGCGAGGCGTCCTCCCGCAACGTCGTGAAGCGAGAGGCGGCGCCGGTGGCTGCGGCGACGACAAGCCCGGCAACGAGCCCGCCGAAGGTCATGGCCGGCAAAGAGAGGCCCGCGACGAGATAGCCGATCGCGGCGCCGGGGAGGACCGCGTGAGAGAGCGCGTCGCCTGCGAGAGACATTCGGCGGAGGATGAGAAAGACGCCGAGCGGCGCCCCTGAAACCGCGAGCGCGAGCGAGCCGACGAGGGCCCGCCGCATGAATTCATAATCCAGGAAAGGCGAGACGAGAATTTCAGTGAGCATGCGACGCTTCTTCGTCTCGAAGACATTCGCGCGCTTGCCGGTCATAGGCTTCGGACATGGCCCGCGCTCTTGCGAGGTTCTCCGCGCAAAGCGCCGCGCGCGTCTCGCCCCAGGCGATCGGCTCGCGCGCGAGCAAAAGCGTCTCGGGAAATGCGCGGCGGGCGAGATCGAGCTCATGGAGCACGGCGACGACGGTGCGCCCCTCGGCGCGCCACTGCGCGACGAGGCCCAGGAGGTCCTCGGTCGTCGCTTCGTCTATGGCGCCGAAGGGTTCGTCCAGCAGGATCACGCGCTGGTCCTGCACAAGGAGCCTCGCGAACAGCACGCGCTGCATCTGGCCGCCCGAGAGCGTGTCGATCGGACGGTCCTCCGTGCCGGCGAGTCCGACGCGGGCTATGGCCTCAGTGGTGCGCGCGCGCTCGGCTGCGTCGAGCCTACCAAAAAGCCCGACCCGGCGCATGGCGCCCGTAGCGACGAAGTCTCGCACATTGATCGGGAAGGAGCGGTCGACCTCGGCGAGCTGTGGCAGGTAGGCGGCCTCGCGGGCGCTCGCGCCGCCCCGTTCGATGCGCCCGCCGAGCGGCGTGAGGAGGCCCGCAAGCGCCTTGAGCAAAGTGGACTTGCCTGCGCCATTCGGCCCGCAGACCGCGAGCGCCGCGCCCGGCGCGATCTCTCCCTCGAGGTGATGGACGGCGGGGCGGCGATCGTAGCCGAGGGTGAGATTAACGAGGCGGATCGACGCCGGCGCGGCGGTCATGCTCAATGGAGCGCCCAATAAACGCCCGCCCAAAGCGCGGCGATGACGAGCGAGGCGCCGAGCGCTCGTGCGGCGGCCGAAGCTTCGAGCAAGGACGGGCGGGCGCGCGCCGCCGCATGGTTTGCCGAGTGGCTAAATTCTTCCGCGCGCGCGACCAAAGGGTCATGGGCGTGTGTATGGCCTTGCGTTGCGTCGGTCATGCCGGATGTTATATTATTACGCGCGCAATGGGCAAGAGTAGCGTTGGGTGCGATCGCCTCGGGAGAAAGAGGGTGCATGCAGAGGTGGTTGGCAATGTATAGCCCCCTCCCTGTCCCTCCCCCGCGATAGGGCGTCTGAAAGACGCCCGTCTATCGACGGGCTATGGCTGGAGAGGGGACGCCCATGAAAGCGCCGCCGATGAAGGCTGCATCCTTCTCCCTCTCCAGCGAAGCGGGGGAGGGTTGGGGAGGGGGTTGGTCCGGAGGATAATTTGCGCGCTCTCGGGCATGGACAGAGGCGGCCGATTCTGGTATCTCCCCTGCTCACGGGTCAGGCGCTCCGTCAGCGCCCGGCGACCTATTCCCATTTCGGACAGGCTCACGGTCATCCCGTGGGCGGCCCTAAACAGCAGGATGGCTTCGTGCAAGTTCTCGTTCGCGACAACAATGTCGATCAGGCTTTGAAAGCGTTGAAGAAGAAGATGCAGCGCGAAGGCATCTTCCGCGAGATGAAGCTGCGCGGTCACTACGAGAAGCCGTCCGAAAAGCGCGCCCGCGAGAAGGCCGAGGCCGTTCGCCGCGCCCGCAAGCTCGCCCGCAAGAAGCTGCAGCGCGAGGGCCTGTTGCCGGTCAAGGCCAAGCCGGCCGGTCGCTGATCCTGTCGAACTCCTGCCATATCGAGACGCTTTATTAACCGCCTCGGGCAAGAATTAGCCAAGTTCGAGACTAGAGCCGGTCGAGGGGATTTTCAGGCATGGGCTTCCGCCTAACGGCGACGTCGTTTCGCTCGTGTCCTCTCATGCTCCGTCGTCTTTTCCTCGGCGCATCGGCGCTCTCGGTCCTGGCGCTGGCGGGCTGCGAGACCGCGACGGGCATTCGCCCGCCGGGTCGCGGCATCGCCGAGATTGCCGACACCGATCCCAAGGCCGCTTCGGCAAATCTCGATTCCCTTTCCGAAGTCATCCGCCGAAACCCATCAAGCGCCGAGGCATATAATACGCGCGGCGTCGCCTATGCGCGCGTCGGCCGCTTTCAGGAGGCGGTGGCCGACTTCTCGCAGGCGATCAAGCTCGATTCCAACAACGCGGCGGCCTATACGAATCGCGCGCTTGCGAGCCGGCAGATGGGGCAAAACGACTTGGCCCGCGCCGATTTCGACCGCGCCATTCAGGCCAACGCCAATCACGCGCCAGCTTACATAGGCCGCGCTAACCTGCTTCGCGCTCAGGGGAACCTCGATCAGGCGCTTTCCGATCTCGATACGGCTATTCGGCTGAACCCGGAAAATGCGCAGGCCTTTCACGCGCGCGGCCTCATTCACCAGAAGCGCGGCGACGACGCCCGCGCGGTGACGGATTTCGACAACGCCATCGACCGCGATCCCTTTGCGGCGGCCCCTTATCAGGCGCGCGGAGAAAGCCTTGTCGCCTTGGGCAAGTATGACAAGGCCATCGAGGACTTCAACGCGGCGCTCAACGTCGACAACAAGAGCGCTATGGCCTGGGCCTGGCTCGGGCTCGCCTATGACAAGAGCGGCAGCCGGCAGAAGGCCCAGGAATCCTATCAGCGCGCCTTGCAGCTCGATCCCCAGCAGCCAATCGCCAAGCAGGGCCTGCGGGGCTGATGACCGCGAGCCTTCAGGCTCGCTCAGACTGCTGACAAAGTGGCGTAGACCCCTCGTGCTTCGAGACATCGCCTGCGGCGGATTCTCAGGATGTTGAGGAGGGAGCGAAGCTCGCGTCTCGAAGGACGAGGCCGCCTCGGAGGTTCGTCAATAAACCGTGCGAGCCTTCAGGTTCGCCAGAAGAAGCCAGCCTGAACGTTGTTCGACGAGCGTCAGCTCTCGCGTTTTTCGCGATCGGCATGATCCTCGCGCCACTGGCGGTAGACCTGCACTGCAAAAGCCGTGACGAGCACGATCGCCGCGCCGCCGATCGCAAGCGCGCGTTCGAGGCTCGCGTGATCGGCTGCGTGCAGGCGTTCGACCAGGGCGATATCGGACGCCGCCATTTCACCCGCAACCCAGCCCAGGAGACCTGCGCCCGCCCAGACGAGCGCTGGAAAGCGTTCGAGCACCTTCAGCAGGAAGCCGGCGCCGAACATCACGATTGGCACGGACAGAGCCAGCCCGAAAACAATGAGCGCGCTGGAGCCATGCGCTGCAGCCGCGATCGCGAGCACATTGTCGAGCGACATCACGGCGTCCGCCATGATGATCGACGTGACGGCGCCCAGGAGATTGGGTTTCGCCTTCACGTCGGAATGCTCGGTCTCGTCGATGAGGAGCTTCACGGCGACGAAGAGAAGCAGCAGCGCGCCGAAGCCCTTCAAGAACGGAACGCTCATGATTTGTACGACGATCAGCGTGAAGATCACGCGCAGAATCACGCCGCCGAGGGCGCCCAAAAAGACGCCCCAGCGTCGTTGCTCGACAGGCAGCTGGCGGCAGGCGAGCGCGATGAGGATAGCGTTGTCCCCAGAAAGGAGGATGTTGATCCAGATAATTTCGAGAACTTCCCACCCGACCGTAAAGTCCGAAGCCATGTCCTTTTCCCGACTGCGCGCCCCGCTATAGGCTTCGCGCAGCATTAGACCGATTTGGGCCCTGACGATAGCGCGCGAGCGGCCGATTCACTGGCCAAACGGGGAACAATTTCCGGTGAAGATTGGTTCTCTCGGCTCAGCGAACCACAAAGCGTTCGCAACGGCACGAGGAGAAAAAAATGGCAACGGCGACGCAAGGCAGCGAGCTGATTTCTAGCGAAAATGTCGAAGGCACGGCTGTCTATGATCCCTCAGGCAACAAAATCGGCCAGATCGACCATTTGATGATCGACAAGGTCTCGGGGGTGGTGCGCTACGCGGTCATGACTTTCGGCGGGTTCCTTGGAATCGGCGAAGGCGAACATCCGCTTCCGTGGAAGGCGTTCAAATACGACACCAACCTCGGCGGCTATGTGACGAACGTCTCTGCCGAGCAGCTCAAGAACGCGCCGGAATACAGCGACCAGAGCTGGAAGGATCGCGACTGGGAAACGCGCCTGCATCAGCACTTCGGCTCGCGGCCCTATTGGGAAGAGGGCGCATCCGGGCGCGGCACAGATCAGACTGCCGGATTCTGAGGAATATGGCGGGGCCGCATCCGAGGCCCCGACCATCCTCCAAAATCATGCTCCAACCTTCCTGAAAGCACGATTTCCGCTCGCTGCAGGAGCGGTTTAGGCGACCGCCAAGGCTTTCCCATCATGCGCGGCCGCGCGCGCCTCGATCAAGCGACCTGCCTCTGCGCCGGGCGTCCGCGCAAGCGTGAAATCAGCCGCCCGCGCCATGCCGCCGCGCTCGGTGAGGAGGCGCAGCGACTTTCCGATTTGCGTATCGAGATGCCGCGCCAGCGCCCGCTCTCCGCATTCGCGCAGGCGCGCCGCCCGTTCCTTTGCGATCTCCCGCGCGACCTGGGGCATGCGCGCGGCCGGCGTGCCGGGGCGCGGGGAGTAGGGAAAGACGTGGAGGTGGGTAAGCCCGCATTCGTCGACGAGCGCCAGCGTCTGCGCGAACATCTCCTCCGCTTCCGTTGGAAAGCCGGCGATGAAATCAGCGCCGAAGACGATGTCCGGGCGCGCCTTGCGCAGTTCGTTGCAGAAACGAATGGCGTCGGCGCGCAAGTGGCGCCGCTTCATCCGTTTTAGAATGAGGTCATCGCCCGCCTGCAGCGAAAGATGCAGATGCGGGCACAGCCGTTCCTCTTCGCGCATGGCGATGACAAGATCCTCGTCCGCTTCGATGCAGTCGATCGAGGAGAGGCGCAGGCGGGGAAGCTGTGGCAATTCGCGCAGCAACAGCCGCACGAGGCCGCCGAGCCTGATTCCATCCGCGTCATAGCTCGTGAGATCGACGCCGGTGAGCACGATTTCCTGCTTGCCGCTCGCCCAGAGCGCGCGCGCCTGATCGACAATCTCACTCGGCGCAGCTGATCGAGCAGCGCCCCGGCCCGCCGGAATGATGCAGAAGGTGCAGCTATGGTCGCAGCCATTCTGCACGGCGAGAAGGCCGCGCGTGCCTTCTTCCCCCGTCAGCGCGCGATTTTTCGGCTGTTCGGCGATGACCCGCGTCACGCCTTCCATCGACTCGAAGCTTTGGGGATCGATTCGCGCTGCACAGCCCGCGACGACGATCTGCGCCTCCGGGCGTTCGCGATGCAGCTTGCGGATCGCCTGGCGCGCCTGCCGTGTTGCCTCGCTCGTCACTGCGCAGGTGTTGACGATAACCGCGTCGCTCGCCGTTTCACGCGCCAGCTCTTCGGAATCGACGATGTTCAACCGGCAGCCGAAAGTGAGGGTCTCGGCCTTTCGCGCTTGCGGGCTCACGCTTCTGCGCCTTCGAAGAGCTCTGAGGTCAACCGCGTCTCAAACTCGAATTCGACCGGGCCCGTCATCATCACATGGTCGTCGGCGCGCCATTCGATATGGAGATCCCCGCCCGGCAGTCTCACGCGCGCGCGCCTGTCCGTGAAGCCAGACCGCGCCGCGGCGACCAAAGTCGCGCAGGCGGCGGAGCCGCAGGCTTTGGTTGCGCCCGTGCCGCGCTCCCATACGCGCAGGAGAATATCGTCGCGCGCGACAATCTGCGCGAAGGAAATATTGGCGCGCTCGGGGAAGAGCGGGTGGTGTTCGAGTTTGGAGCCGAGTTCCTCCAATGCAATGGCCTCGGCGTCATCGACAAAAAATACCGCATGGGGATTGCCCATGCCGACGGCCGAGAATTGTGCGGGCGCGCCGTCGACGGGCGGATCGAGCGCGACGGCGCGCGTATCCGCTTCACGCGCGAGCGGGATTTCGCGCCAATGGAGGCGGGGCCGCCCCATGTCGACCGTGAAGAGGGTTTCGGCCTCGCGCCGCGTCTCGATGCGGCCGGCCGCCGTCGCGAGCGAAAGCCGTTCCTTGCCTTCGCGGGCAAGCGCATAGGCGACGCAGCGCGTTCCATTTCCGCAGGCGCCCGAGAGCGATCCATCGACGTTGTAAATGCGCATATAGGCGTCGTCGTCAGCTTCGAGCGGATCATGCAAGGCCATGAGCTGATCGAAGCGCAGTCCCGGCGTGGCGGCTATGGCGCGCGCTTCTTCGGGCGCCAGCACATGGCCGATCCCGCGCAGGTCCAGCACGAGTATCTCGTTGCCGGCGCCGTTCATGCGCAAGATGGGATGGTTGTCGAGCGGATGCGCCATCGGTTTTTCCATTCGGCTCGTATATAGAGACTGCGCCGCTCTAGCGCCACAGTTGCGCTGCCTGACCGCTGTCGCAATTCTGCACGAAAAGCGATTCTATAGCCGCTCCGAAAGGATGTATCGAGGCATGGACGAGGAACCGGGTTTGATGGACAGCCTGCGCGCCCATTGGCTCGCGCTGGCGATTTTCACGCTGCTGGTCGCCTCGGCGGCGATTCTTGCCGAGCGCAATTTCTTGGCTGGCGCGCCGGATGGCGACGAGCCGCCTGCCAAGCCCGCTGTGGCGACTTCCGCGGCGCTCCAAGCCGCGAAGCCCGAAGAAAAGGTGGAGGAGGCCAAGCCAGCCGCGCCGGAAGCGGCGCCTTCCGTCATGAGCGAGGCCGTTAACGTCGACGCGCGCCCGGCAGCCGTTCTGAAAGGGGAGGGCAAATGGGACGACGCCGCCAAGACGCTTGCCGGCGCCGTCAAAAAGCTGAGCGACTCCATCGCCAAGGCGGGGCTCGCGGTCAACGGAAAGCCGATCGCCGTCTTCACGAAGACGGATGACGCGGGCTTCTCTTTCGAGGCTATGGCGCCCCTCGCGGCTGCGCCGGAAGGAAAGCCGAAGCTGGTCGACGGGGTGGAGATCGGCGCATCGCCTGCCGGCAAGGCGCTCAAATTTCAGCATCGCGGCCCCTATGACGAAATCGACGTCACCTATGAGGCGATCGCCGCCTATCTCGATGAAAAGGGCCTCGACGCAAAGGACGTGATCGTTGAGGAATATCTGACGGATTTCAAAGGCGATGACGCGAATGTCGATGTGGACATTTATGTCTTTCTGCGCTGACTCTCGGACGGAGCCGCGCGGCAGGACGATCTGGTGAATAGCTTTCTGGCTTCGAAAGCCCTCAAGGACCTCCCCTACGGGGAGGTCGGCTTGGCTCACGCCCTGCATGACCCGATCGCTTTGGGACGCGGCCGGCTCGCGTTGCCAAGGCTGTTCTGAATCGGCTATCGGCGAAGCTCGAGTCCTCTGGGCGGTCCCACAGGTCGAATTTCATGAGGCTTATTGGATTTTTCTGCGTTCTTTCCCTCGCGCTCGGCCTTAACGAGGGCGCACAGGCCCATGCCATTGTCGTTTTTTCCTCCCCGCGCGCCGACGAAAGCGTCCAGGGCGACGAGCTGCCGGTTGAAATCCGCTTCAATAGCCGGATCGACGCCGCGCGCTCGCGTTTGCAGCTATTCAAAATCGATGGCGGCGCCGTTGCGCTCCCAGTTCTCGATGCGGAGTCGCTTGATCGGCTGAAGGCCAAGGCGACGGGGCTCAAGCCTGGGGCCTACCGGCTCCATTGGCAGACGCTGAGCCCGGACGGGCATATCACGCAAGGGGACATTCCCTTCGCCGTGGGCCGCTGACATGCAAATGTTCATCGAAATCTACGGCTTTCTGAGCGTGGTGCTGCGGGGCGTGATCCTGGCCGCGCAGTCTGTGACGGTTGGCGGGCTCGCTTTCCTGCTGATGCTGGTCTGGCCCTTGGGCGCAATGTTGGCCGATGGGGGCGAAGCGTTGCAGCGTCGCGCCCTGCGGCTGATTTTCTTCGCCGCTTGCGCCCTTTTCGCCGCTGAGGCTCTTGCGGCCTCTTCGCTTGCCGCCATGTTGGTCGCCACGCTGGATATTCCCGCGCATGAGGCAGCGGGCGCGCGGGCGGTGGCCATCGATCTCGTTGCGGCGTTTATTGCAGCCATCATCGCGGTGATGGCCTGGCGCGCCCAACCCGCCGGCATCTCGATTCGAGCGGCTGCGCCGGCGCTCGCCGCGCTGCTGCTCGGCGTTCAGGCTGGTTCCACCCACGCCGCCAGCCAGTTCGAGGGCGCAGCGTCGCTGGTTTTCGCCGAGTTCCTGCACATGCTCGGCGCCGCCGTGTGGATCGGGGGGATTCCCTATTTTCTGATGGCGCTCACGGACGTAGCGGAGCCCGCCGCCCGCGCCGCGGTCGCCCACCGCTTCTCGGCCATGTCGGTGCGGGCGGTGGCCGCTCTGCTCGCGGGCGGCGTGCTGATGGCAGTCTCTTACGTCGGCGCGCCGCCGGCCATGTACGGGACGTCCTACGGCGTCATGCTCAGCGCCAAGATCGTGTTGCTGCTCGGAATCCTGTTTCTCGGCGGGCTCAACTTCCTGGCCGTGCGCAAGATGAAGGAGGAGCCGGCCGGGCCGCTGCTGCGCACACGGCGCTTCGCCGAGACGGAAATCGGCGTCGGACTCACCGTGTTATTTTGCGCCGCCTCGCTCGCCTCCCTGCCGCCTGCGCGCGACCTTCCCAACGACCGCGCGAGCTTCGCCGAGGTCGTCGATCGTCTAAAGCCGCGCCTGCCGATGCGCCTCGACAGCCCGGATTTCCAGTCGCTTTCCGCCGCCCTGCCTCCCGGGGCCCTGAAGGATTTGGCGCCTGGCGCGCAGCCGCCGCGTTCCCCGGCCGACATCGCCTGGTCGGAATATAACCATCACTGGGCGGGGCTATTCGTCCTCGCCATGGGCGTCATGGCGCTACTGGAACGGATGAGCCGGCGTCTTGCGCCGATCATGCGGCATTGGCCCCTCGTCTTCCTGGGGCTCGCAGGTTTTCTCTTCTTGCGCGCCGACGAGGCGGTTTGGCCGCTTGGGCGGCTGGGCGTCATGGAAAGCCTTCGCGACCCGGAGATCGCCCAGCACCGGCTTTTGACGCTGCTCATCGTGGCCTTCGGCCTGTTCGAGTGGCAAGTGCGGCTCGGGCGCGTGAAGGCGTGGTGGGCGCCCTTTGTCTTTCCTATCAGCACAGCGACCGCAGCGGCCTTTTTGCTCACCCATTCCCATTCGCTCCTCAACCTCAAGGAAGAGACGCTGATCGAAATTACCCATACCCCGCTGGCGCTGGTGGGCGTTGCGGCCGGCTGGTCGCGCTGGCTGGAGCTGCGGCTGGATGGCCAGGCGAAAAAGATCGCGGGCTTTATCTGGCCCATCTCCTTCGTGCTCGCCGGGTCGATGCTGATCTTTTACCGGGAGGCTTGAAGGCTGACGGAAAATGCGCGCCACAGTTCGGGGGGCGCACGCTGAAAAGCGTCGCGGAAAGCTCGCTCGAATGGCGCGCCACCCTCGAGGGCGCGCATGAGCCGCGAGAAGCTTTCAGGGTCGGTCCTGCGCAGCCAGGCGATAAAAAGCGCCGCTTGCCGGTAGGCGAGGCGCTGGCGGAAGCTGCGCAGATCGCAGCCCTCTCCGCAGGGCGGCTCCGCAGCGAAGGGGATCGCCATGAAATCTGACCACGGCGTGGAGTCCAGGATCACGCCATAGCCGCTGCGAATTGCCTCAGCCGCTTCGGCGTCCGAGACGCTTTCGGCGGCGCCGCCATCGGAGGCCATGACCGCCAGACCTTCCGTGAACCACTGCGGCGGGCGAGGAGCTCTATGGCCGCGCCAGCCAAAAAAATGCACATGCGAAAGCTCATGCGTCAGCACGCCCGGCAACCGGTAGCGCTCGCTTTGGCAGAGAACCGGCGAGAGCAGGGCCCGGCCGGCGCGCGAGACGCCGGCGACATCCGAATCGCCTAGCCCGTTGGCGCGGGCGTAAATGACAAAGCTATCGTACACGCCGACGATAGGCGGCTTCGCGAAGGGACGGCCATGCTCGGATTCGATCTTGGCGATGGCGGCCGGCAGAATGGCGACGACCGCCTCGGCGCAGGGCAGGGCCGCCGCCTCGTAGTGGATGCGCGGGTCGGCGGCGAGCGTTGGCAGGTCGGCGGGATCATTGAATTCCGCGACCAAGGCCGCACGAAGATCCGGCCGCATGGCGAAAGTGAGGACGAGGGCGGCGGCGAGGGCGAGCGCAAGGAGCGCGATCGATTTCACGATGCTCATCGACGTCGCCCGACTCCAAAAAAGCGCGCCCGAAGGGCGCGCGATCCAGCGAGGGACTTACGCGGCCTTCAGACGAATGCGACGTTCAGAATCTCGTAGCTCTTCCCGCCGCCAGGCGTCTTCACTTCCACCGTGTCGCCGATGGTCTTGCCGATCAGCGCGCGAGCGATGGGGCTCGAGATGGAGACGCGGCCGCTCTTCACGTCGGCTTCGGTCTCGCCGACGATCTGGTAGCGCTTCTCCTCCTCGGTGTCCTCGTCGACGACCGTGACGGTGGCGCCGAATTTTATCGTCGAGCCCGTGAGCTTGGAGACGTCGATGACCTCGGCGCGCGAGAGCTTGTCCTCGAGCTCCGCGATGCGGCCTTCGTTCAGCGACTGCGACTCTTTCGCAGCGTGGTATTCCGCGTTCTCCGAAAGGTCGCCGTGGGCGCGCGCCTCGGCAATCTGCTGGATGATGCGCGGGCGTTCCTGCTGCTGACGACGGCGCAATTCCTCTCCGAGCGCCGCATAGCCAGCGGCTGTCATGGGCACCTTCTCCATTGGTCTTGCTCTTCGCCTTTCCGATCAATCATCGGGGAATACCCTCATCGCCCGCGGGCCTAAAGCGCCGGCGCGGGAACCCCGAATCATATGTCCGATAGTTTTGCCGCAAAAGCTGCGCCGCGCCAGCGCCTGCGAGGGCGGCGCGCGCGTGCTTTTTATTTTTCCCTGTTCTCAGCTGGTTGCGGGGCGGAAATAATCCTGCAGCGCCCGCGCCTCCAGGTCTCCCGACACATAAGCGCTTACGCCCTGCGCCGCCGCGATCGCGCCCGCGAGGGTCGTATAATAGGGAACCTTATGCAGAAGCGCCGCCCGACGCAAGGAACGCGAGTCGGCCAGGGCTTGCGCGCCTTCGGTCGTGTTGAACACGAGCTGGATCGCGCCGTTCTTGATCGCGTCGACGATGTGCGGCCGGCCTTCCGAGACCTTGTTGATCTTCTGGGCCGGAATGCCCTGCTCCTGCAAATAGCGCGCGGTGCCGCCCGTCGCGACCACGCTGAAGCCGATCTCCGTGAGCAGTCGGATCGCCGGGAGAATCCGGGGCTTGTCGGCGTCGCGCACCGAAACGAAGAGGACGCCCTCGCGCGGCGCCTTGGCGCCGCCCCCGAGCTGGCTCTTCACGAAGGCCGCGTCGAAGGAGACGTCGAGGCCGATGACCTCGCCTGTCGAGCGCATTTCCGGGCCGAGCACCGTATCCACGCCCGGGAAGCGCGCAAAGGGGAAGACCGCCTCCTTGACGCCGATATGGTTCGGCCGGGCGGTCGGGAGCGTGAAGGCCGAGAGCTTCTCACCCGCCATCACGCGGGCGGCGATCTTGGCGAAGGGCGCCCCGACGACCTTGGCGACGAAGGGCACGGTGCGTGAGGCGCGCGGATTGACTTCGAGGACGTAAATCTCGCCGTCCTTAAGCGCAAACTGGACGTTCATCAGCCCCACGACGCCGAGCGCCATGGCGAGGCTTTTCGTCTGTTCCTCGAGCGCGGCGATCGTCTCCGGCGCGAGGGAGCGCGGCGGCAGCGAGCAGGCCGAGTCGCCCGAGTGAATGCCCGCCTCCTCGATATGCTCCATCACGCCGGCGATGGCCGCTTGCGCGCCATCCGCGATGCAATCGACGTCCACCTCGATCGCGTCGGCCAGATAGCGGTCGAAGAGCAGGGGGTTCTTGCCGAGCACCATATTGATCTGCCCGGTCTTGTCGTTCGGATAGCGCGCCTTGACCTCGGACGGCACGAGGCTCGGCAGCGTGCCGAGCAGATAATCGTCGAGCTCGTTGTTGTCGCGGATGATCGCCATGGCGCGGCCGCCAAGGACGTAAGACGGGCGCACGACGAGCGGCAGGCCGAGCTCGCCGGCGACGATGCGCGACTGCTCGACCGAATAAGCGATGCCGTTCTTCGGCTGCTTGAGTCCGAGCTTGTCGAGCAGGCGCTTGAAGCGGTCGCGGTCCTCAGCGAGGTCGATCGAATCGACCGGCGTGCCGAGAATGGGGGCGCCGGTCTTCGAAAGGCCATGCGCGAGCTTGAGCGGGGTCTGTCCGCCATATTGGACGATGACGCCGACAAGCGTCCCGTTCGATTTCTCGACGTCCAGGATCTCCGCCACATCCTCATTGGTCAGCGGCTCGAAATAGAGGCGGTCGGACGTGTCGTAGTCGGTGGAAACCGTTTCTGGATTGCAGTTGATCATGATCGTTTCGAAGTCGGCCTCGGCCAGCGCGAAACAGGCGTGACAACAGCAATAATCGAATTCGATGCCCTGGCCGATGCGGTTGGGCCCGCCGCCGAGGATCACGATTTTCTTGCGATCGGAAGGGTTGGCCTCATTCGCCGGGACGCCGGCGAAGGGCGTCTCATAGGTCGAATACATATAGGCGGTGGGCGAGGCGAATTCCGCCGCGCAAGTATCGATGCGCTTATAGACCGGGCGCACGCCGAGCGCGTGGCGCGCTTCGCGCACGTCTTTCTCTTCCAGGCCCGTGAGCGTCGCGAGGCGCGTATCCGAGAAGCCGGCGAATTTCACCTTTCGCAGATTGTCGGCGTCCTTGGGCAGGCCAAATTTCTTGACCTTTCCTTCGAGCGCGACGATCTCCGCGATGCGCGCGATGAACCAGGGGTCGATCTTGCTCGCCTCGTGCACTTCGAGCTGGCTCATGCCGAGGCGCAGCGCCTGACCGAGGACCAGCAGGCGGTCTGGCGTCGGCGTGCCGAGCGCGCCACGGAGGACGTTCATATCATCGCCCTTGCCGAGCCCCTCGACCTCGATCTCGTCGAGTCCCGAGAGACCGGTCTCCAGCGAGCGCAGCGCCTTTTGCAACGACTCGGCGAAGTTCCGACCGATCGCCATGGCCTCGCCGACCGATTTCATCGCGGTGGTGAGCACCGGTTCGGACCCGGGGAATTTCTCGAAAGCGAAGCGCGGAATCTTGGTGACGATATAGTCGATCGTCGGCTCGAAAGAGGCGGGGGTCGCGCCGCCGGTAATGTCGTTCGCGATCTCGTCCAGCGTGTAGCCGACGGCGAGCCGCGCGGCGACTTTGGCGATCGGGAAGCCCGTCGCTTTCGACGCCAGCGCCGACGAGCGCGACACGCGCGGGTTCATTTCGATGACGATCATGCGACCGGTGCGCGGGTCGACGGCGAATTGCACGTTCGAGCCGCCCGTCTCCACGCCGATCTCACGCAGCACGGCGATCGAGGCGTCGCGCATGAGCTGATATTCTTTATCGGTGAGCGTCAGCGCGGGAGCGACGGTGACCGAATCGCCCGTATGCACGCCCATCGGATCGATATTCTCGATCGAGCAGATGATGATGCAGTTGTCCGCCTTATCGCGGACGACTTCCATCTCATATTCTTTCCAGCCGAGAACGCTTTCCTCGATCAGCACCTCATTCGTCGGCGAAGCGTCGATGCCCCGCTCGACGATTTCGATGAACTCGGACTTGTTATAGGCGATGCCGCCGCCCGTGCCGCCGAGCGTGAAGGACGGACGGATGATGGCGGGGAGGCCGATGTCGTCGAGAGCGTCGAGCGCCGCGGTGAGCGTCTTGACGTGATGCGAACGCGGCGTGTCGAGGCCGATCTTCGTCATGGCTTCGCGGAAAAGCTCGCGATCCTCGGCCTTGTCGATGGCGTGGGCGGTGGCGCCGATCATCTCGACGTCGAACTTCTTCAAAACGCCCATTTTCTCGAGCGAAAGGGCGCAGTTCAGCGCCGTCTGCCCGCCCATGGTTGGCATCAGGGCGAAGCCGCCGGGAACGGCGTAGCGCTCCTTCTCGATGATCTTTGCGACGAATTCCGGGGTGATCGGCTCGACATAGGTGCGGTCGGCGAGATCCGGGTCGGTCATGATCGTCGCCGGATTGGAGTTGACCAGCACGATCCGGTAACCTTCCGCCTTCAGCGCCTTGCAGGCCTGCGTGCCGGAATAGTCGAATTCGCAAGCCTGGCCGATGACGATGGGCCCGGCGCCGATGATCAGAATGGTCGATATGTCGGTTCTTTTCGGCATGTTGGTCCGTAGCTGTCGCGGATCGCCGCGCCCGAACCCCTCGTCCTCATGCTGAGGAGGCTCCGAAGGAGCCGTCTCGAAGCACGAGGGCGAGGGGGTTACGATCTTCGCCGGTTTCCTCGTCCTTCGAGACGCGAGCTTCGCTCGCTCCTCAGGATGAGGAAACCTTCGCCCGTCATTGACGCTCCCGAGCGCAGGGCAGGGCGCGCGCATAAAAAAAGGCCGCGTTCCCGGCCTTTTGGACCAGCACGCGTCCCCGATTGCCTGTCTTGCAGGCGGCGAGCGGGCGCGCCCGGCTCGAAAGTCACCGTCTCTCTAGACGAGAATGACGCCAGTGTGAAGGGGTAGGGGGGCTTCGATCGGGGAACGGCGCTCTGACCTATCGAGCCTCATTGCCTCCTCTTTGCCCCATGCGGGCGAGACCAGCCGCAGTCATCCGCCTATCAAAATCGCATGGCAGCAAGGGGGCTTCGCTTTTCTGCCAGCGAGCGTTCTTTCTGCCGAAGCGCCATGGGACGACCAATCTATCGCCATACCCAACTCGGACCTGTGATCTTTCTCTCGACGAAACCGGGCGCCGCAGCCCTGCTCGCGGGCGCGGCCTACTTCGACGGGGAAGCGGCGGCCGTTTTTCTCACGCTGGTAGCCGTGCTCGGCGGGGTCGGCTACGGCTTCTCCTCGCTGACGGTCGAGGTCACGGCCGAGGAATTGACTTGGCGATTCGGCCCGGGCGTCTTCCGCGGCCGCGTCGCCCGGGCAGACATTGTCGGCGCGACGCCCGTGGAAAACCCATGGTGGTGGGGCTGGGGCGTGCATCTGACGCCGCGCGGTTGGCTCTACAACATCTCAGGGCTCGCGGCGGTCGAGATCATCATGCGGGACGGGAGGACGTTTCGAATCGGCTCCGACGACTCGGCCGGGCTTGCGCGCGCGCTTGCGCCCGGCTCATAAGCTGGTCGACCCTTTCGGAGAAGCCGATGCCCCCAATGAGATGGTTTGCCGCCTGCGCCGCGCTTTTCGTTCTTTCCGCTGCGCCGGCGCTCGCGGAGCAGAAATACGACCTCGCCGGGGTCATCTCGGAATGCGCCGCTTGCCATGGACCCGACGGCGTGGGCAACGACGTGGAAATCCCCAATCTCGCGGGGCAGCACGACCGCTATCTCTATCTCCAGCTCCAGCACTTCAAGTCCGGCCGGCGCCCGCATAAGGAAATGCGCTATGAGAGTCGCCATCTGACAGACGAGGAGATGATGGAGCTCGCCCGCTATTACTCCCAGCTCCCGCATTGATGATCGGCCAGCTCGCGACATACGCCTCGGTCGGCGCAGGGGCGACGCTTGTTCATTACGCGATCCTGATTGCTTTGGTGGAGGCGGGAGGCTGGGCTCCCGTGCCGGCGGCGCTTTGCGGTTATGTCGCTGGAGGCGTCGTGGCCTATATGCTTAATCGGCGGCACACCTTTGTGAGCGACCGTCCTCATGCGGAGGCGGGCTGGCGCTTCGCGCTGGTCGCATTTGTGGGATTTTGCGTGACCTATGTGCTGATGAGCCTTTTCGTCTTGCGCCTCGGCGCGCCCTACCTCCCCGCGCAGGCGGTGACGACGGTGCTGGCGATGTTCGTCACTTACGCGCTCAACAGGGCGTGGACGTTTGGATAAAGTAACCACCTGCGTCATTGCGAGGAGCGTAGCGACGAAGCAATCCAGAGCCGTGATCGCCCCCTGGATTGCTTCGCTTCGCTCGCAATGACGGTTGGGGCGTCACGGCCACTTCACCATCGGCGGCATCGACGACAGGATCGAATCCACATTGCCTCCCGTGCGCAGGCCGAAAATGGTGCCACGGTCGTAGAGCAGGTTGTATTCGACATAGCGGCCGCGTCGGATGAGCTGCTCCTCGCGTTGTTCAGTCGTCCAGGGCGTGGAGAAATTGCGCCTGACCAATTCGGGGTAGACGCCTAGGAAGCTCTCGCCGACGTCCCGGGTGAAGGCGAAATCCTCGTCCCAGTTGCTGTTTTCCGTGTCGCCGGCGCTGTTGAGATAATCGTAAAAAATGCCGCCGATCCCGCGCGGCTCCTTTCGGTGCGCAAGATAGAAATACTCGTCGCACCATTCCTTGAAGCGCTTGTAATCGGCGACCCGATGCCGCTCGCAGGCGCGACGCATGGCGGCGTGGAAGTCGATCGAGTCGAGGTCTTCCTGCGTGCGGCGGGCGTCCAGAACAGGCGTGAGATCGGCTCCGCCGCCGAACCAGGCCTTGGTCGTCACGACGAAGCGGGTGTTCATGTGCACCGCCGGGACGTTCGGATTCCAGGGGTGGGCGATCAGCGAAATGCCCGTCGCG
>JAMBEQ010000143.1 GCA_024506175.1 Methylocystis sp.
AGGCGTGAGAATAGTCTCTGCGGCGTAGACGCCCGTGCGCTGGTTGTCGTTATGCTGCGTGACCACGTTGCCTGCCTGTAGGCAACCGACGATCACAGGGTTAGAGGCGGCGCTGTAGAACGTGCCAAACGTGCTTTTCACGTATTGCAGCGCGGTCAGCGAATCTCCGTCTTGAAGCGTGACGCCGGCGCCTACGCCGGCCCACAACGCGCCGAGGTCGCCGCCGCGGTTTGCGATCTGAACGCCGCCGCGCAGCACGACGACCATGGCGCCGGGTATCGTATTGTCGACCGTGACGTAGTGACTGCCCGCGCAGATCGGACCGCCCAGCATAGGCGTCGGAACCTTGTCCGTGGCCGTGACCGGCGGCGACGGTGGGCTGGGACTGCAGAGCGTCTGCTCGACTGTTACATCGGTTCCCGGCGGCACGGGCGGAACGTCCATCACATTGTCCGACGCAGTCGAAAAGCCCCCGGCGACGCCCGAGGCGTTGTAGTCGATTTGGGCATGCGATCCGACAAGCAGGCCATGCACGGCTAATTGCTTGGCGCCGATCACAGGCTGTTGAGGCGGCGTCAGGGAAGGCGCAGGGGGCGGATTCGGCGCTGCTTTAACTCCCAACGGCGCGGAGGAGGGGCTGACGGCGGTCTTCGCAGACAAGGCGGGACAGGCGACCTGTCGCGCGCCGACCGCATGATCTCTCACGAGCGGTGGGGTTGCGACCGGCAGGAAGGCGCCAGTCGTCTCCCCGGCGCCGATCGAGTCCGGCGGAGGCGACACGGTATCCCACACATCGACATGCGTGCTCGCCACGAGGTTGCCAACCGGCGTCACGCGTCCGCACTCGTATACCTCGGGAACGACAACCGGCTGGGTCAGCGCCGGAAACGCGCCGACCTTGACCGGGTCATACGATTTGTCACTCGTGACCGAGCCGACCGTCTGAACAGCGGTGATGGCTTCATCCAGAACGAGCGCGCGATCCAGCTTGATGTCCGCGCTCCCGTGCTTCGGGGCGTCCTTACCGACTTGCGCGCCGTTGGCGAAGACGGTGACGGTGGCATCCGGAATAAAGCCGGAGACGTGCACGAATAAAGCACACTCGTTGATTGGGCCGGCGACAATAGGCGGAGACAAATTCGCCGGGCCTTTAATGGGATAGCGCTCGTCGAGATCTGGACCGTCCGCCCAGCATGGACCGATCGACGCAATGAAAATCGCAGCGTACAGGCGTACGAAGCTAGAGGCGCGCGACAAGCCCATAAGGACCCCCTGATGAATTTAGTTTCTGACAAATTCAGTTTCTATTGAATTCTGACGCTTGACGTTCTTGAATTAGCTTGATTTCCATTTAACCTTTGCAATGCGCGCATCGCAGAAAAGACTGCCGAGCTATAGCTTCGAAGAAATTAGGGCCGTTACCGAACTCCTTTGGCAGGACGAGCGCATTGCGGCCTTCCCGGCGGTTCTCTACGATCCGCCGGGCATCACACTCGCGGCTTTACGCCCGCAGTCCCACTGTCGAACTTCGCGAACGGCAACTACCGGGCATGTCGGTAATGGCCGGATGTGGGCGCTTTCCGGCCTTTGACGTCACGTCCGCTCCTTGGAACTGGGTTCCAAGCGTCAGATTCTTACCACTAAGAGCCCGGCCGCCAGATTATCTCCCCCGCGCACTCCGGCGGCCACGCCATAACCGCCGCCTTCAGCCTCAGCGCCCTGGCGCTTGCGGTGCGCGGCTCGGCGAAATAGCGGCGGAGGGCCGCCCTCTCGTCCTCATTCGCCTCCGCGGGGATGCAGCGCCACAGAACATCCACGCGCCGACCTTCATACCTTGCCGGATCGAACGGGCTGCGCCCAAATTTCGAGGGGCCGAAATCGGCGGTGAAGGGCTTGCGGTTCCAAAGCCGCGCATCCGGCCGGCGCCAGAAGAACGCCCATAGATCGAAGTCGTGGACGCCCGCGCTCGCGGCTGGATTCAGGAAGTGGTCGGCCGCTCCCTGGCAGAGGCAGATCGCAAGGAGATGGGCGTCATAGAGCGCGCGCTTTTGGGGATGCCTGGCAAAGGCAGTTTCGATCCGCGCCTGCGCGATCCCGGCCAGCCGTCGCAGGTCGGCGATCTCGATCGTCTCGAAGGAGCGCGCGTTGCGCGGCGCCTTGCTCATGTGACGCCCCCCCAGTCCTCCCGCTTCGCCGAGCGCTCTCATCGCCATCTGCAATCTCTGCCGGAACGTCCCCGCCCGCCTTTGGGTTGAAGCCCTATCCCCAACGAACCGGCGAAGGCCAACGAGCACCCCATGACCAGCAAAGCCGAAAGCGATCCGCACCTGCATATCCAAAAGATGGCGGCCTATCTCCAGGAGACGATCAATCGCCTGCGCGAGGATGTCGAAAAAGTCGACGAGCCGCAGCTCAAGGCGATGTTCGAGACCTCGGCGGAAGTCTTGAGCGGCCTCAAAAAGGCCTATAGCGACTACGACGAGAAGAAGGAGCCCGCCTGGCCAGGTGGGCGCGAGTTGCATAGCTGAGAGACCAACGGAGGAGCGGGCGAGATTTGGGCAAAACGCGCAAGCTCCTCTCCATCGCGGGCTCGGACCCCTCGGGCGGCGCCGGCATACAGGCGGATTTGAAAACCTTCTCCGCCTTCGGCTGCTATGGCATGGCGGCCGTTACGGCGCTCACCGCCCAAAACACGCGGGGCGTCACCGCCGCTTATCCTGTCGCGCCCGACATCGTCGCGGCGCAGATCGCTGTGGTTATGGCCGACATCCGGCCGGACGCTATCAAGATCGGGATGGTCGCCACGCCCGAGATCGCGGCCGCCATTGCCGAATCGCTCGGAGAGGAGCCGCGCAATGTCGTGCTCGACCCGGTGCTCCTGCCGACGCAAGGCGCGAGCCTCGCCGCCGCCGGGCTGGAGCGGGCGCTGATCGCAACGCTTGTGCCTCTCGCACGGCTCGTCACCCCGAACATTTTCGAGGCGGCGGCGCTCACCGAAACGCCGCAGGCGCGCAGGATCGACGAGATGGCCGCGCAGGGCCAGATGCTGATCGAGGCGGGCGCCAGGGCCGTGCTGGTCAAGGGCGGCGATCTGTCGGGCGAACCGGTCGATGTGCTCGTCGCCGATGGGGAGACCCGCCTTTTCCACGGCCGCCGCATCGCGACGCGGCACACCCATGGCACAGGCTGCGCGCTCTCCTCCGCCATCGCCGCCGGCCTGGCCAAGGGCGCTTCGCTCATCGACGCCATTGCAGCGGCGAAAGTCTGGCTGGAAGGCGCGCTGGAAGCGGCGGAGGCGCTGGAGCTGGGCGAGGGGCGCGGGCCGCCGAACCATTTTTACGGGGTTTGGTGATAGGATAAAGCCTCACCGTCATCGCGAGCGAAGCGAAGCGATCGAGAGCGCGGGCTGCGGCCCCGGGATTGCTTCGTCGGCTTTCGCCTCCTCGCAATGACGACCGGCGATTATCCGTTCAGCGCCGCCTTCACCGCCGCGCTCGCCTTCGCGAAATCCATGCGGCCGGTGTATTTGGCCTTGAGCGCGGCGACGACCTTGCCCATATCCTTGATCGACGTCGCGCCGGCCTCGGCGATCGCCGCCTTCACAGCCTCGGCGACCTCTTCCGCCGAGAGCTGCTGCGGGAGGTAGCTCGAGATCACTGCGATTTCGCCCTTCTCTTTGTCGGCGAGATCGGCGCGCCCGGCCTTCTCGTAGATCTCAAGCGACTCCTGCCGGCTCTTGATCATCTTCTGGAGCAGCGCCAGCACGTCGTCCTCGGTCAGGGTCTTGCCGGCGCCGCGCGCCTCGATGTCCTTGTCCTTCAAGGCGGCGTTGATGAGCCGCAGGGCGTCGACCCTGGCGCTATCGCGGGCCTTCATCGCGTCCTTGAGGTCCTGGTTGATCTTCTCGCGCATGTGAAACTTTCTTGGGGGTTTCCATTTCGGGGGCGGATGGATTACATCCAGCTCAAGTGAATTTCTCGCGTCAGGGCCGGGCTCGCCCGGCCATCCACGCCCCGGGCTGCGAAGGCCTCGGGGCAGCAAGATGCACATGAGCAAGCATCCAGACGTGGATGCCCGCGTCAAGCGCGGGCATGACGCGCGGTGAGGCGGCTGTCATAACGGCTCGCCCCGCCCGAGCGCAATGGACGGAAGATGACCCTCGAACAAGACAATGGCTGGACGAAGCCGGTGCATACCGGCGTGCTGGTGCTCGCGAGCGGCGAAGTGATCGAGGGCTATAGCCTCGGCGCCGTGGGCGAGGCGGTGGGCGAAGTCTGCTTCAACACCGCTATGACGGGCTATCAGGAAATCCTGACCGACCCGTCCTATGCGGCGCAAATCGTCACCTTCACCTTCCCGCATATCGGTAATGTCGGGGCGAACGAGGAAGACATCGAGACCGTCGACCTCGCAAAGAGCGCCGGCGCCGTCGGCGCGATCTTCGGCCAACCGGTGACCGACCCATCCAATTTCCGCGCCGAGGCGACGCTGGCCGACTGGCTGAAGAAGCGCGGCGTCGTGGCGCTTTACGGGATCGACACGCGGGCGCTGACGGCGCTGATCCGCGAACGCGGCATGCCCAACGCCGTCATCGCGCATTCGCCCGATGGCAAGTTCGATATCGACGCGCTGAAGGCCAAGGCCGCCGCCTGGCCCGGTATCGACGGGATGGACCTCGTGCCAAGCGTCGGCGCCAAGGAGCGCTACGACTGGAAAGAGACGCCCTGGCGCCTCGGCGCGGGCTATGGCGCGCGCGACGGGCAAGCGAAATTCCGGGTCGTCGCCATCGACTATGGCGTGAAGCGCAACATCCTGCGCCTGCTCGCCGACGAAGGCTGCGAAGTGATCGTCGCCCCGGCGACGGCGACGAGCGCGGAGATTTTGGCGCTGAAACCCGATGGCGTCTTCCTCTCCAACGGGCCCGGCGATCCGGCCGAGACGGGCAAATACGCCACGCCCGTGATCCGCGACCTGCTGGCTAAAAAAGTGCCGGTCTTCGGCATTTGTCTCGGCCATCAGATGATGGCGCTGGCGGTCGGCGCCAAAACCAAGAAAATGCCGCAGGGCCACCATGGCGCAAACCATCCGGTGAAGGACTTCACCACCGGCAAGGTGGAGATCGTGTCGATGAACCATGGCTTCGCGGTCGACCGCGACAGCCTGCCGGCGAACGCCGTCGAGACTCACCGCTCGCTCTTTGACGGCTCCAATTGCGGCATTGCGCTCACCGACCGCCCGGCCTTCTCGGTCCAGCACCACCCGGAAGCCTCTCCCGGCCCACAGGACAGTCATTATCTCTTCAAACGCTTCGTCGAGATGATGGAGAAGGCGAAAGCGGCGTAAGATTTGGCAGCGCCATGGCGCCGCTCCCGGCGACCCTTCGCATCCTCTCCGACGGCAGCGCGGGTCATGAAGCCCAGACGCTCGGCCTTGCGGAAGCGCTGGGCCTCGAGCCGGATATCCGCCGCGTGGCGCCCAAAGGGCTCCATGATCTACTTGCCCCTTTTGGGCCGCCCGATCCGCTTGACGCGGAGGCCTTCGCGCCCCCCTACCCCGACATCGCTATCGCTGCCGGGCGGCGCACCATCCCGCCCCTGAGGCGACTGAAGCGTGACTCGGGCGGGCGAACCTTCACTATTTATGTGAACGCCCCGGCAACGGGCCTGCGCACAGCCGACCTCATCGTCGCGCCGCGCCACGACCGATTGACCGGCCCGAATGTGATTGCGCCCCTGACGCCGCCGAACCGCGTCACGCCTGAACGCCTCGCGGCCGCCCGCGCCACGCCTGATTCGCGCCTCGCCGCCCTGCCCCGGCCACGCGTGGCCATGCTGATCGGCGACGCCAAGGGCGTCGAAGAGGATCTCGACCATATCGCGGCGGCTCTCCTTGCCGGGGGCTACGGCGTCATGGCGACGCCCTCGCGGCGCACGCCCCCTGAGCTCTCCCGCAAGCTCGGGCAAGCGCTCGCGGCGCCCGGCGGCTGGTTCTGGGACGGCGGCGGCGAGAACCCCTACTTCTCCATGCTGGCCAACGCCGACCGCATCATTGTGACGGGAGACAGCGTCAATATGATCGGCGAGGCCGCCGCGACCGGCGTTCCCGTCCATGTCATCGAGCCGCTGGCGCCGCGCCGGAAGTTCAAGGCCTATCTGGCGGGGCTGCAGGGAGCGGGCGCCATACGCATATGGAAGGGACCGTTCGAAGACTGGACTTACGCGCCGGTCAACTCGACGCCAATGGTCGCCAGGCGGATTGCGGAGGGCTATCGTATCTTCAGAACGCCGTTGCAAGCGCAAGGAAGCAATCCAGGGTCGCAATAGCGGCTTCGCGTCGTTAGCCCCAATAACCTCCCCTTGACTGGGAGGGCGGCGGCCAAAGGCCGCCGGGTGGGGTTCGCGCCGCAACGCTGTGGAGGGGCTTTACCCCACCCGACCCCGCTGCCGCGGGGCTTCCCTCCCCGCAAGGGGGAGGGATTGGCTCACGCCCAGCATTCCGTCCACGCCTTGCGGCCAAGCGCATAATCGTTAGATTGCGGCCTTCTTCGAGGCTTCGAGCGAGTTCACCATGTCCGCCCAAAACCATGCGCGCGTCATCATCATCGGCTCCGGGCCGGCCGGCTATACGGCGGCGATCTACACTGCGCGCGCCATGTTGGAGCCCATGCTCATCGCGGGCTTCGACCAGGGCGGCCAGCTGATGATCACGACGGAAGTCGAGAACTATCCTGGCTTTGCGGAACCGATTCAGGGCCCCTGGCTCATGGAGCAGATGCGCTTGCAGGCCGAGCATGTCGGAACGAAGCTCGTCTCCGACCACATCGTGGAAGCGCGCCTCGACAAACGCCCTTTCACGCTCGTCGGCGACAGCGGCGCGACCTACAGCTGCGACGCGCTCATCATCGCGACGGGCGCCAAGGCGAACTGGCTCGGCATTCCAAGCGAAGAGAAATTCAAGGGTTTCGGCGTCTCGGCCTGCGCGACCTGCGACGGCTTCTTCTTCCGCGGCAAGAAGGTCATCGTCGTCGGCGGCGGCAATACGGCGGTGGAGGAGGCGCTTTATCTCTCGAACATCGCTTCCCATGTCACCCTGGTGCATCGGCGCGGTACGCTGCGCTCCGAGCGGGTGCTGCAGGAGCGGCTGCACAAGCAAGCGAATGTCACCGTGCTCTTCGATCATATAATCGACGAGGTGCTGGGAACCGAAGGCCCGCTTTCCGTCACCGGCGCTCGGGTGCAACATGTGAAAACTGGCGAAACACAAGTTGTGGAAGCCGAAGGCGTGTTCATCGCGATCGGCCATGCGCCAGCCTCCGAGTTGTTCAAAGGCCAGCTCGTTGTGAAGCCCAACGGCTATATCGCGGTCGAGCCTGGCTCGACCCGCACCAACATCCCAGGCGTCTATGCGGCGGGCGACGTCGCCGACGAAATCTACCGGCAGGCAATCACGGCGGCGGGACTGGGCTGCATGGCGGCGCTCGAGTCGGAGAAATTCCTGCTCGAGGCGCTCAAGCACGAATCCGAGACGGTTTGAGGAAAGAAAAAATGACCGAACGCGTCATCTTCCAGAAGAAATCCATGCCGGTCGAGGTCGAGGCGGGAAAAACCTATTACTGGTGCGCCTGCGGCCGCAGCGCCAATCAGCCTTTCTGCGACGGCGCGCATAAGGGCACGGGCATCGAGCCTCTTGCCTACAAGGCCGAGGTCACCGGCAAGGCTTTCTTCTGCGGCTGCAAACATTCGAAGAAGGAGCCGCTCTGCGACGGGACGCATAAGGAGCTGTAACGGCGCTTCCGCATGCCGGACTCCGGGCCTTAAGGCGAGCAAATCTCAGCGAGCCTGAAGACCCGCGCGACTGCTGACAAATTGGCGTTGGCGCCCCTCGTGCTTCGAGACGCCTACTGCGCAGGCTCCTCAGCATGAAGGGCTTCCGCATCTGCGCCAAACACTTAGGTTTCATCCTGAGGAGCGAGCAAAGCTCGCGTCTCGAAGGACAAGGCCGCCAGGGAGTTCGTCGACAAACTGAGCGAGCCTGAAGGCCGCGGTCCCTATTGATACGAAGACAGGGCGCCAGCATCGGCGAGCGGCAGGCGAACAATGAACTGGCTGCCGCGGCCCGGCCCGTCGCTTTGCGCTTCGACGGTCCCTCCGTGCTGTTCAACCAAATTTTTCACGAGCCCCAGCCCGATCCCGAGGCTGCCAAGCGTGCGCGGGCCCTTAAGGTCGACCTGCGTGGGAAGATCGAAAAGATGGGGCAGCATTTCGCGTGAGATTCCCATGCCATTATCGCGGACCGTAACCATCGCCTCGTTCCCGCACCGCTTGGCGGCGAGGCTGACCACGCCGCCGTTCTCCGTGTATTTTGCGGCGTTATTCAACAGATTGGCGAAAATTTGAGTGAGACGCACGGCGTCGCCGTCGACAAAGAGTGGGGCCTTCGGCGCGTCCATCTCGAAGACATGCCCACCGCGGTCAATCGCCGGCTGGGCCACCTCCACCGCGTGCCTTAGCGCCTCGACCAAATCGACGCGCTCTCTCTTGAGCTGGATATTCCCAGTTGTGATGCGTGAAACCACGAGAAGATCGTCGACGAGGCGGATCAGATGGCTGAGCTGGCGATCGATGATGGCGAACGCGGCGAGCTCGCGCTTCGCCTTGGCCGCTTTGGAAGCTTCACCCCAGAGCGCATATGTCGCGCTGCGTATGGCGGCCAACGGATTTCGAAGCTCGTGGGCAAGCGTCGCAAGAAAATGGTCTTTGCGTCTGTCTGCCTCCTTCAGAGCGTCTTCATCGCGTTTACGGTCGGTGATGTCGCGCACGAAAGCGCGCATTCCGACAACTTCGCCTTTCTTGTCGAGCACTGTCCAGGTTCTGATGCTTATCGGAAAAACCGAGCCGTCTTTGCGGATATATTCTTTCTCGTATTCGCCGGAATCCCCGAGCCGCAGGACGCGGTCCCTGATGATCGCATCTTCCATGTCACGCCACTGCGGCGCCGTGATCTGCCGACAGGTGAGCCCTTTCAATTCGTCGAGGCTATAGCCGACCATGTCCTGGAAAGCTTTATTGGCTTGGAGAATTTGTCCCGCCAAATTCATCGTCGCGATTCCGTCGCGACTCGCTTCGAATAAGGTTCTGTATTCTTCCTCGCTTTGCTTCAACGCCTCAACGGCCGCCTCCCGTGAGCGCGCCGCCGCAGCTTCGATCAGCGCCTGACGTTTGCGACGCGTTAGCCCTGCGCCCAGGCTCATGGCCAGACCGAGAATGACAAAAATTAGCAGACGCACTTGGTCGTCATGCGCCGCGATTTCCAACGAGCCGATTGGCTCCAAGAACCAGTAGGTCGCGATTGCGGCCGAGAGGAATGTCGCCAGCACCCCCGGGCCGGGCCCGGCGAAGACGACAACAAGGAACGTCGCCAGAAAAAATGGGATGAATGGACGGCCGGCGAGGAGACCGGCGAGCCACTGCCTCACAGCCACAGCTAAGACCACCGCCAAAATCGCGGTGCCATATCGAACGAGCGATTGGGTGGAACTGAAGCCGCGCGGTTTTCCCGTCATAGGAGGTCCGCTGTGCTGGGTCGGGGAAGGCCTATGAAATATAGATTGCCTTTTGGAAATGGGTCTTTCTTTCCCTCAGAGCGGAAAGGATACTTTTCGTTTGCTTTGGCTGAACCGAGCGGGAGGGCCACGGTTAACTGTCGCGTTCGCCCCTTCGTCATGGCCGGGCTTGTCCCGCCCATCCACGCTATGCAAATGACAGCTCAGGCTGGGCAACCACGACCGATCGACAGCCTCGACATGCCTTTCCCGGCGCTGTACCGGTCTTGCGCCCGAGACTCACGGACCCATAAATGCCCGACCTTCTGCTCGAACTCTTCTCCGAAGAAATTCCCGCCCGCATGCAGCGCCAGGCGGCCGACGAGCTCAAGAAGCTCGTCACCAACGCCCTTGTCGACCGTGGCCTGACCTATGAGGGCGCGGCCGCCTACGCCACCCCGCGCCGGCTCGCGCTGCAGGTCGTGGGCCTGCCCGGCCGCCAGCCGGACCTGCGCGAGGAGCGCAAGGGGCCGCGCGTCGGCGCGCCTGAGGCGGCGATCGCCGGCTTTTTGAAAAGCGCCGGTCTCGCTTCGCTCGAGCAGGCGAAGATCGAGAAGGACAAGAAAGGCGCGGAATTCTACCTCGCGGTCATCGAGCGCCCGGGCGCCGAGACGATTCACGTGCTCGCCGAGATCTTGCCGGGGCTTATCAAAAGCTTTCCCTGGCCGAAATCCATGCGCTGGGGCGCCGCCTCGGAGCGCACCGACAGCCTCCGCTGGGTGCGCCCGCTTCATTCGATCGTCGCGACCTTCGGGCCAGAAACCGAGACGCCCGAGATCGTGCCCTTCGAGGTCGACGGCATTAGGTCCGGCGGCGTGACGCGCGGTCATCGGTTCATGGCGCCGTTCGAGATCCGCGTGAAGCGTTTCGAGGATTACGCCCTGGCGCTGGAGCGCGCCAAGGTCGTCCTCGACCCCGAGCGCCGGCGCGACATCATCCTGCACGATGCGAAGGACCTCGCCTTCGCTCAGGGGCTGGAGCTCATCGAGGACGCGGGGCTGCTGGAGGAAGTCGCGGGCCTCGTCGAGTGGCCGGTGACGCTGATGGGCGCTTTCGACGAAAGCTTCCTTTCGATCCCCCCCGAGGTCATTCGCGCGACGATCCGCGTGAATCAGAAATGCTTCGTGCTGCGCAAGGGCGACGCGCTCACCAACCGCTTCATCCTCGTCTCGAACATAGAGGCGAGCGATCATGGCGCGACGGTCGTCGCCGGCAATGAGCGCGTCATCGCCGCGCGCCTGTCCGACGCGAAGTTCTTCTATGAGACGGACCTCAAGACGAAGCTCGAAGAGCGTCTGCCCAAGCTCGAGCAGATCGTCTTCCATGAGAAGCTCGGCACGCAAGGCGCGCGCGTAAAGCGCATTGCGGCGCTGGCGAAGGAGCTGGCGCCGATCGTCGGCGCGGACCCGGAAAAGGCCGAGCGCGCAGCGGCGCTTTGCAAGGCCGATCTCGTGACCGAGATGGTCGGAGAGTTCCCAGAGCTGCAGGGGCTGATGGGCAGCTATTACGCCGCTGCGCAGGGCGAGGACGCCTCTGTCGCGAACGCCTGCTACGAGCATTACAAACCGCAAGGCCAAGGCGATTACGCACCCGCAAATGCCGTGTCCATCGCTGTCGCGCTCGCCGACAAGCTCGACACGCTCGTGGGCTTCTGGGCGATCGACGAGAAGCCGACGGGGAGCAAGGATCCCTATGCGCTGAGGCGCGCGGCGCTGGGAGTGATTAGGATCATTCTGGAAAATGAGCTGCGCATTTGCCTCGTCCCAGTTTTCGACCGTCACTATAATTCGTTCTCCTTTCAGTCGAAATCGCTGAAGAAGCTTGATGGCGAGATGGCGGGGACAAGCTCGCTTGATCTCCTCGAATTTTTCATCGACCGACTGAAGGTCTACTTGCGCGACAAGGGGGCGCGTTACGATCTTATCGATGCAGCGCTCGGCGCCATTGCCTTCGCCGAAGGCGAGGCGGCTGCGCCGCTGCAGGACGATCTGCTAATGATCACGAGAAAAGTCGAAGCCCTCGACTCCTTCCTCGCCACCGACGACGGCAAGAACCTGCTCGCCGGCTTCAAACGCGCCGTGAATATTCTGAAGGCCGAGGAGAAAAAGGACGGGCCGGAGGCCTACGCGCACAGCCACGCGCCGAACCTTCGCATCGAGCCGCAAGAGCATAAGCTCGCCGCAGCCATCGCCCGCGCGCGCGAAGAAACCGCCGAGCGGCTCGAGAAGGAAGACTTCGCCGGCGCCATGCGCGCGCTCTCCAAGCTGCGCGAGCCGGTCGACGAATTCTTCGATAAGGTGACGGTCAATGCCGAGAACCCCGATCTGCGCCTGAACCGCCTGCGCCTGCTCGCCGAACTGCGCCGCGCGATGATGGGCGTCGCCGATTTCGGCAAAGTCGCGGGAGAAGCAGCGGTCTGATGGCTTCGTCGGTCCCAGCCCCTCAAAGCGCCAAGCCCCTTTTTTCCTACAGGAAATATTGGGCCCATCGGTTCGGCGTCGCGCCCTTTCTGCCGATGTCGCGGGCGGAGATGGAGGCGCTCGGCTGGGATTCCTGCGACGTGATCCTCGTGACCGGCGACGCCTATATCGACCATCCGAGCTTCGGCATGGCGATCGTCGGCCGCCTTCTGGAGGCGCAGGGCTTTCGCGTCGGCATCATTTCGCAGCCCGACTGGCGCGACGCCTCGGATTTCAAAAAGCTCGGCAAGCCGAACCTCTTCTTCGGCGTCACCAGCGGCAATATGGATTCGATGGTCAACCGCTATACGTCGGACCGTCGCATCCGAAGGAACGATTCCTACACGCCGGGCGGCGAGGGCGGCAAAAGGCCGGACCGCTCCGTCATCGTCTACGCCCAACGCGCACGCGAAGCCTTCCCCGAGACGCCCATCGTGCTCGGCGGCATCGAAGCTTCACTGCGCCGCATCGCGCATTACGACTATTGGTCGGACAAGGTGCGCCGCTCCATCCCGCTCGACGCCAAGGCCGATCTGCTGCTCTACGGCAACGCTGAGCGGGCGCTGGTCGAGGTGGCCCATCGTATCGCCAAGCGCGGGCTGGCGCAAGACTTCTCCGACATTCGCGGCCTCGCCTTGCTGCGCGACGCCACGCCGGAAGGCTGGGTCGAGGCTTCGGCGGAAGATATCGACAGCGCCGACGAGGGGCGTCTGCGCAAGGACGACGCGCGCAGCGGCGCCGATGTCGTCATCCGCCTGCCCGCCTATGATCAGGTCTTTAGTGATCCTGAATCCTATGCGCGCGCCTCGCGCGTGCTGCACAAGGAGAGCAACCCCGGCAACGCGCGCCCGCTGACGCAGCGACACGGCAACAAGGACGTCTGGCTCACCGCGCCGCCCATTCCGCTGACGACAGCGGAGATGGACGCGGTTTATGACTTGCCCTTTGCCCGCGCGCCGCACCCCTCTTACGCCGGCGCCAAAATCCCCGCCTGGGAGATGATCCGCCATTCGGTGACGATCATGCGCGGCTGTTTCGGCGGCTGCTCATTCTGCTCGATCACCGAGCATGAAGGCCGCGTCATCCAGTCGCGCTCAGAGGGCTCGATCCTGCGCGAGATCGAGAGCATCCGCGACAAGACGGAAGGCTTCACCGGCATCATCTCCGACATTGGCGGGCCGACCGCCAATATGTATCGAATGGCCTGCCGCGACAAAGAAACCGAGGCGCTGTGCCGGCGTCCGTCCTGCGTCTACCCGGACATCTGCAAGAACCTGAACACCAGCCACGACGCGCTCATCGAGCTCTATCGCAAGGCGCGCGCGCTTCCGGGCGTGAAGAAGGTGATGGTGGCCTCGGGCGTGCGCTACGATCTCGCGGTGAAGAGCCCGGCCTATATTCGCGAGCTCGTCGAGCATCATGTCGGCGGCTATTTGAAGATCGCGCCCGAGCATACGGAAAGCGGGCCGCTCTCCAAGATGATGAAACCGGGCATCGGCTCCTATGACCGCTTCAAGCAATTGTTCGACGCGGCGGCGCGGGCGGCCAACAAGGAATACTACCTCATTCCCTATTTCATCGCGGCGCATCCGGGCACGACGGATGAGGACATGATGAACCTGGCGCTTTGGCTGAAGCGCAACAAATATCGCGCCGATCAGGTGCAGACCTATCTGCCGTCGCCCATGGCGCTTTCGACAGCCATGTATCACTCGGGCTTCAATCCGTTGAAGCCGGTGCGGCGCGGTGCGTCCGAGACGGTCGAAGCGGTGAAGGGGCTGCGGCAGCGGCGCCTGCACAAAGCCTTCCTGCGCTATCACGACGCCGAGAACTGGCCGCTGCTGCGCGAGGCGCTCAAGGCGATGGGCCGCACCGATCTCATCGGCCCTGGCAAGCACCAGCTCGTGCCGGCTTGGCAGCCGAAAGGAACCGGCGAGGCCGCCCGTTCGAATTCGAGAAGCCGTCCCGCGTCTTCGGGCGAGCGGAAGTTCCTGACCAAGGGCGTGGCCTTGCGGAAGATTTAGCCGGCGCTGTTCGCTTTCGCCATTCCGAAAGGCGCTCTTGGCGGCGCGGTTTCATCTTTCATGGCAGTTGGCGAAATCCATTTTGACGAAGCCCGATGACAAGCAGCGTCGAAGAGCTTTGTTAGCGCGGTTCAAGAAGCCGGGCGTGATCGTCCTGCCATAAATGGCCATCCCGTCTCCCCGCTCGGCTCCGTCGGCGATTGTTCGAGCGCCGATAAACCGAACAAGTTGGCTCCCCTGCTCGGATGCCGACATCATGAACACAGGAAGCCGGCGCAGCGCGAGACGCGTCATCTGAGTCATTCGCCATGAAAGTAAGCTGGCCAACAGCGCCGAACGAGTCAGAATATTGAAATCGCCGTCGATGACAACCGACCCAACATACGCATGGGTTGTGCAGAAGTTTGCGTCCGATGGCGTGAGCAATAGATCAGGGGCAAGGTCCGGCTCTGATAGCTCGCCAGCGATGAAACGCGATGCTTCTTCAGGCTTCATTGTGAAGACGCTCGAGTACCCAACTATATTGGCGTTGTCATCACGGAGGACACAAAAAAATTCCGGGCAGAACTCATGAACCTCGAGGATGCGCCTTTCAGAGAGAGATATGCCTTCAAACAGTCGATGTTCGATTGCGATCAGGCCGTGAATGTCGTTCGCAGTGGGGACTTTACACGTAAACACCCGCTTTGGCCTTTCGCAATGAAAATTACCTACATCAAACGGAGCGCATAAGAGGATTAATCCGGCCGTTTGGATCAGCTTTCATCCTTTGATACCTCAATTATTGCCAATGGGATAGAGAGGCACTCGCCTAGGAGACAAATCAAATCGACAACAACACAGTTTCTTTGGGTAGCAGCAGCCGGAAATTCGAAAGCACGAGCTCGAATGGGGCTCGAAGTGAGATATTTTGCCGCATTGCAGCCAGCATAGCTGTCATGCACACGTGGCCTGTCGCGCCTGCCGAACTTTTCCGAAGCGTGCTTACGGGGCCCCCACAGGGCTCCGAGGCGATAATCAGCATCCGGGATAGCTCCGGCGGGCGCCGCCCGATGGGCTGCATAGGTTCGAGTGCAACCGCGCTCAGCAGACAAAAGCCATAGCTCCGTGAGAGCCGGGCGCGTCACGCCTTTTCCACAGGCAGAACCACAATGAAAACGGTTCCGCCATCGGGATTCGGCTCGAACCAGATATCCCCGTGATACTCCCGGACGATTGACCGTGTAATTGGTAAGCCGACGCCCAGCCCGTGGGCCTTGGTCGTCATCAGCGGTTCGAATAATTGCGTCTTGATCGCGGGTGAAACCCCTACGCCTGTGTCTGCGACTTCGATGCGGATCGAGTTCTCGTTGAACGCCCGAGAAGATATGGTGAGCGTGCGTTCTAGGCTTGACTGCATAGCGTCGAACGCATTCGTGATCAGATTGGTGAAGACCTGCCTCACCTCAACCGGGTTGGCCAGTATGAGGTCATTGCTGGCTGCAAGATTAGCTTCGATGTGTGTGTGCGTCTTCTCCTGCCGGGGCCGATTGGCTTCGATTACGCTTCGAATGACGTCGTGCAGGTGAAGAAGCCGCCTCTCAGCGCCGTCATTCGTGATCGAATCTCGCAACTGCGCAATAATCTGGCGGGCGTGTTCCAGTTGCGCGGCAGCGGACCGCAGAGGCCGCTCGATGGGCACCGGCCTCTCTTCGGCGGGAATGCGCAAGAGGCGCTCCACGGAACTGACGTATGCGGTCGCCGCGGCGAGCGGCTGGCTAATTTCATGGGCGAGTCCTGCGGCCATATTGGCCAAAGCTCCCAAGTTCTTTGCGCTCGCGCTCGCCTTCTCCTCGGCGTTGATCTGGGTCTCGACCAAATTCCTGAGCTCTTTCGCGTAGCTAAATGAGCCGAGAAAGAGCACGGCTGAATAGACGGTCAGGACAATCGCCATCAAGATGTGCTCGGTATCGCCCACCCGGAGCAGCGCGATAAGGCTTCCGATTGCAATCGGACCGGAAAACGCTAACGCCGCGGACGGTAGACTGGCTATGACGAAGACCCCGCCGCCGAGCATTCCAGAGCTCAGGCAGGTGATCAGCAGCTTACCGCCAAGGCTCGCGCTCTCGAAGAAGAGCAAAGGAAGCGCGGCCCAGGCTAAGCCGAGCGCCAGCGCGTAAAGCAGCAATCGTTGGCCGCCGCCCCGGCGGCCGGTCGCCTTCCTCGCGGAAGTGCGCCGCACCCATTGCCGCAAAACCATGAGGCTTACGATCGACCAAACGACCGCAGCCCACCCTAGGGCGAGAGGGAACTTTTCCGTGTCCCAGCAAGCAATGACGAAAACCAGGGCATTGCAGATATTGGCGGCCATCACGCCCGGAAAGTGGCGCATCAGCGCCCACAATTGCTCTGCCCGCATCCTCTGGGCGGCTCGATCCGACAAGTCGCGCCTCTCTGATAAATTGTTGATCCAACAGGACCATCCCGGCGCCGCACGCGATGGTCTTTTACAGGCGACAACGGCCCGCTTACAATCCGATCCGCCCGCCGTCACCTCGACGGTGGGGCGTTTCCGAGGTCCGCCCCGTAAAAGAAAGCGCCTGCCTTTTGGGCTGAGCGCTACGAGATTACACGACCTCGCTCATTCATTGCACGACAGCGCCTGAAGGCATCCCGCCATCTGAAGGCCTCCCACGCCCCCGATGTCCATCCGAAGTTGTGGCGTTTCCGCTAATACAACCATTCGCTTACGAGAAACAATGGAGAAAGGATGGTTGTGTAATCGCGGCCGCGCTTTGTGCTGCGTTGATGGCTAATCCCAAAAAATTGTCTCGCTCGACGCCCCTTTCTTGCGGACTAATTGGCGGTCGCGGAAGGCGGCCTGTTCGGTTTTGGGCTTGGCTTCCTCTGAGCCCTATCCGCTCGTTGCTGCCGGAGAGAAGAATTCACTCGTTCATGCCGGCAGCAATCGTCGTAGCCCCGCAAGGAGGCGGAAATGAAACTGTGCCGGACGCTGTCGGGCTTTGTCCTGCTAACGACCGCCTCTGTCGTCCATGCCGCCGGAGGCGGACCGGCCTATCCTGCCTGTAAGGACAAGGCGGCCATGGTGCGCGCGGCAGACCTATCGGAAGAAGCCGATACAGCAGCTGCTTACGAGATCTTCCGAAGAGGCGTGAAGACCAAAGATTGCCAGCTTATACCAGCTGGCCAGCTCGTCATCGAGACGACGCCTCCCCTGAGCCGAGTGATACAAGTTCATAGACGGGGGAACCCCGACCCCTATTGGATAATCGGACAGTGAAGCAAACGGCCGGCGCTTCCGCCACGCAAGCTCCATCTGGTCAAAGAAGAGGAACGGATAATCGTTCAAGAGCGCTTGAGGCGTCGGCAAAGCGCCATAGTTTTTACGCCCTCAATAAGGGAGGGAAAGATGCGGACGCTTACGCTTCTCACGATCGTCGCGCTCCTGGCGCCGGTCGCCCCGGCTCTAGCGCAGCGCGCCGGGCCGTTTCCCGGGGATGGCGACATCCAGGTCTATGGCGGCCACTGGCGTTACCAGCACCGGGATTGGAGCAGCCCCCGGGGTCCTGATCCTGGGGTCTGCTGGTACTGGAACGCTTACATGGGCCAGTGGGAATGGGAGTGCTGAAATTCAGCACGCGAGTAGGCAAAGCGCCCCGTCGCATCCACGACGGGGCGTTTTTTTGCGCGGGCGGCGCCCATAAGCGAAGCGCGCGCAGTCGGAACGCCTTTGTTTTCCTGACCTTTATTATCCGGACCCGACAGTAAACCGCCTCCCCCGCCCATCCGCCATACGCCGTTTCACCCGTTCGAAGATTAACAGTGGGTGAATACTGTAGCCATGCGCCATTCAGCCAAACAAGCAGAAATTAAACGCCATCGAAGCACGCAGACGATCGGCGACGCCGAGAAGGTCCGTAGTCTTCGAAGGTTCCTGGAAAGGCGCGTGCGGCAACGCACATCGCAATCGGTAAATAGATCGTAATGCTTGGATGTCGTGGTTGGCCCACGGACAAGTAGAAAGAGGAGATGATCATGAAAAACATGCTTCTCATCGCGGCGTCGGCCGCGGCGATCATCGCCTTCACGCCTTCGAGCTACGCGGGCAGCCGCGGCGGCGATGGCGGCTGGGGCGGTGCAGGAGTCTTCGGCGGCGTCGGCGGAGCCGGCGGTGACGGCGGAGTCGGCCGTCACGGAGGCCATGGCGGGGGCGGCGGCGACGGAGGCTCCGGGTCCGGTTTCGGGTCTGTCGGCGGACGCGGCGGCAATGGCGGCGGCGGCTATTACGGCGGCGGCGGCGGGGGCGGCGGCGGCGGCGGCTCGGCCACAGCGGGCGGCTATGGCGGACGCGGCGGCAATGGCGGCGCCGGCTACTTCGGCGGCGGCGGCGGCTCCGGCGGGGGCGGTGGGTCGGCTCATGGCCCGGGCAGCGTCGGCGGCGGCGGCGGCAATGGCGGCGTGGGCGCTTATGGCGGACAGGGCGGAGCCGGCGGGCGTGGCGGCAACGCCGACTAGTCGAAATTGCAGGAACCACTTTGAGAGACAGGAGCGTAAAATGAAAAAGATCCTTCTTGTGGCGGCCGTCTCGGCCCTCAGCTTCGCAACCGCTTCCAATGCCTTCGCGTGGAGCACCGGCGGACGTGGCGGGCAAGGCGGCGGCGGCTATTATGGCGGCGAGGGCGGCTGGGGCGGCGACGGGGGCGCCGGTCACCATGGCGGCCACGGCGGCGACGGCGGACGCGGCGGCGATGGCTACGCCCACGGCATTGGCGGCGACGGCGGGGCCGGCGGGACCGCGATCGGGTATGGCTCGCACGGCGGGGCTGGCGGCGGCGGCGGCGCAGGCTCTTACGGCGGCGTCGGCGGACGCGGCGGGCGCGGGGGCGATGCGACCTCTTATTGACGAAAATCCGCAAACCAAACCGGCGCCGTTGGTCATGCCTGCCCTTGGCTGGTCGCGGCGCCCGGAACAGAGCTGGCGCTTCATGACGGCGGAAAGGCTGTCAGCCTCACCCGTGAGGGACCATCCGGCCTGATGCGCCAAAACCTTTTCGATGGGGACTCCGATGAGGACGCTTGCGACGATCGTTGCTGTCTTAACTTGCGCGGCGCCGCTCGGCGCCGGCGCCATTGCCGACTCCGTGCAATCGGAGGCGCGCCCGCTCTTGCTTGCTGCCGGCCGCGGCGGCGACGGCGGGAGCCTGCCGGGCGCGCCGGGAGGGCGCGGCGGGGCCGCGGGCGTTCCCGATCCCGCGGCGGCAGGGAATCTGGCAGGGCTCAAGCGCTACTGCGCGGATCTGCTCAATTCACGCGAGGGCGCCTCGCGCGACGGCCAATATGCGCCGGCCGATTGCCTCATGCTCTTCTCGGGCTTAGGCGAGCCCGCGGACGACGAAGCGTCGCAACATCCGTCTTCCGGCTGGGCAGGCATCCCTGGGCGCGGGCGCTCGGATGGGACGGATGAGGCGTTGAAGCGCTACTGCACGAAAATCCTGGCTGATCCGCAGCGGCCTCCTTCGTCGGCGGAGGCCTACCGGCCAGCGGATTGCGCGGATTTCTTTGCGTCTTTGGAGGATCGCCGGGCGCTCGAACGGCGTCCTCACGCCCGCGATGGCGCTGATGGCGCGAGCGTCGCAGGCGGACTCGGCGGACGGGGCGGACGGGCCGGCGCGGGCGCTGGCGGGGGCGCCGGCGGAGCTGGCGGAATCGGCGCGATGGGCGGCGTCGGCGGACGCGGCGGGCGCGGCGGCGCCTCCGACTAAAGCGACCTCCGGGAGAGCCGGCGTTTGGGTGTAACGGCGGCGCGCACTGCGCCGCCATCCGAGCGCCGACGCGCGTTTCCGAAATGCCACAGCGACGCGAAAAGGGGCGCTGTCAGCCCCCACGCCCCTCCCGGTCGAAGCAGAGCTGGCGTAACCTTCCGTGATTTTTGATTCTTGGAGGGAAGCCATGCTGTTTCGAAGCGTCGGCGTTTGCGCAGCCGTGGCGGGCGCTCTTGCCGCCGCGCCGTCGAAAGCGGCAGACGTCGCCGCGGCTTCCCCGACCGTGGCTCCCCTGTTCGCCTCTTCGGATTGGGCGGGCTTTTATATCGGCGGCCATACGGGCGGATTTGTAGACGGGCGCAATAGCTTTTCCGTGCTGAGCGGCCCTTCCGGGCCGGGCGGCGGCGGCGGGGGCGGCGCGGCCGCGGCGCCGGGCGATGTTGGCGGCGCCGGGGGCAATGGCGCGTCGAGCATCCGCGGTTTTGGACGAATTGAAAACGGACCGACCGCCTATCAGGGCTTTCACGGCGGTTATAATTGGCAGTTCGGCCAGCTCGTCGCTGGCGTCGAAGGCGACATCGACTTCCTCGGCCGCATCGAAGACGTCATGGGCAGCGCGCGGGGTCGCGTCGGGTACGCCGTCGGCCCGGCGCTGCTGTACGCAACGGCAGGCGGTGCCTTCCAGTCCTTCAGCGGCGGCCTCCTCGGCGGGTTCGTTGCGGGCGGTCTCGGCGGCAATGGGGGCAATGGCGGCGCGAGCAGCCTGGGGCTGCCCGGGGGCCTGGGAGGCGCCGGCGGCGCCGGCCCGGCAGGTTTGGCGATTGTCCGCACCGAGAGCTCGCGCACAGGCGTCGTCGCTGGCGGCGGCGTGGAAATGAAGCTGGCGCCGCAAGCGAGCGTGGGCGTTGAGGCCCTGTACTACGGATTCTCAGGCGCGAGCCAAGGGCTCGGCTTGCCGCGCGACAGCGTCGCGATCAATGGCCGCCTGACCTACCATCTTGGCGACGCGGGTCCGCGCGCGCCGGCTCCGCTTGCCGATTGGCGCGGCCCCTATGCCGGCGCGAACATCGGCGCGGTTTACGATCTCTCGCCGAGCATCGATCAGACGAGCCTGCGCGTTGGCCTCCCCGGCGGCGCCGGCGGACCCGGCGGCGGCGCCACGGCTGGCGGCGGTGGCGGCGGCGGCGGGAGCGGCGCGGTCGCTTTCGCCAATCTCCAGCGCTACGCCTCGTTCATCGGCGGCGTGCATGTCGGCTATAATTTTCAGGCTGGCCATCTGGTCTACGGCGGCGAAGGCGGCGTTTCGTTCAGCCCCGACAACGTCCACGTCTTCCTCGCAGACATCCGCGCTCGGCTGGGCTGGGCGAACGAAGCCTTTCTGCTCTTTGGGACCGCCGGCGTCGCCTTCAACCGGGATGAATCCATCCGCGGCGTTTTCGCTGGAAACGGCGGCAATGGCGCGAATGGTGCTCCGGCGCTCGCGGGCGGCGCTGGAGGCGCTGGAGGCGCGGGCGGATCTGGCGGGGGCGCTCTGACCTTGCGCGCCGACGACACCAAGGTCGGCTTTACCGTCGGCGGCGGCCTCGAGACGAAACTAACCGATCGCGTGAGCGCCGGCCTGGAGGGCCTCTATTACGAATTCGGCCGCGACTCCGCGCCCGGCTGGGCGGGAGGGGGTTTCCTCGTCACGGGCGGAAGAGCCGACGCCGTCGTGCTGCGGACGCGCCTGTCCTATTCTTTCGGGCCCTTTTAGCGGGGGTGATCTCCTTCTCGGCGCGCTTTCGGCCCGAGCGCTTGCATTATTGAGGCGTTCGGCGTGGGTGCGGACATTATTCCCCGCGGCGCCACTGGACGCGCTGCTCACACGATCTAACTGGCGGGTCTCCAGCACTGTGCAGGAGGCCGAGATGTCAAGTTTCAGGATCGTGAGCTCAACGGCTGCGCTTTGCGCCGTCACTGCTGTTTCCCTCGCCCCGACCTCGTCTTTCGGCGGCGTCATGAGCATCACTGACAAGGCCACGGTCAGCCTGCCGTCGCCCACCGATCAGGTGGATTGGCGGGCCTACCCGCATCGGCACCATCGTTGGCACATGGGATGGCACTATGGCTGGCCGCGTTATCGCATTGGGACCTACGCTTCTGCCGCGCCTTTAGCTGCCTATGGGGCCGCCGCTCCCGCATGCGGCAATTACGGCGTCTACGGCGCCGCCTATCCAGCATATGGCGGTTGCGGCGCATGGGGCTATGGCGGAGGCTTGTTCGGACTTGGCGCGCCGGGAGGCGGGCTGTTCGGAATGGGGCTTGGCCCGTTCTAAAGCGCATTCCGCAAAAGTTGATAGACTTTTGCGACAAGATTTCTTGTCGCTCGCATGATCCATGCGAGCGGAAAGCGCGCTAGGCGCGCGTCCCTCGCACGCAGCAAAACGCCCCGCCGCATCACGGTCGGGGCGTTACGCCGTAAAAGAGGCGTTTAGTGGCGAGTCGCCACGATAAAGCCCTCGTCTTCGAGGTCTTCGGCAAGAGCGCCCGCGCCGCGGTCGTCAACCACAAACGATCGGCCACGCCAGAGCCACTCGTCGAAGTTTACGTTCTCACGCACGAATTTCAGCGCAGACTCCGTCAGGGGCTCGAACAACCATACGCCTGCCTGATCGGTGATGAGGAAATCTTGCGTCATGGCTTCCCCCTTATTGTTTGGATGCCTAAGGCGATGCTGACCAAGGCTCTCCGTTTATTGGGGCAGCGGCGTAATTAGGGCGCATTTGCGCCACGACTAGACCACCTCTGCGATAAAAACTCTTCTCGCGCTTGCGCCTGTCTTTCTGAGCCATACGATCGGACGTTGAGCCTAAGCAAGCGCCTTGTCGTCGGCGTGAGTGTACTTAAATCAAACAGTCAAAGCCAATTCGGGAACTAGCCACTCGAAGGTCGGCAGCGTTTCAATGCCGACGCAACTCAGGAGGCGCGTCATCGGCAATTTCGAAATAAGGCGGCTGGAGGCGGCCGATCCAGAAAACAGCGCTGCGGCCCTTCTCTTGACTGAAAGCTTTGAACGAAGTCCTTTGTTCGAGTATGCATTTCCATCTTCAACCCGACGTTTTGCGCTCCGCGCGCTTTTTGAAGTAATTCTAGATGATGCAACCAGATTTGGTTATGCAGAAGCAGCGTTCGCGGACGAGATCGTTGGCGTATTTCTGTGGTATCCACCTGGCCGCTATCCAATGCCGCTCTGGCGAGAACTCCGAGGGATACGAAATTATGTTCGAGTCGCGGCTGTCTCCCCCATTGGCTTATTAAAGTTATGGCAAATGCAAATCTCCCTGGATCATCTGCGTCCGAAGCAACCGCATTGCCACGCGTATTTTTTGGCAGGGCGTGTAAGCGCGAGGGTCACGGCGTTACTTGGTCGACGGATGCTCGACGAAGCTGACGCGCGCGGGTGGCCTGCTTATCTCGAAACGCAGAACAGGCGAACTGTCGCCCTGTACGAACGTCTTGGCTTCAAGGTTGTGCAAAGCCAACTCACAACAATTCCCGGCGCTCCGCCAACTTGGACGATGTGGCGGAACTCAGCAGCAGAACCAAACGCCCGACCGCAAGTTAATTGCCCTGGCAGGCTGGGAGGGATTCGAACCCCCAACGAGACCGTTATGAGCGCTCGCCTGGGAAACAAATTGGCGTAAATCCTTCCTGCAAAACGTAGCTTTCTCGCCGATTGAGAGGATTACCGATGTGTCAGTCCTGCAGGGGTCCGCATATTTCGCGCGGAAAGAAAATGCCTCGCCGAGATTTCATGATGGCCGCCGTAGCGGGCGCGCTGTCGGCGACCGGCGTGGCGCATGCAAATCCGCGCAATTCGAATAAAGCGGAATCGAAGCCTGAAGTGGCGCCGCCAAAGCCGGAAAACGTCATGACTCCGGACGCCGCGCTCGCACGGTTGATGGAGGGCAACAGGCGCTATCAGAAGGGCGTCGCCAAACGGCATGATTTCCTCGCTGAACGCGAGGCGCTTGTTGGCGGACAAAATCCTTATGCGGGAATTCTAAGCTGCGCGGATTCGCGCATCGCGCCAGAATACGCCTTCGACAGTTCGCGCGGGATCTCTTCGTCTGTCGCGTCGCCGGCAATTTCGTCAATCCGGAAAAATATCGCGAGCTTCGAATATGCCGTGGAAATATTGAAAACGCCGCTGCTTCTGGTGCTTGGGCATGATGGTTGCGGCGCCGTGAGATCCGCGGTCTCGTCGCTTGCAGACAAGACGACGCTGCCCGGCCACTTGCCGTCGCTGGTTGCGGCGCTTACGCCCGCCGTGAAAGCCGTTGCGGGCCAGCCGGGCGATCAGGTCGAAAACGCCACGAAGGAGAATGTGCGCCTCGGCGTGGATGCGCTTAAGAACGCGACGCCGCTGCTGAGCGCGGCCGTCAACGACAAGCGCGTCAGGATCGTCGGCGGGATCTATCGTCTCGCCGACGGACAGGTCGAAATCTTCGCCTGATAGCCCCCCCGCCGAGTCAGCCGAGGGAATAGTCAGAAATAGACGCGGGCGCGAATCGCTCGCGCTGACGCTCCCCCACAAGATCAGCGAGGCGCTCCGGCCGAAGTCGAGTTGTTTCGGGAGCCTTTCGTTGATTCCCCTGGTAGGCCGGGAGGGACTCGAACCCCCAACCAGACCGTTATGAGCGGTCGGCTCTAACCATTGAGCTACCGGCCCCTGTCATCCGGGGGATGCTACGTCCTATACAGCAATCCGCCCGACGGGCAATATCGTCGCGCGAAAGGAATGGGGATGTCCGAAACCGAGAAGCGCAGGGCGATTGTCGATGGCGCGCTTGAGCTCGAGCGCCTGGGGCTCAATCAAGGTTCGGCCGGAAATTTGTCGACGCGCGACGGTGACGCAATTCTGCTCACGCCGAGCGGGGTCCCGGCGCGCGAGCTTGCGCCCGAGATGATCGCCTGCATGGCGCTCGCCGACGCAAGCGGCGGCTATACGGGCCCCCTGCCCCCTTCGAGCGAATGGCGCTTCCACCTCGACGTCTATCGCGCACGGCCGGATGTCGGCGCCGTCGTCCATATGCATTCGACCTACGCCACGACCCTCGCGACCCTGCGGCGCGAGATTCCCGCCGTGCATTACATGATTGCGGCCTTCGGCGGCCCCACAGTTCCCTGCGTGGGCTACGCTTCCTACGGCACAGCGGAGCTTTCTCAGCTCGTTGTCGCAGGACTGAGGGACCGCGACGGCGTGCTGCTGGCGAACCATGGCGCGATCGTCACGGGGCCGGACATGCGCAAGGCGCTGTGGCGCGCGGTGGAGCTGGAGGCGCTGGCGCGGGTTTATTACCTCGGCGCGCTGGCGGGCGCGCCGATCGTTCTGCCGGATGATGAGATTTGGCGGACCGTGGAGCGGTTCAAAAAATACGGGCCGCGCGAGCGCTAAACGCGATCGAAATCGGGGAACAGTCCACTCAACCCCGCCTCCGTCGCCGGGCAGACGCCGCGCTCGGTGATCAGCCCGGAGACATAGCGCGCGGGCGTGACATCGAACGCCCAGTTGCGGGCGGGCGATCCTGCGGGCGTCAGCCGCACCTCTGTGACTGCGCCGTCAGGGCCGAGGCCCGCAATGTGGGTTACCTCACGCGCATTGCGCTCTTCGATGGGAATGCCCGCGACGCCGTCCTCGATGCGCCAGTCGATCGTGGAGCCCGGCAGAGCGACATAGAAGGGCACGCCATTGTCATGCGCCGCGAGCGCCTTGAGATAGGTGCCGATCTTGTTGCAGACGTCTCCCCGTCGCGTCGTGCGGTCCGTGCCGACGATAACGAGGTCCACGAGCCCGTGCTGCATCAAATGGCCGCCGGCATTGTCTGCGATCACCGTATGGGGCACGCCTTCGCTCGAGAGCTCGAAAGCCGTGAGGCTCGCGCCCTGATTGCGCGGGCGCGTCTCGTCGACCCAGACATGAAGCGGAACGCCCGCCCGCGCCGCCTTGTAGATTGGCGCAAGCGCCGTGCCCCAGTCGACGGTAGCGAGCCAGCCGGCGTTGCAGTGGGTGAGGATGTTCACCGGGCGCCCGGGCTTCTTCTCCGCCGCCGCGCCAATGAACGCCGCGCCATGGTCGCCGATGGACTCACAGCAGGCGACGTCCTCCTCGGCGATGCGTCCCGCCTCGGCATAGGCGAGCGCCGGGCGCACCTCGCTGGGGGCCGCCAATAGAAGCGCCTTCACGCGATCGAGCGCCCAGCGAAGATTGACGGCGGTGGGGCGCGTGGCCAGGAGTTGGGCGGAGGCGGCCTCTATCGCAGCGTCGCCGGCGTCCCGCGCAGCGGCGAGCGCGAGCCCATAGGCGCCGGTCACGCCGATCAGCGGCGCGCCGCGCACGACCATGTCGCGAATGGCGCGCGCGGCGTGATCGAGGCTTTCCAGGGCCAGCGTCTCGAAGCGATGCGGCAGGCGGGTCTGGTCGATGACATGCACCCGCCGCCCATCTTCATCGAGCCATATCGTCCGATAGTCGCGCCCGTCGATCCGCATGGCCTGGCCCCCGTGCCTTGGCGGCGCAAACGACTCGGATTGCGCTTCACCCGTTTCTCCCTCGCCTGCGGCCCTTGTGCCTTCTGGCCTGGAACTTGTAAACGGGTGGCGGCCCGCGACCGCAGGCGTTGCGGCTCTCTGGGGAGCTTGATGACCTATTGCTGCGGCATTCTGGTGCGCGACGGCTTGGTGATGGTCGCTGACACGCGCACCAACGCCGGCCTCGACAATATCGCCACCTTCCGCAAGCTTCATATTTTCGAGAAGCCGGGCGAACGCGTGCTGATGCTCGCGACGGCAGGCAATCTCTCGGTCACCCAGGGCGTGGTGAATTTCCTTGCCGAGGGTTTCGAAAACGCCGAGACCGGCGAGACGGAAAGCGCCATGACCGCGCAAACCATGCTGCAGGCGGCGCAGCTCGTCGGCCGCGCTGTGCGCCGCTCAGTGAAGGAGGCTGCCCCTTCGAGCGAGCAATCGACTGGCGTCAGCTTCGACGTCTCCCTTTTGCTGGGTGGCCAGATCAAGGGCGGAGCGCCGCGCCTGTTCATGATCTACACCGCTGGCAACAGCATCGAATGCACGCCCGACACGAACTATCTTCAAATCGGCGAGCACAAATACGGCAAGCCGATTCTGGACCGGGCGATAAATTACCAGAGCGACATCTACGACGCGCTGAAGATGGGGCTGATCTCGATGGACTCGACCATCCGCTCCAATCTCTCGGTCGGCCTGCCGATCGACATCGCTTTGTTGCGCCGCGACGCGCTGCAGCTCGAAGTGTCGACGCGGATCGACGCCAACGACGGATATTTCCGCGACTTGCGGGAAAGCTGGTCAAAGGCGCTGCGTGCGGCTCATATGGCCATACCCGCGCCGCCCTATCGCGGGCGCGAGCCGTGACCATTCTCGCGCCCGCCGACCCGGCTTCGATTGTGCGCGGGGCGGAAATCCTGCGCGAGGGCGGGCTCGTCGCTTTCCCGACCGAGACGGTCTACGGCCTCGGCGCCGACGCCACGAGCGCCTGGGCCGTCGCGCGAATCTATGACGCGAAGGGGCGGCCGTCGTTCAATCCGCTGATCGCTCATGTGGCCGAAATCGCGACCGCGCAGCGTGAGGCGCTGCTGCCCGAGGCCGCGATCAGGCTGGCGGCAGCCTTCTGGCCAGGACCGCTGACGATCGTCGCGCCCGCGGCGCCGGGCGGTTCCGTTTGTGAATTGGCCCGCGCCGGCCTGCCGAGCGTGGCCTTGCGCATCCCCGACCATCCCGTCGCGCTGGCGCTGATTTCGGCGCTCGGCAAGCCCGTCGCCGCGCCGTCGGCTAATCGCTCCGGCCATGTGAGCCCGGTGACGGCGGCGCATGTCGCCGAGGATCTGTCGGGCCGGGTGGAGATGATCCTCGATGGCGGCCGCGCGACGGCGGGGCTGGAGTCGACCATCGTCTCCTTCTGCGACGCCTCGCCCGTGCTGCTGCGGCCGGGCGCCATTGCGCGCGAGAAGATCGAGAAGGTTCTCGGCGCGAAGCTCTCGGCGCCCGCGCGCGCCGAAGTGATGGCGCCCGGCATGACCGCCTCGCATTACGCGCCCAATGCGCGGCTGCGGCTGGAGGCGCATGAGCTTCAAGAGGGAGAGGCCGCGCTCGATTTCGGCGCCCGGCTGGCGGCGCTCGCGGCGCCAGGGAGAATCGTCCTCGATCTGTCGCCCAAGGGCGATCTTGTCGAGGCGGCGGCCAATCTCTTCGCTTACCTGCGGCAGCTCGACGCGCGGGGAGCCGCGAGAATTGCCGTCGCGCATATTCCGGAGCGGGGACTCGGCGAAGCCATCAACGATCGGCTGAGGCGAGCGGCGGCGCCCAGGGTCTAGCGCGGCCGAGGTCTCAAGCCGCCAACGCCATCGGACTCGCCACGCACAAATGGAAATCCTGTGTGACCGGATGCGGGGCCCCCCTCAGCAGGGACGGGCTTTCATAACCGCGCGCGACGAAATCGCCTTCGCCCGCGGACGACATCTCGACCGCGAGTCGAGTCAGCCGGTTCAGCACCGGCTCGACCACCCAGGAGAAGCGCGGCGCATCAGGCGCCACGCTGCGCATCAGCGCGATGCGGGCGTCATTGTTGGCCTCGCTCATGCGCGCCTGCCAGCCCGGCTGCCTTTCCTGCCAGTCATTGGCGACCACTACGGGTCCGTGATAGATGCGCGCCTCGCGCTCGGTGCGTTCGATCAGCGCCATCTCTCCACGCTTGACGCCGGCCAGGGTGAAGAGCGTCGGCCGCGCCACCGGCTCGCGGGCGATGAGCTGAACCGCTTCCTCGAAGGTCTCGCAGGTCTCGAAGGCGTAGCGCAGCAAGTGATCCGGCGGCCAGCCGCCTTCGCTCGCCAGCGCGTTGCGGAGATTGAGCGCGGCGTCGATCGCGAAGCCGAGGCTCCCTTTCATGCGCCGCAGCATGGGCGCCTGATTGATCACGGCGCAGAAGCGCCCCGGCGCCATGGCGCTCAGCACGCCGACGGCGCCCGGCCAGGTGGCGTTGTAGAACTCCCCCGCCGGCCCGGACTGCCAGGCCATTTCGACCGCCTCGCCCAGCCCGCGAAACGGCCAGTCCAGCGTGCGGCGGATGCGCGGCAGCCCATCCGGCCCCTCATAGGCCTGCGTTGTGCACGCGAAGAGATAGGACATATTGAGCGTCATCGCGCCTGGAAAGCCCAGAATGGCGGCGACATGCTCGAGCTCGCTTCGGTAGGCGGACGCCGATTTACGCAACCAATTCGTCGCCAGCTGGTCGACCGGCGACAGGCAATAACGCGCAAGCGGCGCAATTGCGCCGAGACAGGCGTCGCGCAGGGCCGTAGCGGCGTCGATCCGCGCCTGAGCATGGGCCACGGGGCCGCCGTCGCGCACGTCGAGGAGTGGGATCGGGTTCATCGTCGTCCTTCTGTCAGAAAACCTTCATTGAATATTTATCGTTCCCACATCAGGTTGTCATAATACAGTAAAAAATTCCGTGAGCTTCGCCGCGCTGCAATAGGGGCGGCTTTGGCGCGCTTTCCGCTCGCTGGGAAATCATGCGAGCGATAGGAAATCGCGCCGGATCAGAAATTGAGCGCATCCAAATCGCAAAAGTCTCTTCAACTTTTGCGGAATGCGCTCTGGGGTAAATTTCCCCCTCGAGGGCCGCCGATTCGGCTGTCCGCGCAACGCCACGAGACTGAAATGACTCACGCCATCGCCGCCGCTTTTCTCGCCCTCGAGGCTCACGCCGCGTCGCTCGACAACGTTCGAACGCTCGAACTATTCGAGCAAGACACCGCAAGATTTGAAGACTTCACCATTTCTTTCGATGAGCTTCTGTTCGACTTCTCCAAGCACAAGGCCACGCGCGAGACGATTGGGCTGCTCGTGGCGCTCGCCAAGGCGCGCAAGCTCGAGGCGCGACGCGACGCGCTTTTTGCCGGCGAGGCTGTGAACAACACCGAGCGGCGCGCCGCCATGCATATGGCGCTGCGCGACCTTTCGACGAGGCCTCTCGTCGTAGACGGCGAGAATATGCGGCCCGCCATCGAGGCCGAACGCGCGAAGGTCTACGCCTTCGCGCGCGCAATTCGCAGCGGCGAAGCTAAGGGCGCAACGGGGCAGACTTTCACGGACATCGTCAACATCGGCATCGGCGGCTCAGACCTCGGGCCAGCCATGGCCGCACGCGCGCTGTCGCCCTACGGGGTGAACGGGCCGCGCGCGCATTTCGTCTCCAATGTCGACGGCGCCGATCTCGCCGACACGCTTGCCGGCCTTGATCTCGCCCGCACGCTTTTCATCGTCTCGTCCAAGACCTTCACGACGCAGGAGACCATGGCGAACGCCGCGAGCGCCCGCGCGCGCGTCGTGGCGGCGCTCGGCGAAGAGGCGGTGAACAAGCATTTCACCGCTGTTTCCACCAGGCTCGACAAGGTGGCGGCCTTCGGCATCGATTCGTCGCGTGTGTTCGGTTTCTGGGACTGGGTCGGCGGACGTTATTCGCTGTGGTCGTCGATCGGCCTCGCGCTCGCGATCGCGATTGGACCCGAGAATTTCACGCAGTTTCTGCAGGGCGGGTTAGACATAGACGCGCACTTCCGCTCGGCGCCGCTCGACAAGAACATTCCCGTGCTGATGGGCCTGCTCGGCGTCTGGCATCGCAACATCCTCGACCGCCGCGCCCATGCGGTGATTCCTTATGACCAGCGTCTCGCGCGTTTCCCCGCCTATCTGCAGCAGCTCGACATGGAGTCGAATGGCAAGTCGGTGACGCGCGACGGTGGTCTAGAAACGCATCGCACCGGGCCGATCGTTTTCGGCGAGCCGGGCACAAACGGGCAGCACGCGTTCTTCCAGCTTCTGCATCAGGGCACGGATGTCACGCCGGTCGACTTCCTGGTCGCGGCGGAGCCGACGGCGGCGGATGCGCATCATCACGCGCTACTCTTTTCGAATTGCCTCGCGCAGGCCGAAGCACTTATGCGCGGCCGCACGCTCGATGAAGCGAAGGCGCAGTTGCGCGCGCAGGGGCTGAGCGAGGCGGAAGTTGACAGACTTGCGCCCCACAAGGTCTTTTCGGGCGATCGTCCGACAAGCGTGCTGCTCTATCGCCGCCTCGACCCGCGCACGCTCGGCCGCCTCGTCGCGCTCTATGAGCACAAGGTTTTCGTGCAGTCGGTGATCTGGGACATCAATCCCTTCGACCAGTGGGGCGTGGAGCTCGGCAAGGAGCTTGCGAATAAACTTGCGCCGATCGTTGAAAGCGCGGACGCGTCGACCGCCGGGCTCGACGCCTCGACGGCGGGGTTGATCGAGTGGCGACGAGGGCACGGAGGCTAAGTGTCCCCCTGCCCTCCCCCGCCTTGCGGGAGTGGGCGCCTCGCCTCACCCGAACCGATTGTTCTTCGGGAATCCCCGCGGTGGCAACCTTCCCGCCTCCGCGCGGTGGCCCATCCACTCGGTCAGCTCGGCTGCAGCCACGTTGAACACGCGGCCCGCCGAATCCGTCCAGCTCAGCCCGTCGGCGAGCGAGAACACCTTCGCGTCCGCGACGCCGCCGTCCTTGTAGCGCTGCATACGCACGCCCTTGCCGCGCGCCATGCGCGGCGCCTCTTCCAGCGGGAAGACCAGAAGCTTCCTATTCTCGCCGATGACGGCGACGTGATCGCCCGCGGCTTCCACCGCCACTTTCAACTTTGCGGGCGGCTCGACGGCGAGCACGGCGCGGCCCTTCTTGGTGGATGATGGCAGATCGTCCTGCGCCACAACGAAGCCACGCCCGTCGCCGGCGATGAGCAACAAGGAAGCTCCCGCAGTATGCGGCAGGACGCGCGCAATGTCGGCGCCTTCGTCGATGTCGGCGTAAAGGCGGATCGGCTCGCCATGGCCGCGCCCGCCCGGCAATTTGGAGGCGTCGAGCGTGAATGCCTTGCCGTTTGTCGCCAGCACGAGAATCTTCGTCGTCGTCTGCGCGAAGAAGCTCGTGTCCAGCTCGTCGTCGCCTTTGAACTGCAGAGACGACAAATCCTGCACATGGCCTTTCAGCGCGCGGATCCAGCCTTTCTTCGACACGACCACCGTGATCGGCTCGCGCTCGATCATGGCCTCCGCCAGATCGAGATCGACCGCCGCCGGCGCGTCCTCGAAAGTCGTGCGGCGTTTGCCGACGGGCGTCTGCGGGCCATACAACTTTTTAAGATCGCGCACCTGCGCGGCGATCGTCTTCCACTGCTTGGCTTCGTCGCCGAGCAGGCTCTCGATCTCGCCGCGCTCCTTTGTGAGGTCGTCGAGTTCGCGGCGCAGCTCCATCTCCTCGAGCTTGCGCAGCGAACGCAGGCGCGTGTCCAGAATGTAATCGACCTGATGGTCGGTGAGCTTGAAGACCCTCTTCAGCTCGCCCTTGGCGTCGTCC
>JAMBEQ010000144.1 GCA_024506175.1 Methylocystis sp.
TGCGGCTCGGCGAGGCGGAGGAGGTCGTGAGCCTCTTCCGCGACCATTACAACATCCCGCTGCATCACGTGCAGGCCGAGGAGTTGTTCCTCGGCGCGCTGGAAGGAGTCGACGACCCGGAAGTAAAGCGCAAGACCATCGGCCGGCTCTTCATCGAGACCTTCGAGGCGGAAGCGAAGAAGATTGCGCAGGACGGGCGCGGTGCGCCGCAGTTTCTCGCGCAGGGCACGCTCTATCCGGACGTGATCGAGAGCGTCTCCTTTACCGGCGGGCCCTCGGTGACGATCAAATCGCATCACAATGTCGGCGGCCTGCCGGAGCGCATGAATATGGCGCTGGTCGAGCCGCTGCGCGAGCTTTTTAAGGACGAAGTGCGGGCGCTCGGCCGCGAGCTGGGATTGCCGGAAGCTTTCGTCGGGCGCCATCCGTTTCCGGGGCCGGGCCTCGCGATCCGCTGCCCCGGACTCATCACGCGCGAGAAGCTCGATATTCTGCGCAAGGCCGACGCCGTCTATCTCGATGAAATCCGCAAGGCGGGCCTGTACGACCAGATCTGGCAGGCCTTCGCGGCGCTGCTCCCCGTGCGCAGCGTCGGCGTGATGGGTGACGGCCGCACCTATGATTACGTGCTTGCTTTGCGCGCCGTGACGTCGAGCGACGGCATGACGGCGGATTTCTTCCCCTTCGACATGGCGTTCCTCGGCCGCGCGGCGACGCGGATCATCAATGAGGTGAAGGGGGTGAACAGGGTAGTTTATGACGTGACGTCGAAGCCGCCGGGGACGATTGAGTGGGAGTGAAATGATGCGGTTCGCGGAGTTCAGCCCAATCCATGATATCCTTAGGTGACCGTGTCCCTCGCAATAGCTACGATTTGGCTCGCTCGAAGGATCGTCTCTTTCCTTGATGGAAGCCCGAGACGGAAGTTCGGATGGACATTGTCGAAACCGATCGACTGATCTTGAGAAATTTCAGAGAGGGCGATGCGGCCGATCTCTTCGCGTATTTGCACCAACCCAGGTCGAGTTGTTTCGTCTCCCTCAAACTAGAAGATCTCGGCGCTGCGGAAGCAGAAGTGGCAACACGCAGCATGAACGACGAGCATATTGCCGTGTGTTTGCGGGGCTCCGACAGGCTGATCGGCGACCTTTTCTGCATACATGAGCCTCGGACTGTTCAGGGAGTTCGTATCCTTCGTGACCGATGACGAAGGCGTCCCGATATTCGAGAACACGATGCAGTACGCTGTGCTGCGAAATGACTGGTCGACGCGACGATAGCTGAAGAACCGAGCGCCTCTTGTACGGCGAAGACGCTTTCGCGCCCGAAGGCGATATGCTTGGGCCTAACGGAACGCGCGCATTCCCGTCTCGATCGGCAGAAACAAAATCCGGCTATCCGCCGGATACTCGATGAACTCCGCGCACCGCAGATAGAACTGCTTCACCGCCTCATCCTTGGCGTGCACGAGCACGGCGGCGACGCCGATGCTTTGCGATGCGGCCGCGATGCGACGGAGAGCGTCGGATAGCAGATCGGCGCCAAGTCCCTTGCCGGCATGTTCCCGGCTCACCGCGAGACGCCCGATCACCGAGACGGGAATAGCGTCGGGGGCGTTGCGGCGCATCTTGCCGGGCGCGGCGGCGCGTTCCACCGCCCCGGCCGAGACGCAGTAATAGGCGACCACGCGCTTGCCTTCGCAGACGACATAGGTCCGCGAGAAGCGGCTTTCATTCTTCAAAGCGCGATGGCGCAGCCAGTCGTTGAGCGCAGGCTCGCTGCAATCAAAACTGGAAAGGTCGTGTTCGGCCGTCAGCGGAACGGGCGCTGAAAGTGCGCCTACTTCTTCCATGCCGGAACCCGGCGCAGCAGCGATTTGAGCTTCGGCCCCGGCGCAGGCGGATTGTCGAGCGCCCGCATGAAGGCGTCGTAGCGCTCCGAGTCGAGCGAAAAGAGCCGCTGGTCGAGCAGCACGTCGATCGCCTCGCGGCGCGCGCTGTCGATCATGAATTCCGTGCGCGTTTTGCCAAGGATCGCCGCCGCCTCGTCGATCAGCTGACGCGTGTTGGCCTCGATGCGCATATTGATGCTGCCCTTCGTTTCCGAAGGGAGCAGGGGCTCCGCAATCGCACCCCCCCGGCTGCGCGACGATGAGGAAGGCTGGTTTGGCATCGCCGGAAAATAGGATCCTGTGGGTACGTTGTCAATACGGCCGCCATTCATCAGGCGGACTGAAAAGGATTGAGCGTCGCGACCCCAAATACCCAAAATCCCGCACATTCCTCGTCGCCCCGTCAGCCCGTGCATAATTGCCGTCGCCGCGATCATGGCGTCTTCCATCAGATCGTCCGAACGGCAGTGCATCAGGCGCGGCCAGCAGCGAAAAGTCGCGGCGTCCATCGGCAGCACATTGTAGGACTGCGCCACAAGCTCCAGCCAGTTCTCGATTTCACGCGCCTTGCCCTCGTCACGCTCGCGGGTGATCTCAACGCTGGCCTGAATTTCGCCCGCGAGCCCCGTTCAGCCCTAGCTCGGCTTATGCGCGGCCTTCCTATACTTCTGCGCGCTCTTTCTATAAGGGTGCCCTCCAGAGA
>JAMBEQ010000145.1 GCA_024506175.1 Methylocystis sp.
GCAGGCCGCATTCCTTCTTATCGTCCTGTTCCCACCACCAGCGGCCGGCGCGTTCGTCTTCGCCGGGCTTTACGGCGCGCGTGCAGGGCGCGCAGCCGATCGAGAGGAACCCCTGGGCGTGAAGCGCGTTCACGGGAATCGAGAACTCCTGCGTGAGGACCACGACGTCGTCGCGCTTGTAGTCGAGCACTGGATTGACCTTGAGCACCCTGTGGGTTGCGTCGAAAGCGATGAGCGGGACATCGGCGCGCGCCTGGGATTGGTCGGCGCGCAGGCCGGTGATCCAGCCCGAAACGCCGGCCAGCAGGCGCGAGAGCGGTTCGACCTTGCGCACATGGCAGCAGGCCTTGCGCGCCTCGGCGGATTTATAGAAGCCATTGACGCCCTGCTCCTCGACGAGCGCTTCGAGCGGCGCGGCCTGCGGATAGGCCGCGCGGATGCGGCGCGCGTAGCGGGCTTCGGTCTCTTCCCACAACGCGTAGGTTTCCGGGAACAGGCGGCCGGTGTCGATCGTCACGATATCGACGTCGAGACTCTGCGTGCAGATCGAATGCGTAATGAGCTGATCCTCGACGCCGAAGCTCGTCGTGAAGACGATGCGGCCGGGAATGAACTCGCGAACGAGCCTAAGCCGGTGATCGAGATCAAGCGGCGCGAGGCGGGGCCCGAGGATTTCGGGGATGGAAGGATTCATATCGACAGCGCTTCCCGTTTGTTCCCGGCTGGCCGTGCCGTTTGGTGAGCGGTCATTGCGCCGCCGCCTTTCGCCGGGCGTCGAGGATGGAGCCCGGCGCGACATAGCCGCGCTGATAGGTGCGCGCATGCGCGGCGCGCGCCGCCTGCCACTGTGATTCGCCCTGCCGCTCCGCGAGCTCGTCCGGGATTTCGATCGTGTTGAAACCGCAGCCCAGCGCATGGGCGTACTGATCCGCGAGGAGACGTCCGCTCGCGCGCAGCTCGCCCGTAAAGCCCGCGCGCCGGATCAAGCGCGCGAGCGAAAAGCCGCGACCGTCGGCGAAGGCGGGGAAAGCGATCTCGACGAGCTCGAGGCGCGACAGCGCTCGAGTGAGCGACGTGGGATCGGTCGTGTTCGGTATGTTCACGCCCAGAGAGACGCCCTCGGGAAGATGGGCGAGGGCGTGCTCTAGACGCGCGAGCGACACGACGACCTTGCCGCTCTTCGGCAAAGCCTCTTCGTCCGCGAGGCGGCGCCAGTCATCTTCGATGAAGCGGCCGTCAGATATCAGCGCCATCTTCTCCCTCCCGCCGCAACACGTCCTTGAAGCGGGCATGGCCGATGCGCCGCCAGGTCTCGATGAACGCCTCGCCCTCGAGGCGCTCGGCCAGATAGAAATCCACAATGTGCTCGATCACGTCGGGCACTTGTTCAGCCGAGACCCCAGGGCCCAAAATCTCGCCGATCGACGCCGAAAAGGTCGGATCGCCGCCCAGCGTGATCTGATAGGACTCTTGGCCTTTCTTTTCGAGGCCCAGAATGCCGATCGCGCCGACATGATGATGGCCGCAGGCGTTGATGCAGCCAGATATTTTGATCCCGAGCTTGCCGATGCGGCGCTGGCGCGAGAGATCAGAGAAGCGCTTGGAAATTGCCTGCGCAACGGGGATCGAGCGCGCCGTGGCGAGCGAGCAATAATCGAGGCCCGGGCAGGAGATGATGTCGGAGACCAAGCCGGCGTTCGCCGTCGCCAAATGAGCGCCGTCGAGCAGCTTCCACAAATCGAAGAGGTCTTCCTGCTTCACATGCGGCAGGATGATGTTCTGCTCATGGGAGACGCGCAGCTCGCCGAACCCGAAACGCTCGCTGGCGTCCGCCAGAACGCGCATCTGTTGCGAAGTCGCATCGCCGGGAATCCCGCCGATGGGCTTCAGGGACACGGTGACGATGGCGTAGCCGGGAACCCTGTGCGGCGAGACGTTCACATCGACAAAATTCCCGAAGGCCGGATGCGCGACGCGCTGCGTACGTAGCTTCGCCGACTCAGCAGGGAGCGACTCATAGGGCGGCGGCGTGAAAAACGCGGCGATGCGCTCGAATTCGTCCGGGTCGAAGGAGAAGACGGAGCGATTCATGGCGGCGAATTCCGCCTCGACCGCGGCGCGAACCTCGTCGATCCCCTTCTCGTGGACGAGAATCTTGATGCGCGCCTTGTATTTGTTGTCGCGGCGGCCGAAGCGGTTGTAGACCCGCATGATGGCTTCGAGATAAGCGAGGAGGTCCGCCCGCGACACATAGTCGCGGATGATCTTGCCGACGAATGGCGTGCGCCCAAGCCCTCCGCCGACGACCACCTGATAGCCGATCTCTCCCGCGTCATTCTTTACGATGCGCAGGCCGACGTCGTGAACCATGATCGCCGCGCGATCGTGCTCCGCGCCGGTCACCGCGATCTTGAACTTGCGCGGCAGAAAGGAAAACTCGGGGTGGGCGCTGGACCACTGGCGCAGGAATTCCGCCGTGGCGCGCGGATCCTCGATCTCATCCGGCGCAACGCCCGAAAAATGGTCGGCCGTGACGTTGCGGATACAATTGCCCGACGTCTGGATGGCGTGCATCTCGACTTCGGCCAGCGACTCCAGAATGTCAGGCGTGTCGACGAGCTTTGGCCAATTGTATTGGAGGTTCTGACGGGTCGTGAAATGCCCGTAGCCGCGATCGTATTTATCGGCGATGTCGGCGAGGCGCCGCATTTGCCGCGCCGTCAGCGTGCCATAGGGGATGGCGACGCGCAGCATATAAGCGTGAAGCTGCAGATAGAGCCCGTTCATCAGGCGGAAGGGGCGGAACTCGTCTTCGGTCAGCGCGCCTTCGAGCCGCCGGCGCACCTGCTCGCGAAACTCGGCGACCCGTTCGCGAACGAAGGTGGCGTCGTATTCGTCGTAACGATAGGTCGTCGTGGGCGCATTGGGCCGCGCGAGGCTGGGATCATGGGCGGTCATGCGCGGCTCCTTTGGCCTGCTTGCCGAGATCGGGACGCACGCTCGGTCCTTTCAGGCGCATCTTCTCGCGGTAATGCAGCGGGGTCGGAACGCCGTCGGCGCCAACCTCCACATCCGCGAGATAGACGTCGACCACGCGATTCTTCGCGATCTCCGCCTTGCCGAAGCTTTCGAGCGCCGCGGCCTCGTCCTTGTCATGCGCCACGCGGGCGCGGGCGTGGCGCCGCTCCCATCCCTCAGCGCCGAGAAACACCACCTCGCCGTCTGAAAGGTCGGACGCCAGGAGTATCTGCGGATGTTTGAGCGCGGGCATCACGTCTCCTGGGCGAGCTTGAGAGAAAGGCCGCTCATCTCATCCGACCAGATGATCTGGCACGCAAGGCGAGAGTTTGGGTAAAGCATCGGCAGCTCGTCGAGCTTCTCGAGCTCGTCCTCGCGCGGCGGCGGCACGCGGGCGGCCGATTCGGCGTCGAGCACCACGTGGCATTCGGCGCAGGCAAGCGCGCCCCCGCAGGTGTTCTCCATGCCGATGCCGTAATCTCGCAATATTTCCATCAATCGCCAGCCCTCCACGGCCGCAAGCTCGTGGACAACGCCGTTCCGGTCCTCGACGCGCAAAAAGGGCGCTTCGGGCTCCGATGCGGCGGGCGGTTGGGCGGCAATATCCAATGTGGTGGTCATGCGCTCGGTCTCGCTGGGCGGGGAGGCGTAGAGCCGCGCCGGCGTTCTGTATTTCGAACGGTTAGATACTCTAAATCGCACGTAAGTCAATTCACCTCGAAATGGCGCGGTATGAAGGCGAACAACAGAACTTGTATGTGAAAACTGATCTGAGCGAATTCACAGCTGGGACATGACAAGCGGCCACAATCTATGTTTGTTAAGAGCCAGGTAGGCAATCGGAGCGGCGCGCCAGCTGACGATCAACCGCCATAGGAGACCGCATGGTAAAGAGGCCGATCAAAACCGTGAAAGAAATGCCGCCTCCCAAGAAGGAGCCGGAACCGCGGCGCGAGGCAAGGGAAGTCGCTGCGCCTCAACAAGCTTCAGGAGCCGCTATGAAACCGACAGTTATCGTCGTCGGCGCCGACAAGGGAGGCGTCGGCAAGACGACGATTGCGCGAGCCGTTCTCGATTTTCTCTCTCTCAACAATATCGAGACGCGGGCGTTCGACACCGAGACGCCGCGCGGCACGCTCTACCGTTTCCACCCAGACGAGACGCTAATCGTCGATCTGACGTCGACCGCCGACCAGATGAAGATCATCGACACGCTGAATTCGACCCAGGCCAAGGTCAGCGTCATCGACGTGCGCGCCGGGGGCCTGAGCCCGGCGCTCGAGGCGCTCGACGAGATCGGCTTTTTCGACGCTGTGAAGGCGGGCGAGTTCCGCTTCCTCCTGCTCCATGTCATCGGGCCGTCCATCGCATCTCTCGACGAGATCGCCGAGATCGCGCCCTATATGACGGACGCCAATTACTTTATGGTCAAGAACCATGTGAACGACACGACCTTCTTCGAATGGGACCCGCAGACCCACTCAAAATATTTCGAGGACGTCAACACGACGGGGGAGATCACCATCCCGAAGCTTGGCGAGCTTGCCTATGAGCAGGTCGAGCTTGCCGGCACGCCCTACTCGTTTTTCATCGCCAATCAGACGGCGGAGGGCGAACCGGCGGATCACTCTTTCGTCCTGCGCGGCTATGTGCGCACTTGGCTCGCCAGGGTTGCGGACGAATTCGAGCGTGTCGGGCTTCTGGATCTCATTACAGCGGGCGTGGCCAGAGGACGTTAAGACGAAGGCGGCGCCGCCCTCGTCGTCGGGGAACAGATGAGCCGCCGCACCTTCGTCTTCTTTGTCTGCTCGCCTCACTCGCGCACTGGCGTGACGACGGCGGCGCGGCTGCTTACCGACTATTATCTCTCGCGCGGAATTGCGGTCGAAGGATTTGACACGGATTCGCGCGAGCCCAACTACGCTCTGCGCTTTCCGGGTCTTTCCCGAGTCATCGATTTAGGCGATGTGAAGGGGCAGATCTCCCTCTTCGACCGGCTGCTCGTGGCCGACGAAACGCCAAAGGTCGTCGACGTCTGGAGCCGTTCGTACGATCAGCTGTTCTCGACGATCGCCGAAATCGGCTTTCTGGAGGAAGCGCGCCGCGCGGGCGTCGAACCCATCGTTCTCTTCCAGTCGGACAGCTCTCAGACGTCTGCGAGCAACGCCCGTATGCTGAACACCACCTGGCCGAACCTGTGGTTGACCGTCATCCACAATGAGGGCGCCGCGCCACTGCGCTCGGAAGCGCATGAAATCCTCTCCCGCTATCCGGCGCGCGGCAAGCTCGTCATCCCCAAGCTCGAGAGCGCCATCGCCACAGCGCTGGATGACACCAACCTCTCGCTGAACGCGTTTTTGCGCAATCCCCCTTCCGAGATATCGATCGTGGTGCGCGCGGCAATCAAATCTTGGCTAATCCCGATTTTCACCCAGTTCCAGAGCTTCGAACTGCGGATGAATCTGCTTTCCAGCCAATTCCTGCGTTAGGTTGCGAAAATGGAATACAGAAAGCTTGGCGCGACCGATCTCTCCGTCTCGGCTATATGCCTGGGGTCCATGACCTGGGGCGAGCAGAATACGGAGGCCGAGGGACACGAGCAGCTCGATTATGCTTTGTCGCGGGGCGTCAATTTCATCGACACCGCTGAATTATACTCCATTCCGCCAAGGCCCGAGACGCAGGGCTCGACGGAGCGCATCATCGGCTCCTGGCTCGCGGCCCGCAAGAACCGGGACAAGGTCGTCATCGCCACCAAGGTTGCTGGGCGCGGCGACGCCAGCTGGCTTCGCGAGGGCGACGCCGGCACGGTTCTCGATCGCAAGAACATTCGTTACGCCATAGAGGGCTCGCTCAAGCGGCTGCAAACCGACTACGTCGATCTCTACCAGTTGCATTGGCCGGATCGCTCGCTGCCGCTCTGGGGCGCAGGCGGGACAATCTACCGGCGGCCATCCAAACGCGCCGAGGTCCCGATCGAGGAAACGCTCGAGGCGCTGGATGAGCTGGTGAAGGCCGGCAAGGTTCGCCATATCGGCCTCTCGAACGAGACACCCTGGGGCGTCGCGCGTTTCCTGTGGGCCGCCGAGCTCGGCCGCGGGCCGCGCGTGGTCTCGATCCAGAACGCCTACAACCTCTTAAATCGCACTTTCGAGATGGGCCTCGCCGAATTCGCGGAGCGCGACGCCGTCGGCCTTCTCGCCTATTCGCCGCTGGCGCAGGGCTATCTCACCGGCAAATATCAGGGCGGGGCGCGGCCGCCAGGCGCGCGCACGACGCTCTTCGAGCGCGGCGAGCGCTATGAAAAGCCCGGAGTGGCGGCGGCGATCGACGCCTATCTTGCGCTCGCGCGCGACCTTTGCGTCGATCCCGCTCAGCTCGCCATCGCCTATGTGACGTCACGCCCCTTCGTGACGTCGAACATCATCGGCGCGACGACCATGGCGCAGCTCAAAACCGATCTCGGCTCGGTCGAGGTGAAGATCACACCGGAAATCGAGGGCCGGATTGATGAAATTCACCAGCTCCATAGCAACCCCGCGCCGTGATTATTCGCCGAATTCGACCTGATGAAATGGCCGCCGCCCGCAGGCTGCTCATCGAGGCATTCGGTCGCATCGCGGAAGCGGACTTGGTCGAGAATCTGCGCCAGGACGGCGACATGGTCCTGGAAGTCGTCGGACTGGCGCAAGATGGCGTCGCCGGATATGCCGGATTCTCGAAAATGACGGCGGCTTTCCCAGCGCTCGGATTGGCGCCAGTCGCCACTGCCCTTCCCCATCGACGGATGGGCGTCGCCAGCGCGACCATCCGTTGGGGACTTGCCCAGGCGGCGCGAGAAGACTGGCGGACCGTCTTCGTCTTGGGCGACCCGGCTTATTATGGGCGTTTAGGGTTCGATGCGAAGCTTGCGGCGCGCTTCTCGTCGCCCTACGCGGGACGCTATTTCATGGCGCTGCCTTTTCGCGACGACTTGCCGCTCGACGGCGCCGTCGACTATGCGGCTGCATTCCAACGTCTCTAAGGCACAGGCTACGCATGGCCCGCGAGGGAGGACAACCGCTCCAGATCGACGCCCATGGAGCGCAGCGCGCGCGTATATTTGCCGCTGAGGTCCCGGTCGAAAAGCAACCCCGGATCGGCTGGACAATGCAGCCAGCCGTTGCGCTGGATTTCGTCTTCGAGCTGCCCGGCGTCCCACCCCGCGTAGCCGAGCGCAAGCAGCGCGTGGTGCGGCCCCTCTCCGGCGGCGATGGCGCGCAGAATGTCGATGGTCGCGGTGAGCGAGACGCCCTCGTCGATCGGCAGCGTCGAATTATCGAGGAAAAAATCCGGCGAGTGCAGCACGAAGCCGCGGTCGGTTTGCACCGGCCCGCCGGAGAGCACCTGAATCTCTTCGGCGCCGCGCGGCAGTCTGATGCGCTCCTCCGGCGCGATCACTTGGAGCTGCACGAGCAGATCGGGGAAATTCTTCACCCGCGCCGGCTGGTTGACGACGATGCCCATCGCCCCGTCTTCCGAATGCGCGCAGAGATAGATGACCGAGCGCACGAAACGCTCATCGGCCATGCCGGGCATGGCGACGAGCAACTGCCCATCCAGATATCGGCGGCCGGAAGTCCTGTTGTCCGTAGAGTCTGAGGAAACTTGCTTGGGGCGCGACCTGCTCATAGCATCATGCTACGCCCGCAAAGCCTCCTTAACAAGCGGCGAGTATCGATCACAAAGACCTCGGAAAATTAATCCTAATGACAAAGCTCGAGCAGAAGACGCGCGTCTTTTTCCTTTGCACAGCCACGCTCGCCAGCGCCTTTACTATGGCGGGCGCGCAGGCGGCGGAGCTCTCTTTCGCGACCACTCCCGCCAAGGGAAGCGTTTCTGCCGTCCGCCTCCTTTCGGGGGGCCCGATGACCGGCGGCGCCTACCACGCGGGCGTCGAAATCAGCCTCGCGCCAAAGACCGTCACCTATTGGCGCCAACCTGGCGAAGCGGGTTCCGCGCCCGTTTTCGATTTCTCGAAGTCGACCAACGTCGCCAAAGTGGAAACGGCCTTTCCAGCGCCCAAGCATTTTGACGAAGCCGGCACGATCGTCGCCGGCTATGATGAGACCGTTATTTTTCCTCTGACAGTCACGCCGAAGGATCCGAAGGCGCCTGTAACGCTTGCTCTCGATCTCGACTACGCCGCCTGCGGCAAGATCTGCCTGCCGGCGAATGCCCAGTTGTCTCTCTTGCTGCCGCAAGACGGCGCCTCGCCCTTCGTGGGCGCCATTGTGGCTGCCCAAAAGCGCGTGCCGGTCAAGATCAGCGCGGCGGAGGCGGCAAAACGACTGTCCTTGCTGAAGGACGGCGACTCGTGGCGCCTGAGCGTCCGCGGCCCCGGCAAGGCGCAGGATGTCTTCGCGGAAGTCCCCGAGCCGCTTTTCATCGAGAGCAAGCGAGATGGCGCGGATTTCGCGCTGACGTTGTTTTCGACCGGCCCGAAACCCAAGAGCGCCGACGCCACGTTGACGATCCTTACCGATAAGGAAGCCTTCGAAGCGCCGGCGCGTTTGGAGTGACACAGCTACATCGCCAAGCCGTCCATCGCCATGTCGAACACGAGCGCCTCGGCCTCCCCGCGTCCCTCCAGACGCAAGTCGTCCGCGTCGCTCACGGCGATCCCGTCGCCAGCCTCCAGCTGAACGCCATTGACCGCAAGCGCGCCGCGGGCAATTTGCACCCAAGCCGCTCGGCCCGGCGCAACGTCGTGCGAGACGCTTTCGCCCCCGGCCAGCATGGTGGCGTAGACGTCGACGTCGCGGTGGATGGTGAGGGAGCCCTCGCGACCGTCGCGGGAGGCGATGAGGCGCAGGCGGCCGCGCTTTTCCTCTGCGCCAAAACGCTTCTGCTCATACCCTGGGACAAGGCCCTCACGTTCGGGCACGATCCAGATCTGGAGGAAGTGGACGGGGGAGTGATCCGAGGCGTTGTATTCGCTGTGGCGCACCCCGGTCCCCGCGCTCATGCGCTGCACGTCGCCAGCGCGGACGATGGAGCCCACGCCGGTGCTGTCCTTGTGCGCCAGCGCGCCGTCGAGCACGTAGGAGATGATTTCCATGTCCCTGTGCGGATGGGTAGGGAAGCCGCCTCCTGGCGCCACGCGATCCTCGTTGATCACCCGGAGCGGACCAAAGCCCATATGTTCCGGGTCGTAATACTGGCCGAAGGAGAAGCTGTGGCGGCTGTCGAGCCAGCCGAAATTGGCCGCTCCGCGCTCGCCGGCCTTTCTGATCGCCGTATGCATCGTCGCCACTTTCGTTTGAGAAGTTTTCAACGACAAATGGCGACGCGCTGCTCCGGCAGCAATCCCAGGGTCACTTGCCGGCGATGACCGAGCGCCGGTACATGATGCGGTAGATCGCCCCGTTCTCGTCATCGCTGACGAGAAGGTCGCCTTCGGGCGTTTCGGCGACGTCGACCGGCCGTCCGAGATAGGGCATGGCCCCCGTGTTCCAGCCTTCGACGAAGGGTTTGCTCACGCCGCCCGTTCCGTCCGGCCCCGGCCGGGTGAACATGAGCCGGGCGCCGACGGGCGCGTTGCGGGCGCCCGAGCCATGCTGCGCCGTAAAGATGCCGCCACGATATTTCTTTGGAAAGGCGTCGCCCCTGTAGAAAGTCATGCCGAGACCGGCTGCATGGGCTTCCTCCTCCACCTCCGGAAAAACGACGCCGGGCGGTGGCTCGTCCGAAGCGTATTCGGGCGTGCGGGCATGGCCGCCGCCATACCAGGGGAAGCCGAAGTGCAGCCAGGGGATGGGCGCGCGGTTGAGCTCCTCGGGGGGATTTACTTCGCCCATCTCGTTCGATTGGTTGTCGGTAAACCAAAGGGACCCATCGGCCGGGCTGAAATCCATGCCGACCGAATTGCGCACGCCCCGCGCGAAAACTTCGCGCTTCGAGCCATCGAGATTCATGCGGATGATGCCGCCGACGCCAGTGCGCTCGTAGAAGGCGAGCTTCTCCTTCGGCGCCACGTCATAGGGCTGGCCAAGCGAGATGTAGAGCTTGTCGTCCGGTCCCACGCGGCAGACGCGCAGCGTATGGTAATCGCTTTCCTCCTGCCGCGGGATCAGCTCGCCTTTCGGAACGACGATGCGCGCGTGCGGCTTGCGCCATGTGTCCTCGGCGCGCGGAATGGCGAGCACGCGGTTGCGCTCGACGATGAAGAGCGTGCCGTCCTCTGAAAAGCACAGGCCGTGCGGCAGGTCGAACGGGATCGCGAGCTCGAGCCGCTCGACGGCCTCGGCGCGCCCCGCGCCGGGCGTCAGCACGTAGATGACATTGTCGACGCCCGTGCCGATGAAGATCGCCTTCCCTTTCGGCCCTACGGCGATGGTCCGCGCGCCGGGCGCGAGCGCATAGAGCCAGATCGAGAAATCCCGCGGCAGCCGCAGCTCTCTCAAGGTCGCTTCGATCTCGCCCGGGCTTTTCCCGCGCGGCGTCTCGTGTGGGAGCGCCGCCAAGCCTAGTGCGCCAGCGAGAGCGGCCGCCAAAAGAAGCATGCGCCGCATCGGCGTCCTCTGGACGGAAGGACGGGCAGCGTCGCCGAGCGCGGCGTCCCGTCCGGGAAGCCCTTAAATTCCGTCGAGGGCGCCATTGTTCCCCGCTTGGTGGGGGGCGTCGCACTTGCTTAGCGCACTTTCCGCTCATGCGAGCGATAAGAAATCGCGCAAGACCAAAAGCTGGAGCGCATTCTTACCGCAAAAGTCTGTCAACTTTTGCGGAATGGGCTCTAGCAGCCACGCTGCCTGATCAGTCTGGAGTCTTCACGCGCGCCGCCCGCCGCCGCGCCTGCGCGGCCGCCCGGTCCAGCGCGGCGCTCGTGGCTTGCAGCTCGGTCGCGCGTTGCTTGCCATTCTTTTCTGGCGTCGGCGCAAGCGGAACATAATCCATTTTCTGCGGGCGCGACTCGCGCACGAAATCTGGGGCCGGCGACGTAGGCCTGCGCAGGCCCAAAGCGTCGAAAAGCCCGCCGATCGCCTGGCCGCCTGTGGAGATTCCCGCCTCTTGCGCCGCGGCGGCGTTGGCGACGGCGAGAACGGCGGCGATGAGAGCTAAACGAAGCTGAAGCATGAACCGATCGAAACCGAAAATTGAGGCGCCAGCAAGAAGGTTCAAACCCAGCCGGCAAGCTCGCGCCGCGCCAGCGTTTCGATCAGCGCCATGCCTTCCTCGCTATCGTCGAGGCAGGACAGCCGCGCAAACTTCCTGCCGCCGCTCCCGAGGAAAAGATCGCGGATTTGAATGCCGATCTCCTCGATGGTCTCGAGGCAATCGGCGGAAAACCCGGGCGTGACCACCGCCAGCCGCTGCACGCCGGCGGTCGCGAGCGTCTGGACGACGTCGCTCGTGTAAGGGCCGATCCATTGCGCCGGGCCGAAGCGCGATTGGAAGGAGAGGAGCAGCTTCTCTTCGGGCATGCCGAGCGCCGCGCCGAGCAGCCGCCAGGTCGCCTCGCAATGCGATCGATAGGGATCGCCGCGATCGACTTGCGCCTGCGGCAGCCCGTGGAAAGAGGCGACGATGGCTTCGGGCTCGAAGTCGAGGGCGGCGAGGTCGCCCCTGATGCGGGCGGCAAGCGCCTCGATATAGGCGGGGTCGTCGTAATAGGGCGCGCCGATGCGCAACGCCGGCTGGCGGCGAAGGCGCTTGAGATGCGCAAAAGCCGCGTCGACAACCGAGGCGTTGGTCGAGGCGGCGTATTGTGGATAGAGCGGCAAAAGAACGATGCGCTCGCAGCCCTTCGCCATCAGCATTTCGATCTGCGCCGCAATCGAGGGCGAGCCATAGCGCAGGGCGTAATCCACGATCACCGGCGCCCTGCCGGAAAGGGCGCGCGCGCCAAGCTTTTCAGCCTGCCGGCGCGTGATGGTCTTCAGCGGGCCTTCGGCCACATCGTGATTCCATATCGTCTCATAGGCGTGGGCGGATTTCTTCGGCCGCGTGTTGAGCACAACCCCGTAGAGGATGGGGAGCCACAGGATGCGCGGCAGGTCGACGACGCGGGGGTCCGAGAGGAATTGCGCGAGATAGCGGCGCACCGAGGCGACGTCAGGCGCGTCCGGCGTGCCGAGATTGACGAGGAGGAGGCCGACGGGCGTCTCCAAGGAGGTCATATTTCGCCTGCTTTCTTAGGGACGCCGTCGCCGGCGCGGACGGGCGACGGAGCGCCTAGCTGTAGCGTCTGAGGAGGTTGTTCACCCGAGCTGAAGGCTTGAGAGTGGTCGTTGCCACACGATGCACTCGGGACTTCTTCGGATGAACAACCCCCACAAGAATGCGCGAACGACGCCGC